>CAZAKP010000203.1:0-4587 GCA_964485845.1 uncultured bacterium | reverse complement strand
TTACGGACAACGTGTCCACGCTCAGCGGCGCAGCGGGCCCTCCGGTAACAACTATCTGCCCCCGCTCAAGGGCAACCTCTACCTTCCGGTTGGAACCCACCGACTGCCGCCGCGAACCCGCGGCTAAGACCAGGCCTCCGTCTGAACTGAGATACGCGGTCTTGCCCGCCGCGAGCCGCACACGTACCAGTGGTTCACCGCTCGAGACCGGCGGTTTTGGTCCGGGGACCGGTGGCGGCGGCGCTTCGATTCGCGGCGCATGATAGAGACAGCAGCCGGCAAGGCATAGAACGACGGCGGCAGCCACCGGGACACGCATCCGCTCACTCTAGCCAACCAGACCCGGATGGTCAACAACTGACCGGGTGCCGCTTTACAATCGCGCCCGGTGCCCTAGAATACAGATATGCAACACCGGGATAAGCGAGTCGCCGACGCCATTAAAGATTCCGTTGCCAAAATCGTCCTGAGCGAGCTCTCCGACCCCAAAATCGGGTTCGTGACCGTCACCCGTTGCCACATCTCGCGGGACCTGAAGAACGCCACTGTCTACTTCTCCATCATGGGCGACGAAGCGACCCAGCAGCAGTCGCTCGAGCATCTCCAGGGCGCGCGCGGCTACATTCGGCGGCGACTCGGCCAGATGGTCACGTTCCGGGTCGTGCCGGAACTCCGGTTCGCTCTTGACGATGTCCTGGCCCACGAGATGCACATCAACGAAATCATCTCCGATCTCCACAAGACCGAGCCCGAAGAGCAGGCTTAGCCCGGCAGCCAGCTTCCGACCGATGCGCGGCGTCTTGAACGTGAACAAACCATCCGGTATCTCGTCCTACGACGTCATCCGCCACATCAAGCGCCTCCTCTCCGCGCAATCGACAATTCCCCTGGGCCACGCCGGCACGCTCGACCCGCTTGCATCGGGCGTGCTCCTCGTACTTGTCGGCGAGGCAACCAAGATCAGCCGCTTTCTCCTGGATCGGCCGAAGGAATACCTGGCCGGTGTGCTGTTCGGGAGACGCACCGACACCGACGACATAACCGGCAGGACACTGGACGAACGGCCGGTGGGCAACCTCACTGCCGAATCGGTACGGGCCGCGCTGAACCGGTTCACCGGCGAGATCGAGCAAGTCCCGCCCGCATTCTCAGCTCTGAAGCAGGACGGCGAGCCGTTGTACCGGCTCGCCCGCAAAGGTCAGGCGGTTCAACCCAGGTCGCGCAGAGTGACTGTCTACGAACAGAATCTGCTTGACTGGCAGTCGCCGGTGGCGACCATCCGCTACCGCGTGTCGTCGGGAACGTACGTCCGGGCGCTCGCGCGCGACCTGGGAGCTTCCACCGGCACCGGAGCAACGCTTGCATCGCTCGTCAGAACCAGGGTCGGGCAGTTTGTGCTCGAGGACGCGGTAGCTCCGGACGTGCTCGATGCGCCCTCGCTGCCCCATCGGCTGACTCCAATCGACGCCGCGCTGGACGGGATACCTCGCGTCACCGTCTCCGCAGTCCAGGCACTGCACTTGCGCCAGGGCAGAGTCGTGAGCGGGGTCGACGGGCAGTTGCCGCCGGGGGACGGCGGTGTCGCGCTGGCCCAGACCGACGACCGCAGTTTTCTCGCCGTCGTCGTGTCCAACGGTACGAAGCTCCGCACCGAACGCATAATCTATGCCAACTGACCCTGGTCTCGCGTCCCCCGCCCTGGACTCCTCGACCCCGCTTGTCGTCGCCCTCGGCTCCTTCGATGGCGTTCACCGCGGGCACCAGCAGATTATCCGCCGCGCGGCCGAAATTGCAGCCGGTCTTCAGGGCCTGACCGCAATCCTGACGTACAACCCGCTGCCGGCCCAGGTCATCTACCCGGACTTCACCTATGTCCTCACCCCGTTCGCGGAGAAAAGGGCCCTGCTCGCCGAACTCGGCGTGGAGTACGTCTGCGTGCTCCGTTTCGACGCCCGGCTTCGCGACACTACCGCCGCGGACTTCATTCAGCGTCACATTGTCGAATCGCTCCACCCGGCAGCGGTAGTCGTCGGCCACGACCACCGGTTTGGCAGCCGGGGAACCGGCGACTCGGGACTGCTTGCCCGGACCCTGGAACCACTTGGTATCAAGGTGGAAGTCATCCCCGAAATCCTGCTCCGGGGCGTGCCGGTGCGTAGCACAACTATCCGCGAGCATCTGTTGCTCGGCCATGTCAGCCTGGCCGCGGAACTGCTCGGTCGCTGCTTTGCCATGAGCGGCACGATCGTCCCGGGCCATGGCGCCGGTCGTCGCCTCGGGTTTCCGACCATCAACCTGCGCCCTTACGAACGGGAGACGCTGGTCCCGGCCGACGGCGTCTACCTCTGCCGCGTGGACGCCGGAGACCGGAAGTTCGAGGCCGTGCTCAACATCGGGCATCGGCCCACTTTTGGCGGGGAAACCCGCACCATCGAGGCCCACCTGCTTGACACCAGGCTGGCCGAGACACCGAAGATCGCCGTATTCCGGCTGGTCGACCGCCTGCGACCGGAACGCCGGTTCGAAAGTCCGGCCGCGCTTGCATCGCAGATCGCCGACGACGTCGCCACCGCGCGACGCACATTCGCTCGTCTCGCTGCCAACCGCAACCTTGACAGCCAGCGGCCGTCGAATATTGTATAATCCCTGCTCGGAAGGCCAGAAAGCCGGTGACTCCGGTACCCGACCGGGTTCTCTGGTGGGCTGCCGGGCCGCCGGTTTGACATGGAGGTAGAGATGATAATCCCATTTGCTGCCAGCGTCGTTGCCCTGCTTGGATTCGCCCCGCTGTCCGCGCCGGACTCGACAAGCGTCCCGATGTGGGCAGATACCGTGGTTGAAATCGAGGCGATTGTGTTCCCGCCGGCCGATGCCGTGCTGCCGCTGCAGTACCAGATCGATTGGGGCGACGGTGACACGCTCGACTGGACGGAAACAATCAATGACCCGATCGACATCAGTCGCTATCATACCTACAAGACGCCGGGCCAGTACGCCCTCACGGTTCGGGCCCGCGACTCGCTGGGCCGGACTTCGGTCTGGAGCAATCCCCGCGGGGTGTGGGTGATGCCCGAACCGATCCAGAAGGGCATCTTCCCTTCTTCCGACCCGATCGTCGCCTCGCCATCCCTTGACCTGAACGGCAACATCTACTTCGGCGACGAAGGCGGCTCATTCTACTCCGTCAATCCGGTCACCGGCGGTGAGCGCTGGGTATTCAAGGCAAACGACGCCATCTACGGCGCCGCTGCCATCGCCGGCGCCCAGATCTACTTCGGCTCGCTCGACTCGAACGTCTATTGCCTCGACACGACGGGCCGGAAGCGCTGGTCACTGTACCTTGGTGACGAGGTGTACTGCACGCCGGCCATCGGCGCGGACGGCACCATCTATATCGGCACCGACAAGGGCGCGCTGACCGCAATTACGCCGAAGGGCAAGCGAAAGTGGAGCTACAAGACCAGCGATGACATCGCCGGCTCGCCGACCGTCGGTCCCCGCGGTGACGTCTACGTCACCGCCGATTCGGTCTACTGCATCGACGCCCGGGGCCGGAGGCGCTGGGCATTCGGCTCGCCCGAGGGCGAGTACTTCTTCGCTTCGGCCGTGGTTGACGAGAACAGCGTTGTCTACGCGGGCAACAATGACGGCTACCTCTACTGCCTGGACACCGATGGCCGGCAGCAGTGGCGCGCTCCGGTTCCCGATGGCGACGAAGTCCGGCCGGAAGTGACCATCGGGCCCGACGGCTCCCTCTACTTCGGAACCGACGGCGACTACGTCATCCGCAAGACACCGGAGAGCACGCCAACCGTGCTCTACGAAGCCAACGACATCGTCGTTTCTGCGGTAGCCGTCAGTGCCAATGGCACTGTTTTCGTCCTGCCCGACGATGGCACGGTGGTGGCCAGGGCCGCAAACGGCAGGCTGCTCTGGACGCGGGAGGTGGCCACCGGTGGCAAAGAGGTCTACTACACCTCCTCGCCGACCATCGGGCCGGACGGTACGGTCTACGTAGGTTCATGGGACGGCGGTCTCTACGCATTCCGCGGCGACGGCCCGGCCGCGAAGACGTCCTGGCCTCAGTACCGCCACGACGCACAGCACACCGGCCGCCAGACCAAATAGGACACGAGGAAGCAGCTATTCAAGGAATCCAGTACCTGACGCGAGGACCCGGGGATCATCGATTCACTGACTCCGGCAAAGGAGCGTACTATGTTTGATATCTATTTCGCGCCCGGACGGGCTTTCGCCCGTCTCAAGGAAAAACCGTCGTGGCTTGTCCCGCTGATCCTGGTGCTGGTCTTCAACCTGCTGATGGCGTTCGTCGCCTCGCAGTACGTCGACTGGGACAAACAGCGCAAGGCGGCAATCGAGCAGATGCACGAGCGCAACATGTCGGAGGAGCAGATCGAGAAGGCAACCGAGGGCATGGAGAAGTTCTACTCAAGCCCGGTTATGCGCTATGGAGTGCCCGTCGTCAGCACCCTCGTCATCAGCATCATTGGCATGCTCTTCCTCGCCGTCATCTACAATGTCAGCCTGCCCCTGTTCGGCGGAACGAGCGACTTCAAACGTATGTGG
>CAZAKP010000202.1:3309-4628 GCA_964485845.1 uncultured bacterium | reverse complement strand
CATCAGCGCTTCGGGTACGATGAGCGGGAAGTAGATGGTCGGCGCGTGCATGCCGTAGTCCAGCAGCCGCTTGGCCACGTCGAGGGTCTTGATGCCGTACTCACGCAGGTTCGAGCCGGAAAAGACGACCTCGTGCAGGCTTCTCTCTTTGTAGGGCAGGTCGTATACGCCTTCAAGCGCGGCACGAACATAATTGGCGTTCAGCACCGCGTTCTCAGCCGCGTCCCTGAGTCCCGCGGCTCCCAGCATCCGAATGTAAGTGTAAGCACGCACCAGCACCGCGAACTGCCCATGAAAGCCCATCACTCTGCCGATGGAATCAGGCCGGTTGGAGTCGAGATAGAACGAGGATTCAAGGAGTCCAGGATTCGAGGATTCGAGTGCCCCACTTGATTCCTTGATTCCTTGATTCCTTGATTCCTTCCGTGCAACCACCGGCTTCGGCAGGAAGGGCTCCAACGCCTTCGTGACTGCTACCGGGCCGGCGCCGGGGCCGCCGCCGCCGTGCGGGGTCGAGAAAGTCTTGTGCAGGTTGATGTGCATCACGTCGAACCCGGCGTCGGCCGGGCGGTGCACGCCGACGTAGGAGTTGAGGTTCGCCCCGTCCAGGTAGACGAGCGAACCCTGCTTGTGCATTATGTCGCAGATCCGCCTCGCCTCGGGCTCGAAAATACCGAGCGTGTTCGGGTTGGTGACCATCAGGCAGGCGACGCAGGTCGAACAGGCCCGTTCGAGCTCGTCCGTGTCGATTTCGCCCTTCGCGTTGGACTTTATCTGGACCGCCTTGAAACCGGACAGCGTCACCGAAGCCGGGTTGGTCCCGTGGGCGGAATCGGGCACCAGCACGACGTCGCGCTGTTCGCCGCGCTTCTCGAAGTACTTGCGGACCATCATGCTGCCGGTCAGTTCGCCGTGCGCGCCCGCGGCCGGTTCGAGCGTTACCGCGTCGAAGCCGGTGATCGCCTTCAGCATCTCGCCCAGTTCGTACATCAGCCGCAGCGAGCCCTGCGTCAGCGTCTCGGGTTCGAGCGGGTGGACGCCGGTGAATCCCGGGAGGCGCGAGGTCAGTTCGTTGACCTTGGGGTTGTACTTCATCGTGCACGAGCCGAGCGGGTAGAATCCCTTATCGACGTGGTGGTTCATGATCGAGAGGCGCGTGTAATGCCGGGCCACGTCGATTTCGCTCAGCTCCGGCAGATCGTTGTCGCGACGCGGGACATAACCCGATTCCGCCGTGGAATCGGGGTTGTGTCCCAAGTCAGGTACATCGAGCCCTGGCAGGGACCATGCCTGCCGTCCGGGGCTTGAGAGCTCGAACA
>CAZAKP010000202.1:0-3209 GCA_964485845.1 uncultured bacterium | reverse complement strand
GGCATCAGTTCTTCCTCGATGCAATGAAACGGGCCACCGAGCGGTCGTAGGTGCGTTCAACATCCTTGGTGAAGTAGCAGGCCGGAAGCTCGTCGCTTGAGCGATGGTACGCGACGCACTCGCAGCACTTGCCCTTCCGGGAACACGGTTCATAGGTACAGGCGCAGCTTTCTCGGTTCGCCTTCAGACTGCATTCCATACTAGCTCCCGAACTCCTGCTTGAGGAACTGGCAGTACCGGTCCATCTCGGCCCGCGTTCGTCTCTCGGTGACGGCCACAAGCAGCCGGTCCTTCCACTCTGGGTTGAACCTTTCGAGCGCGACTCCAGCGAGGATGCCGTGCTTCACTCCGGCCTCGACAACCTCCGCGGCCGGGATTGGGGTCCGGACCACGAACTCCTTGAAGAATGGGGTAGAGGTCTCGGTCGAGAAGCCTCGGACTCCGGCGATGCAGCCGGCCAGGTAGTGGGCCTTGGCCATACTCTGGCGCGCGACCTCGGCGATACCGGTCCTGCCCATCGTGGCAAGGTAGACACTCGCGGCCAGCGCGCACAAGGCCTCGTTGGAGCAGATATTAGAGCTCGCCCGTTCGCGCCGGATGTGCTGCTCGCGGGTCTGCAGTGCGAGCACGTAGCCGGTCTTGCCCTCGATGTCGGTCGTCCGGGCGACAATCCGGCCGGGCAGGTTGCGGATGTACTTCTTCTTCGCGCTCATCAGGCCAAGGTAGGGACCGCCAAAGCTCAAAGGAATCCCGAGCGGCTGGCCTTCGCCGACCGCAATGTCGGCATCGTATGCGCCGGGCGGCTCCAGCGCGCCGAGCGATATCGGATCGGCCGACACGACAAGCAGCGCGCCGGCGTTGTGGACAATCTCGGCCGACTTCCTGACCGGTTCGAGGTTACCGAAGAAGTTCGGATGCTGGATGATGAGCGCGGCCACGTCCTGGTTGCACATCCGTCCCAGGGCTTCGACGTCGATGGTGTTGCCGGCGAGCGGCACGGTCTCGACCGGTATGTTGAGTCCGTGGGTATAGGTCCTGACCACTTCGACGTGGGTCGGGTTGATGCTGCCGGACAGGAGAATCTTGGGCCGCCGGCTGATGTCCCTTGCCATATGAGCGGACTCGGCCAGAGCCGAGGCGCAGTCGTACATCGAGGCGTTGGCCGCCTCCATGCCGTAGAGCCGGCACACCAGCGACTGGAATTCATAGATGGCCTGCAGCGTGCCCTGGCTGACCTCGGCCTGGTAAGGAGTGTAGGCAGTGTAGAACTCGGGCCGCGAGATTATCGTATCGACGATGGCCGGTATGTAGTGGTCATACGCGCCGGCCCCGGCAAAGCAGGCGAGCTGGTTCGCGCCGGTGTTTGCCGACGCGAGCTTGTTCAGCACGCACACTGCCTCGGGCTCGGACAGCGGCTCGGGCAGGTCGAGCGGCCGGTTCAGACGGATCTCGGCGGGAATGCCGGCAAAAAGCTCCTCAACCGTCTTCACGCCGATGTATTCCAGCATCAGCTTCCGGTCTGCGTCAGTATGAGGGGTGAATTTCACTAGGCACTCAATTACTAATATCTAATACCTAATTCCTAATGCCAGGGGGCAAGCCGATGGGGCTTTGCGTCCTGGTTAGTCATCAGGAATTGGGACTTAGTCATTTCCTCTAACTAGTGGTGCGCGGACTTCCTGGCGAGTTCTTCGTAGGCCGCGGCGTCCAGCAGGTTCTTGAGCTCGTTGGGGTCCGACACCTTGATCTTGGCCATCCAGCCGGTCCCGTACGGGTCCTTGTTCACGTTGGCCGGCGAGTCCTTGAGCGCCTCGTTCGCCTCGATGACCTCTCCCGAGACCGGCGCATACAGGTCGGACACCGCCTTCACTGCTTCGATCGTCCCAATGGGCTCATCGCGCTTGATCTTCTTGCCGACCGCGGTTATCTCGACGTAGACGATGTCCGACAGCTCGCCCTGGGCGAAATCGGTGATGCCGATGGTGGCGGTGTCGCCGGCGAGCTTCACCCACTCATGGGTCTTGGCGTACTTCAGGTCGGAAGGGAAATTGGCCATCAATCCTCCTTACTTGCGGGAGCCGTGCTTGTAGAACGGCGGCTTCACTATCAGCGCGGCGGCAGCGCGGCCGCGAATGTCGATTTGAACTTCAGTGCCGGCTTTGGTGAGCTGGCGCTTCACGTAGCCCAGCGCGATGCCCTTGTTGAGCGAAGGGGAGAGGGTGCCGCTCGTGACCATGCCGACGGGCTGTCCCTGCGCCAGTATCTGGTAGTGAGGCCGGGCAATCGACTTGTCCTGCATCTCCAGACAGACCAGGCGGCGGGACGGCTTCTCCTCCTCGACCTTCTTCAGCACATCCGAGCCGATGAAGCCCTCGGGCTTGTCCAGAGCCACGACCCAGCTCAAGCCCGCCTCGATCGGGTTCGTGGTCTTGTCGATGTCGTTCCCGTAGAGCGCCATCTTCATCTCCATGCGCAGGGTGTCGCGGGCGCCGAGCCCGATCGGCTCGATGTCGAACTCCTTGCCGGCCGCGAAGATAGCTTCCCACACTTTCGACGCGCTCACAGCCGGGAAATAGGCCTCGAACCCGTCTTCACCGGTATAACCGGTGCGGGATACGAGCCCCTTCACGCCCGCTATCTCGCAATGGGCCGCCCAGTAGAATCCGATTGGCGCGAGCGGGATCGAACAGGTCTTCTGCATCACCGCCTCGGCCTTCGGGCCCTGGATGGCGAGCTGGGCCTGCGTGTCGGTGATGTTATCCATCCGCACGTCGCCGGACAAGTGCTCGCGCAGCCAGGCAGTGTCCTTCTCGTTGTTGGCTCCGTTGACTACCAGGAAGTAGCAGTCGGGCAGCCTGTAGACGACGAGGTCGTCGACGATGCCGCCGTCCGGGTAGCAGAGCACCGAATACTGGGCCTGATACTCGGCCAGCTTGCCGGCGTCGTTCGTCGTCATCCGGTTGATGAAAGCGAGCGCGTCCTTGCCGCGGACCTCGATCCGGCCCATGTGGGATACGTCGAAGACGCCGACAGTGGTGCGCACGCGGGTGTGTTCCGGGATAATCCCATGGAACTGGACCGGCAGGTCGTACCCGGCGAAGTCGACCATCTTGCCGCCCGCGGCCACGTGACGATCGTGAAACGGAGTCAGTTTGAGCATGGGCGGCTATCTTATCACAAGCATCGTCAGAGTCAAGAATCGTCGGCCC
>CAZAKP010000201.1:2264-4705 GCA_964485845.1 uncultured bacterium | reverse complement strand
AAGACGTCGGCCATCATCTGCCGCCTGAGCGCAGAGCGCGAGCCGCCGCCCGACATGCGGACGCGGGCACAGCTCTGGCCGAGCCCGCACAGCAGGTCCAGGCACTCTCGCAGCGAGAATGTGACGCCTTCGAGCACTGCCCTTGCCATGTGCGCCTTGGTGTGTCGAAGCGAAAGACCGAAGAACACGCCCCACGTATCGACGCCGACGCTCGTCGGCTCTTCCGCGGCGCACGCGCGCAGCCCGTTCTTGACCTCATTCAGCAGATGCCAGACGTCCCAGAACAAGTGCCCGCTCAGTTCGAGCATCCGGTTGGGGAATCGGCTCACCACCCGAACACTCAGCCTGCTGCAGTCGAGCTCACCCAGTATCGCCCGCCCCGACTCTGCCCCGAGGTCGAAAGCGAGGAACCTACGCGGTTGCTTCACTGTTCAGACCCGGCTCTGATTGCAGGGCGCACCATCGTCTGCATTATAGCGTCCGTGATGGCTACTGCTACTGCGGCCGCTGTTCCATCTACTCTATTGTCTTGGCACTCCTTGAGAAAAAGAAGAAAGCTGCCCGAACGATGCGAGCAGCTTCCTCCTAATGCTGCGGCTAAACGGAGTGCGCTACTGAGT
Organism: uncultured bacterium; assembly: GCA_964485845.1. Classification (GTDB taxonomy): domain Bacteria; phylum Hydrothermota; class Tepidihabitantia; order Tepidihabitantales; family Tepidihabitantaceae; genus UBA2258. The sequence continues at coordinate 4,085 of CAZAKP010000201.1, read as the reverse complement.
CAGCACGGACTTCCTGCTGATTCGGATGTCACGACCGTCGAGACTGCAGAAGCGGACCCGTCAGACCGGAACCGCCAGTCTTGGCCTGCCCTGCCGGGAACCCCTACCGAGTGCTCTCCGGCACCGTGATCTCGACCTTCTCGACCGTGAACTCTAGCGGCGTCTTCTCGTACGTGCGGGTTTGCCCGCTACGGTCCTTGATCCGATAGGGCCTGTTGCCGGGCAAGACTATGTGCAACGTATCATTAACCACGCGAACTGAGGCCTGCCGAAGAAGGGTCGTGTCCACCAGCAGCCTGGCAAGCTGGATCGTGACGTCGTCGGTGCGCGTACTGCTCTGGGGATACTCCCTGGTCGAACCGCACTGCATGCAGACCGCCGCGGCTGCTACGACCAACATGATAGCCATCGCGCCGCGCCTACACGATACTCCTGCCATCACACCCTCAATCTCTGAGGACCCTATTCAACCCGGATGTCTTCTACGTGGAAGCTTATGGTCAGTTTTATGCAAGATATCGGGGCCGTGGAGTGAAGGACGATAGTGACGTTCGTGCACACTGCTGGAACTGTCCCAAGCAGTTCAGGTTCAGGATTGCACCAATACTCGCCACTGTTTGACAAGAAGTACAGAGCCTGCGAGAGAATGTCGTGGAACACGGACTTGTTCTCCGGCAGGACCATGTCCGCGACCTTGGGGATGAGGCTTGTCTGGATCATCTGGGTAGTACCAGCGGAGTCCCCGCCATTCGCGAGCGCCATGGCAGAGTCTACCTCGGACTGGTACGTACTCTGTGAGCCTGCACTCACGAAGATATCCGACCCAATGTTGCAGACTGATCTCAAGTACTTGAGGATGTAGGCCGCACCCTGGATGCTGGTCCTCTGCTGAGCTGTCTGAACCCAATCTGGGTAGGCTGTGATTTTATGCCTATCCACAGACTGGAATACCTGCTTCGCCGTGTTGTCCTCCTCGAGTCAGGTTCGCTTGGGCTGCGGCCGTGGCGCCGACCGAAGCCGCTCTCATCTTCACTTAGCACGAGGCAGATTCGACCCGCACGCGATGATTACCAGACTGAAGGGTATATTGGACACACCTCCTCCTTACAGAAGTGTCCATCTGCGCCGCGACTTCACACTAGCCCTGCTGGCTCCGCGCCGTCGAACTGCCCCCAGCTACGTGGCTGACTTAAAGGCCAACCACACCGATAATGTACTCTCCTCTCTCTAGCTCTGTCAAGAAAATCTTTGTCAAGGAGGCCGACCATCTAAATATCTAGCTTCCCAATAGTTATCACCGAATCCGCCGCAGAAGCGACGACGCTCGGTGGACGAGGGATTGGAGGGGTGTCACTCCGCGGCCTTGCTTGGACGTCGGGGCGGTCCTTTCCGACGCGAAGCCGTCGAAGCAATGCCCCTTATGCGAGATAGCGAGTGCATGCGCCCTCCGCGCTCGCAGCGACGAGGCCCGTGACTGGAATTCGAGTAGCGACTACTCAAGCAGGTGCAAACGCCAGGCTATTGTATCTGGCGTTGTGCGGCACGCTTGAATTCTGGAACGAGCGCCGGGTAGAGCGCGCGATAGCGCCCGTAGGCTTCAGTGTATGCACCGGCATTCGGCCCCGGCTTAGTGCTGCCGACTTCATGTACGGTCCGCTCGCACGCCTCCACTGCGTTGCGATAGACGCTGGTACCCACCCCTGCCAACAGAGCCGCGCCATATGCAGCGCCCTGCGTCACGTTCACCTCGACGATTTCCGTCCCGAAAACGTCGGCCATCATCTGCCGCCAGAACGACGAACGCGAACCACCTCCTGACAC
>CAZAKP010000201.1:0-2164 GCA_964485845.1 uncultured bacterium | reverse complement strand
TCCAGGCACTCGCGCAATGAGAAAGTCACGCCCTCAAGCACGGCCCGCGCCATGTGCGCCTTCGTATGTCTCAGCGATAGGCCAAAGAACACGCCGCGCGCGTCAGGGTCTGCATGAGGCGTTCTCTCGCCGGTGAGGTACGGAAGAAACAGCAGACCGTCCGAACCGGCCGGAGCTGTAGCGGCCAGCTCGGTGATGATATCGTAGACATCGCGCCCAGTCCGTTGCGCCTCGGCCATCTCGCTCTGACAGATAGCGTCACGGAACCAGCGCAGGCTTCCCCCCGCAGAGAGTGTCACTCCCATCAGGTGCCACGTATCGGGAACGGCATGGCAGTAGGCGTGGAGTTCACCGGTCGGGTCAAACCGATATTGGTTCGTGGCTGCGAACACAACTCCTGACGTTCCGACGGTCACCGATACCGCGCCCTCGCGCGCGATTCCGGTCCCTATCGACTGCGCTGCCTGGTCCCCTGCGCCGGCGACGACCGGCGTTCCTGCCCGAAGCCCGGTCTCGGACGCGGCGGCCACACTTACCTCGGCTACGACTTCGTGGGACTCGTGTAGCGAGGGCAGCCAGACATGCGGAATGTCGAGCGCCAGCAGCAATTCGTCCGACCAAACTCGTCTGCCGACGTCCATCAGCAACGTGCCCGAGCCGTCGGCCACGTCCATCGCCAACGCCCCAGTGAAACGGTAGCGGACATAGTCCTTGGGTAACAGAACGTGCCGGGCGCGACGGTAGATGTCGGGCTCATTCTCGCGCACCCACAGAATCTTGCCCGCAGTGAATCCGGTGAGGGCCGGCTTGCCGGCCAGCTCAATCAGCTTTGCCCGGCCGACCTTCTGCTCAATCTCCGCGCACTGCGTCGCAGTCCGCTGGTCGTTCCACATAATACACGGCCGCAGCACCTTGCCCGCCTCGTCCAGCAGCACGAGCCCGTGCATCTGCCCGGTCAGACCGATCCCGGCAATGGCCTCGTTGCCAGTTCGAGAGAGAACTTGTCGGATGCTCGTAACGGTCGCCTTCCACCAGTCTTCAGGATTCTGTTCTGCCCAACCCGGTCGCGGGACGTGCATCGGATACTCAGTGGTTACCTCGGCCCGAACGGAGCCGTCTGGAGAGATCAGGACCGCTTTGCTTCCCGATGTCCCGATGTCGATGCCCAGAAGGAGGCTCATAGCACAAGCGCAAGCTCAAGCATCGGAATCAGAAATGAGCCTGCGAAGTAGCGCGTACAGCATCTTGCCAATTTCCGCGACCTCATCGGAAAGCCGCTTGGACTGCTCAGTCGAGAGATAGCCCAAGTCCTTGGCCAGCACGAGTTGATATTCCAACTCCTCCTTGCTGCCTACTGCAATCCGAACGTACCTTGCGAATTCTACGACGCTTCCGGCACTTCCCTCTTTCAGATTCATGGGTATCGAATACGAGGCTCGGCGCATCTGCGACACAAGTCCATACCTCTCATCCTTGGGGAAACGTGCGGTCAGTCGGTAGATTTCAAGAGTCAGAACGTGCGCCCTCTTAAAGACCGCATAGTCGTCAACCTTACGTATCATCTATCCCCTTCCTGCTTGTGCTTGAGCTTGCGCTTGTGCCCGTCCTAATGGTGCCAGCTTCTCGGGATACTTCGCTCTAGCTCGGATCAGATGCGCCTCCACCCAACCTCTCGTCTTGTCGGGACGGTTGACGGCATAGATCACGGACTCGTGGTCCAGTTCGTTGATGCGGTCGTTGGCCGCGCGTAGCGCATCCATCGAGATACGCAGAGCCGTCTCCACCGGCATCCGTTCGGGATTGATGTCGATGCCGAACCAACCACGATAACTGTGCATCTTCAAGACATACAGCAGCGCCTCCATCTGCTCCGGCGAGATCGCGCCGACGTTCAGGTCCTGGTCGAAGTTTCCGAGCGGCTGGCTGTTCAGGTGCATGTGGCAGAGCCTGCCTTCAGAAAGCGGCCAGCTATACGCATACGGCAGGTCTTCGTGCGCCATCAGCGCGTGCCCCACCTCGGGGTTCATCCCGACCAGCGCATGCCCTTCAACCAGCAGCCGACGATTCTCCGGATTCTGCAGTCTCTCCTCAACCATGTGGGAAAGCAGAATCCCCTCCGGCGTCGTGCCGAAGATGATTCTGCCGCGCGGCTCGTACGGCTTGG
>CAZAKP010000200.1:0-4739 GCA_964485845.1 uncultured bacterium | reverse complement strand
TCCGACCTCGGCTGGAGCGAGTTCTTTGCTCGCCAGTTCGCCGCGCACGCGGCCGACGGGCTCCGCCCTGCCCCGGTTGTCGGCGTGCTCACCGAAGTGCCCGTGATGCTAATACTCGTGAAGATCTGCCTGAAGACACAACGCCGGTTCCCCGCCCGGGCTTGATCACACTCGGCCACCACTCCGAGACTACTCCACGACCACCCGAGTGCTCTTGCTTTCTCCCCTGACGCCGCGATCATCGCCTTTGACGACACTGATTTGACGTAGGCACAGGCCGACCTATACTCTCGCCGATGGCGCATGCGAGTCCATCAGGCGACGTCCTCGCTGCCACAACGGGCAGTGGCTCGGCCAAGCCGAGGTCCCGCAGGTGGGTCCTGCCGATTGTTCTGGCAGGCATCATCGCAACGTCTGCCTGCATTGCGCTTGTATACGTCCTCCGAACGCGCCGAGCGAACGCGGCAAGGCATGTGGAAGTGATGCAGATGCAGTACTTCGGAATTGGCTTCGACTCTGCCCATTTCGCCTTAGAGAGAAACATCGCCGCCTACCGTGCCGGGCGGCCCGACTTCGTAGATTCACAAGACGATCACAACCAAAGGCTCGCGGCGATGGCACGCGAACTCTACGGCCAGTACGACCGAACCACGGCAACTAAGCTAATCCACAGCTTCAGCGAGGGCGACGTCCTCTTTCACAGACTGCTCAGGCGGGCGCTCCTAGAGCACGCGGGGGATGCTGACTGGGAACAGGAGAGAGCTTTCGACGAGTTCAGGCAGACCATGCGCTCCTCAGGAATCAGCATTGCAGAAGCCGCGGCGGAGGCGTACGTGAAGTCAAGTCATGAATTCCGTACCGAGTACGAGAGCGAACTTAGGCAGATCGAGCAAAGGGCCGCTTCGGAAGGGATCCTGCGCTAACATTCTGCCACCAAACACAGGAGCGCAGACCGTGCCGTGCGCCCAGCCGTCGTTCCCTGCAGAACGCCTGATAAGGCTCCCGAAGTCGGCAAGGTATCTGGAAGAAGCAAGGGTGTCGAACCCTGAGAAGGCCGCGGTCTGGAGTCAGAAGCTTGAGGACCTGCTGGTAGAACCCGACATTTCTCGGCTCAAGGTTGCCCTCGAGTTCACCCCGAGCATCTTCAAAGCCCAGAAGCTCGGCAGGGTACGCGGGCACCTCTTCGAGGATTTCATAGGGTTGATGCTAGCCCCCATTCTGCAAGACAGGTCCGAGCTGGACCGCGAAACTTGGCGCGGGCCGTCCGTCGAAGCAGACGGCCTGTCGTTTAGGTTCGACCATGTTGTCAGGTCCGCAGAAGCCCCGCGAGATCCGCGCGTCGTCGTTGAGTGCAAGATCTGGCTTGATGCGAACTGGCTCCTCAGCACGCTCAGCAAGTTCTATCTGCTCAAGCCTGGGCACCCCAAGTGCCGGTTCTACCTTGTCTCACTCGCCTGGGAAACCGCGGACCTCGGACGAAGCAGCCGGAAGAGGAACCTAACAACGCGTTTGCTCGCGGACCGGGGTCTGTCGGGGTGGTCCAATGGGATCTACTTCGTCGACGATCACGACGGCAGGCAACTCACTGAATTCCTTGACGAAGTCCAGTCTGCCCTCCGCGCCGGGACCTCGTGCTGACCAGTCCGATATTGGAATCCACGATGGCGCAACCGACGATTTGCGTCGGCACCGCCCGGCCATGTCATATGGTTTCCAGTGAGGCACCTCGTCGGTGTCCTCCTCGAAGCGGTTGTGATGCTCCTTCTCGTCCGCATCTGCCTCAACACCGGGCACAGGTATCCTTCCCGCCCGCAGGCTCAACGCCCGGCTACGACGTGCCGTCAATCCACTGACCGCTCGCCGCTAGCCACCCTGCGCCGCGGGCGCACTTGGCTGACCGCGGCAACGACTTCTCCCCTTCCAATGCCTACGGCCGGCACGCCCGCTCCGCTTGACTCTACGTTCCAGACACCTAGCCTTTTGCAGATGGCAGGTGTGTGCGACTGCCTAGGCAGCACGGGAAGAACCTGGAGCTCAGAGTGACACGTGACACCATTGCCGAGCTGCAGGCTGACCGGCGCATACTGGCGGAGTGTCCGGATAGCGGAGAGATGTTCCCGCTGGCGGACGCTGTCATGTTCTATGTGGGCGAGGCAGTCCCGGCAGGGGCCAAGAAAGTGCTGGACGAATGGGAAGCCGGGCTGAAAGAGAGGCACAAGGACCTGCGCGAAGCGCGGCGCAGGCTCAAGGAGCGCTCAGAGACTGCCACGGTTTCGGTCAACATCGGCAAGATAATCGAGAAGGTTGCCCCGGCGATGAGAGGATTCGACATGGACTGCCGCGACCTCAGGCCGTTGTTCGAGCCGATTGACTACGTTGCGTTCAACGGTCTTGCATCCGGCAACGGCCTTGTCGACTCAATCCTCTTCTTCGACGTGAAGACAGGCGGTGCCCAGCTCACACCGGTTCAGCGGCAGATAAAGGAAGCGGTGGAACGTGGGAAGGTCCATTGGGCAACCTACAGGGGGAAGCTGTGAGGACTCCCGTTCTTGCCGCGTTTCAGAATTTCCAGCGTATTCTGGTCGTCTGCCCGCGCTGTGGCGGCATCCACCGGCTGAGCGAGCTGAGTCTCTCCTATCGAGTGAAGCCCAAACGCACATGGCTGGATGAGCTTAGAGACAGGCAAAGCCGCATGGACTTGGCCGAAGAGCGGTTTGAGGATCAGAAGTCGGAATTGCGCGAGCGTGCTCAAGAGAAGGGCCGACGGCGACTCCCCGCGATGCTGCGGAAGTGTGTTCCCACCATAAGCAGGCTTGGGTACTACCCGCAGGACCTGAAGCCGATGTTCGACCCGGTCGACTTCGTCGTATTTGACGGTATGACGCTACGCGACTCCGTCAGGCAACTCGTGCTTCTGGACGGTCCTCCGCGCGACAAGCGGCGCGAGTGCATCCAGGATTCGGTGCGCCGCGTGCTGAAGCGGGGCGACTACGAATGGCGAACCGTCAGGCTGGGACAGGATGGAAAGGTGGCGAAGTGACACGCGAGTATCAGCAGTTCCGTTCGGACTTGCGAGTGCTCTACGGACATCGCGAACTGGCGAATGCCGTGAAGTACGTGCTGTCGGCGAGGCGACGTCGACTGGTCATCAGCGCGTTTGTGGGAGAGGGCGCTCTTCACTATATACCCAAACCAAGGGACACTGAGCTTGTATGTTGGCCGCAGCCGAGTGGGACGAATCCGGCGGCAGTCAGTTCACTCGTAAAGGCTGGTGTGAGAGTCTTCTTCTCGGACAACCTGCATATCAAGCTCTACTACGGCGAAGAACGAGGCGCTGTGTTCACGTCTGCCAACCTATCCCACAACGGCCTTGGAGGTGGACTGAAGGAAATCGGAGTGCTATTGCCACACGATGCCGTGGACACGGACAGAGTTCTTTCCTCGATCTCCAAGCGCAAGTGGACGCGGAAGGAGCACGAGCGACTGTGGGCACAGTGGGACGATTACCGGCGGCGTAATGGAAGGCCCACGGAGGGCACTCCGCGAGCCGATAGCTATGCGAAGTGGTTTGACACGCCAGGGCGTCGTCCATGGAAGCTGGGCTGGTGGGACCAATCTGCCGAGTTCAGCCAGGAGGACATTGACTTCGCCAAGTCCAAACGGCTGTCCGAGCCTGATGACTTCATCTCCGCGGGAAGGCCCCACACTTATGGGAGAGGCGACTGGGTTCTAACGTACTTCATCGCGAAGGCAGGACTGCGTCCCAGGATTAGGTCCCCCGAGTGGCTTTTCATCGATGGCGTGACGTACGACCCAAGCGAGACAGACGGCTACGGGTACCACGCAGTCCAGCTTCAGGATTGGCGCGATCAAGGACTGCGGCCTCCCTTCATGCCTGATAGGAGCCTTTGTCGTCGCTTCGCAGCAGTGGCTGATAAAGACATCCCACACGTGAAAAGAATGATATATCCGTCTCACAAGCTACTGAGACTGCTGCGACGGCGCACGTAGCCGCTGGCCACCTGTGGTGTCTCCCCACCGCGCGTATATTGACATCGAGACGACCGGGCTGAATCGGTATCAGTACGAACTCACGGTCGTAGGAATCTGCCTCGAACAGGGCCGCGCACGTGAGGTCGTTCAACTCTACGACTCAACGCTCACGCGCAAGAACGTCCTCGACGCTGTGAGGCACGCGGATGTGCTCTACACCTTCAATGGCGAGCGGTTCGACCTGCCGTTCATCGAGCATCACCTGGGACTGAACTTGGCCCGACGCGTGGAGCACCGCGACCTGATGTATCAATGCTGGGACTGGGGCCTGCGGGGCGGGCAGAAGGCGGTCGAGCGCCAACTCGGCATCGGCCGCAAGACTGCCGGGCTCGACGGAGCTGACGCCGTTGACCTGTGGCTTGACTACAAGGAAAACGGGAGCAGGCGCGCGCTGAGGAAGCTACTCAAGTATAACGCCGAGGACGTCACCAACCTCGCATCCATCAGGGGCAAGCTCGGCCTCTGAAGACCTGCTGTTCGACCCTCCGAACTTCCGCCGGTTCTGCTTGACTTCACAGGCGGCCTGTATAACCTCCCAACCATGGTGGAAGGCTTCACAAATCTCTCGGTTCTCGGCTGGAACGAGTCCTTTGCCCGCCAGTTCGCTGTACCCGAGACCGACGGGCTGCGCCCCGGCCGAGTGGTCTGCCAGGAGAAGCAACTCTACCTTGTTCATGACGGCAGCG
>CAZAKP010000199.1:0-4741 GCA_964485845.1 uncultured bacterium | reverse complement strand
CCTAGCGCACCAGCGCGGGCTCGTGGATGTTCGAATCGCGCACGATGGAATGGCGCTGGCGTTTGAGTAGAAGGATTCAGTGAAACTGGCACAGGACGTGCTACAGGACCGAGCATGAGTCCCAGGAAGCTGGCCGAGTATCAGCGCAAACGCGACTTCAGCCGGACGATTGAGCCGGCCGGCGGAAAGGCGAAGCCGCAGCGGCTGCCGCGGTTCGTGGTGCAGAAGCACAGCTCAAGGAGCCTGCACTACGACTTCCGTCTCGAAGTTGATGGTGTCCTTAAGTCGTGGGCGGTTCCCAAAGGGCCGTCGAGCGACCCGAACGTGAGGCGCCTCGCGATGCCGACCGAAGACCACCCGCTTGAGTACGCCGGGTTCGAAGGAGTCATCCCCAAGCCCGAGTACGGCGCGGGCACGGTGATGGTCTGGGACTATGGTACGTATCGTAACCTGCGCGACCGGCCGGACCGCCCGTTCTCGATGGAGCGGTCCCTGCGCGAGGGCAAGGTGGAGGTCGAACTCGCGGGGAAGAAGCTCAAGGGTTCCTGGGTGCTCGTGCGCACGGCATTCGGCCCAAAAGGCCTGGGCTGGATGCTCAAGAAGATGAAAGGCGAGAAGGCTATCGGCGAAGAGCCCGTCCTCGCGCACCCGAATTCGGCCAAGACCGGCAGGAAGATGGAGCAGATAGCGGCAAGGGGACGAAGCTAGATGTCAGAAGTCAGATGCCAGAAGCGAGAGTTGCCGAGATCAGGACTGTAACAGTGTTCGTCTAACGTCAAACCATGCATCGCCTGCTTGAACAGCTCCCGCCCGCGGCCAAGGACCAACTTCGCCGCCAGACGATGCCGCGCTGGGTCGAACCGATGCTCGCTACTCTGACTCACGGCTTCCCGCCGGATGAGGGCTGGGTCTTCGAGCGGAAGTTCGATGGCGAGCGCTGCCTTGCTTTCTGTTCCCCGGGTTCGGTGCGCCTGCTTTCGCGCAACGAGAAAAGCCTGAACAACCACTACCCGGAACTCGTCGAGGCACTGACCAGGGTCAAGGACGAGATGGTGCTCGACGGGGAGGTTGTCGCCTTCGATGATGAGCGCACCAGCTTTGAAAGGCTGCAGGCACGGATGGGGGTAAATGACCCCGAGTCGGCGCGGGCGAGCGGGGTAGAAGTCTTCTACTACGTGTTCGACCTGCCTCACTTCGCGGGTTATGACCTGACCGGTCTTCCGCTGTTGGAGCGCAGGGGCGTCCTGCGCCGCGCGCTGTCTTTGCGTGGTCCCATCAGATTCTCCGAGCACCGGCGCGGCAGCGGACAGGCATTGCTCAAGGAGGCGTGCCGGCAGGGCTGGGAGGGAATCATCGCCAAGGACGCATCAGCCCGGTACGTCCACGCGCGTTCGAGTTACTGGCTCAAGCTCAAGTGCGTTGCCGAGCAGGAACTCGTCATCGGCGGGTTCACGGCGCCGCGCGGTTCGCGCTATGGATTCGGAGCACTCCTTGTCGGATACTACGAGGGCGGGAAACTCCGCTACGCCGGCAAGGTTGGAACTGGTTACAGCGACGAGACGCTCCGCCGGCTCGAGCAGAGGCTCCGTGAGCTCGAACGGCAGACGTCGCCATTCGTCGCCAAGGACCTCCCGCGCGGCGAAGTGCGCTGGGTCGAGCCGAAGCTTGTGGCCCAGGTCGGGTTCGCCGAATGGACGAGCGACGGACACCTGCGCCAGCCTCGGTTCCTCGGCCTGCGCGAGGACAAGCCGGCGCGCGAAGTTGCGCGGGAAGAGAGATGAGAGGGATCGGTCGGATCGGACGGATGCGACACAAAGCCGACGCCTCCGCTTTCCGCGTCCGCGTCGGCGGGCATACGGTGGAGGTCTCGCACCCGGACAAAGTGCTTTTCCCCGACGACGGTATCACCAAGCGCGACCTTGCTGAGTACTACCGCCGGATAGCTCCGAAGATTCTGCCTTTCCTGAAAGACCGGCCGCTATCGTTGCAGCGTTTCCCCGACGGCATCGGCTGGGGCTTCTACGAGAAGAAGGCGCCGGACTACTTCCCGAAGTGGTTCGAGCGCGTGCGGGTCAAGGTCAAAGAAGGCGGCTCGCAGCAGCAGCTCATGTGCAACAACGCCGCCTCGCTCGTCTATCTGGCCGACCAGGCCTGTATCACGCCTCATCCCTGGCTCAGCCGGAAGGGTCGGCTCGACTATCCCGACCGGATGATATTCGACCTCGACCCGCCCGGCGACGACTTCGCGCCGGCAAGGGCCGCCGCGCACGTGCTCAGAGACGTGCTCGAAAAGGCCGGGCTCAGGCCATTCGTGATGTCCACGGGTTCGCGCGGCGTGCACGTGGTCACATCGCTGCCGGGCAATGAGAGATATGACGACGTGCGGGCACGCGCCCGCGAACTCGCGGAACAGGCCGCGGCGCGCGAACCCAGCGACCTCACAGTCGAGCCGCGCAAGGACGCTCGCAAGGGGAGAACGTTCGTCGACTACCTGCGAAACGCCTACGGCCAGACGTCGGTGCCGCCCTACGCCGTACGCGCGAGAAAGGGCGCGCCGGTCGCGGTTCCGCTCCGTTGGACCGAACTCGATTCGCCCGGCCTGACCGCGCGGAGCTACAACATCAAGAACGTATTCGGACGACTCAAGAGCGTCACCAATCCCTGGTCCGCCTTTGCCGGCCGCGCTCGGTCGCTCTAGCCCACAGCGCGATCCTTTCCTCTCCCGCGCCGAGCTGGCGCAGCTTGACACCGGCAGGGCCCAAGCTATAACTAGGCGTGCGCGGGAGCGTGGCAGCCCGCGCGCCGTTACGTCGGCCAGTGCCACGAGAATGGGAAGATTCACTGCCTGGAGGTAACATGAGACTCACGGTCTTGACGCTGGCGCTGGCGAGCGCCTCAATTCTGGCAGCCGGCAACGCCGCGGTCGCCCCGCAGCGGGCTGCTAATCGGCAATCTACAATCGGCAATCTGAAATCGCCCGAGTCCGTCACGATCCCCCAGATGTTGTCGTACCAGGGCAAGCTTACCGACACGCTCGGCCAGCCGGTGCCGGACGGCAGCTACTCGCTGCGGTTTCGGCTGTACACCGAGCCCAGCGGCGGAGGTCCGTTCTGGACGGAAACCCAGAGTATCAGCGTCCGGGGCGGGCTCTTTCATGCGATGCTCGGGGCCGAGAGTCCGATCTACTTCCTGCCGGACTCGGGCGGGCTGTACCTCAGTCTGCAGGTCGAGTCCGAACCGGAACTGTCGCCGCGCCTGCGCATTGTCAGCGCGGCATATGCATACGTGACCGAGCGGGCGGCCAACTCCGACCGGCTGCAGGGCAAGGACACGACCGGCTTCGTGCAAACCGGCCAGACCGGCTCGGTGACGAGCGCGATGATTGTCGATGGGACCGTCGGTGCCGCCGACCTCGGCCAGATGGAAGCCGATTCCGGACAGGTCATGAAATGGAATGGCGCGGCCTGGGTCGCGACGAACGACAGCGTTGGTACGGCGGACAATGCCTGGACGCGGTCAGGCTCGGATAGCGTGCTCTACACGATTCACGAACTTGGCCTTGCCCGCGGTGGCGCGGACAACAAGCTCTGGGGTGAATCCGCCTACACTCACGTTAACCTCGGCGTCGCCTGCACGACCGGCGTCGCCGACCAGGCATATCGTTACGCGACCGTCGCAGGAGGGCAGGCGAATATCGCAAGCAAGAGTTGGAGCACGGTGTGCGGCGGCTTCGACAACGTTGCGGATGGAGATCACGCGACCCTCGGCGGCGGGGAAGGGAACAACGCCGGCGGGCAGTATGCGTTCCTCGGCGGCGGGTACTGGAACGGAACCAGCGCCAACTATGCCACGGTCGGCGGGGGCATCTACAATGGAGCCGGTGACGTGTACTCAGTGGTTGCCGGCGGATACAGCAACCATGCCAACGGGACATTCAGCACGGTCGGCGGCGGAAACAACAACTATGCGACCGACACCCTCGCTTCTGTGGGTGGCGGAAACCAGAATGCCGCGAACGGCGTGTACTCGGTGGTCGCCGGTGGTTCCGACAATGTCGCGTCGGGCCGGTATTCGGCGGTGGCGGGCGGCAGCTTCAATGCCGGCCGGGGATACTGCAGTTACGCTGGCGGCCATTACGCCCGCGCCAACCACAACGGGTCTTTTGCCTGGAGCGACTCGTCCGTCGCGGAAAGCGAGAGCCTCTACACTACGGGCAACAACCAGTTCCGGGTCAGAGCGCGCGGCGGCACGTGGTTCTTCTCCAACGCCGGCATGACGACCGGCGCGTATCTTGCCCCGAACTCGAACTCATGGGAATCTGCCTGCGACAGCACCACGAAAGAGGACTTCCGGGCGGTTGACAAGCAGGCCTTGCTCGACCGAGTCGCAGGCCTGCGCGTGCGCAACTACAAGATGAAGGACCAGAACGACGGCACGCGCCACATCGGGCCCGTCGCACAGGACTTCCGCAGCGCCTTCGGGTACGGCGAGACCGAGACCGGTATCAACCTTGCCGACGCCGATGGCGTGGCCCTCGCGGCGATCCAGGCGCTCTACGAGGATAACCGGCAGCTTCGGCAGGAAGTCGAAGCACTGAAGGCAAGGCTCGCCGGGCAGTGAGGAGATGACATGATACCAAGGACACTCTGCGTTCTCTGTGTCCTCTGCGGTTGTCCGGCCCTGGCCCAGAACTACAAGTGCGACTGGAGCGTAGTCGGCAGCGGCGGCGGGGAGATGACGG
>CAZAKP010000198.1:0-4769 GCA_964485845.1 uncultured bacterium | reverse complement strand
ACCTTGTAGATAGAGGCGAGGAAGTAGGGATAGAGCGCGTCCTGGTAGAAGGGCTGGGCCGGAGCCTTGCCCGCGGCGATGGACAGAGCCCACGAGTCATAGACCTGGCCGTCAATTACGGGCCGGGTGAAGAAAGGCGAGTCCGAGGTGTCGGCAAGGTTGGCGATGCGCAGGCCGAGACCGAGCGCCAGAATAGCGAAGAGGAGCCAGACTCGTAGCGACGTCCTTGCGGCGCGATTCGGACGCGACTTCACGAGCAGGAGTCTATGGTGCTGCCGCCGGGCTGTAAAGCCGGGCAGCACGGGACTCGCAGGCTTGTCACCGTCCGGGGCTGTGCGCGGTTCGCCGGCCCGGGTTCAGCAGCGAATCGAACACCGGGTTGACCTGGGCGCCGAGGACCCGCGCGGCCTCCAACTGGGTTCGGGCTTCGTCCAGCCGCCCGAGTTTGTACAGGCAGACGGCGAAGTTATGCCGGACGGCGGAGTTGTTTCGGTCGAGCCGGACCATGGTGTCGTACTGGGCCAGTGCCTGCGGGTAGCTGTCGGTCTGTTGAAGGGCAGTGGCCAGCGCAAAGCGAAACTCAATTCGCGCCGGGTCGAGGGCGATGGCTCTTCGCGCTTCGACACGGGAGCTGTCGAACTGTCCCTGACGTTGGTAGCATTTCCCGAGGCCGGCGTGCGCGAACGGGTTCGTCGGGTCGGAACTCGCCGCAGCCGACAGGAGGTCCACGGCGCGGCCGACTTCGTTGCGGGCGAGCATAATGAGCCCGAGATTCAGGGAGGCCACTGGCTGGGCGGGCCGGATGACGAGGGCTTCCTCGTAGTTCTCAACCGCTCGCGCCGTGTCACCTTCTTCGCAGAAATAGACGGCAAGGTTCGTGAGGCTCTGCGCGGCATTGGCCCTGGCCGTGCTGCTGCGAATCGGGTAGAGCGTCAGGGCGAGGGTGGCGAGGGTGATTGCGGACGCGCCGGCCAGCCGCGGAGAGAGTGAATAGCGGCGGCTGGTCTGGCTGCCGCCACGTCGGCCGGGCGACGCCTGCCGGCGGAACTCGTCGGCGAACCACGGCAGCATCGCGCCGGCAAACGGCAGCAGAGCTGCCAGGGCAGGCAGGCGATAGCGGGCGAAGACGAAGAAGCCGATGACCGATACCGCGTACACGAAGAAGAACGCGGCCACCGACAGCCGACTGAGACCGCGCGCGAGCAGGACTATTGCGGCGAGGCCGAGGGCGAAGACGACCCCGAAAGAAAACAGGGGCAGCCTTAGCACCCAGGAGTAGCGGGCAGAGAAGTACATGTCCTGGTTGTCCGGCACCTCGAAGTTGTTGAAGTAGAGAACGGTCTTGCGCCAGAGGAGTCGCGCGAAGTCGCCGGGGCGGGTTCGAGCCCAGTCGAGCGCAGCCCGGCTGTAGAATCGGGAAACCTGGCCCGGCGAGAGCACGCGTCCCGTCGCCCGGCGCGCGTATTCGGCGAAGTCGGACTCCATGAAGTCGGGGTTGGGCCTGACCCACGGAGGCGCCTCGAAAAGGCCCGTGGTATTGTACGAGCTGTTACCAATGTAGAGATTCTGCCCGGCCTGGGTAGTCGTGAGCGTGAACTCGTGGGCAAGCAGCGAGTTGCGCACCGACACCGGCGCGATGACGACCAGTACCCCAAACAGACCGGCCGCAGCGGCGCCGATTTGCGTTCTGCGGCCCGCGCCCTTTCGTCCGAGAACCAGCGCCAGCGGCAGCAGCGGCGCGAACAAGAGCGTGTTGGCCCGGGTCAGTGCCGCGAGTCCGAGCGCAATTCCGCTGGCGAACGGCCAGAGCCAGCGCCCGGCCGGCGAGCTCCGGCTTGTGGTCGGTGGTTTGAGGCTTGAAGCTCTCACGAACAACCAGACGAAGAGCGCAGTGAGAAAGACGGCGAGCGCGGTCTTTTCAACCTGGCCTTCGTAGAAGATGAGGGGCTTGTACAATGCGGCCATCGCCGCGGCCGCGATTCCGGCCCGCCAGTCGAACAGGCGGCGGGCAGCGTCGTAAACGAGCAGCAGGAGGACCATTGACAGCGCCAGTTGAATGAGGTAGACCGCCCAGTAGCTGTGGCCGAAGACACCGTAGATGGAGGCGAGGAAGTAAGGATAAAGCGGGTCCTGGTAGAACGGTCCGTTCATGGTCGCTGCCGCGGCCGAGCCTTCGGCCCGGCCGATGATTGCCAGCGCCCACCGGTCGTATGCGCGACCGTCGAGCACCGTCCTCGAGAAGAAAGGCGAGTCCGAGGTGTCGGCAAGGTTGGCGATGCGCAGGCCGAGACCGAGCGCCAGAACGGCAGCCAGCAGCCAGACTCGAGATGCGGGCCGGGATATGGAATGCGGCTTCGGTTTCAACGGTAACTAGTCTAGGTGTATGAGCCATTCGTGTAAAGGCGGACACTCCCGGAGCGCAGTAATGCCCCGATTATTGTGTCTGAAATCTTAAAGTGGCTTGACTGAATGATATCACGATTTATAATTACATGTAGTCGCTGGGGCAACCAAACGGCCGCGTGTGGTCAGTTGTCCGAACGGCCGGTCGGGTTCGCTGCCGGCCCGCATTCTGCCCACACCCGCAACGGGCGCTCAGGTTACCGTCAGGGACAGTGGTTTGAACATAGTGGGCTTGAACTCCCGCAAAGGAGGTCAGTGTGAAGTTGAAAAGTGCATTTCCTCCCAGAATCGCAGCGGTCGGTGTGGTGCTGGCACTTGCCGTCGGCGTTGTTTTCGGTCAGACCGAGGTCTGGGTTCACCATTACAGCGGATACGGCAACCAGAACGAGGCGACCGCGATCGCCAAGTCGCCGGACACGACCCTGGTCGTTACCGGGTTCAGCGTCGGTACCGATTTCAGTCGCGACATCTATACCATCAAGATCCGGCAGAGCAGCGGCAGTGAAGTATGGGCCAAGCGCTGGGCCGGGGCCGATGGCTCGCGCGATGAAGCCTGGTCGATTGCCGTGGACGACTTCGGCAACGTGTTCGTTGCCGGCCGGACGTACTCGGCCGCGACCGATACCGATTTCGTCGTTATCAAGTACGGTAGCGACGGTAGCGAACTCTGGGCCAGGACCTACAACAACGGCGGCGTGGACGTGGCACGGGTGGTCGTGGCCGACCGGCAGGGCGGTTGCTTCGTAACCGGTTCCAGCAACCGGGCAGCGGGAAACACCAACCAGGACTATTTGACGATCCACTACGACGCCGACGGCAACCAACGCTGGCTCTCACGTCTAAACGGCAGCGGCGACTGGCAGGACTATCCCACCGCGATGCTTTTGAGCGGTGCCGGCTACCTTTACCTGACCGGTTACTCCTGGGGAGGTGCCACGCCGCAATACGATTATCTCACCGTCCGGCTCGACACGCTGAGCGGCGATTCCGTCTGGGCCCGGCGCTACGACGGTACCGCGGTGGCGCCCAAGGCCGACTACGCCTACGCCCTTGCCCAGGACGATTCGCAGTACGTCTACGTTACCGGCCGGGCCGGCGAGCAGGGGACGTGGTACGATGCGACCACAATCAAGTACAACTCGGCCGGCACCGCGATCTGGGTCAACCGCTTCGACGCGGGCTGGCTGGGTACTGATGGCGGCGGGCAGGTGGCGGTGGACAAGAACTACAACGTCTACGTGAGCGGCATCGTGCTGGATGCGGTCAACGACATGTACGACTTCCTCACGTTCCGTATCAATCAGGACAACACCAATCCCTGGTTCCAAACCTTTGACGCCGGGGTGGAGGACGACGACAGCACGACCGCCATGGTGGTGGATGACCGGGGCAACGTACTTGTTACCGGCTGGACCTACGTCTACCAGGGCGACATCGACTGGATGACCATCAAGTACAGCTCCAGCGGAGCCAAGGTCTGGAACGCAAGCCACCAGACGTTCGGTGAGGACGACGAGCCGTTCGGCGCCGTGATGGACCAACTCGGGGACTACTACGTCACCGGCTTCGACTTCGCCGGCCCGGATGAGAACTACTGCACCGTCAAATACACCGAGGACGACGTCGGTGCGTTCCGGGTCGCGCTGCCCGACGACAGCTTCCGGCTGGGCGCCACCGTGACGCCGCGGGTCTGGGTGCGCAACTATAGCTCGATTACGTCACGCTCCTTCCCCGTGCGCTGCGAAATCGGCGGCTTTTACTTCGACGCCCAGACAATCGAGTCGATACCACCGCACGATTCGGTCGAGGTCACCTTCTCGCCATGGTTCGTCGAGCAGGCCGCACTCGGTACCCATCAAGTGAAGTCCTACTCGATGCTCGAGGTCGACAAGGAGCTTTCGAACGACACGGTCTACTATCCGGTTACCGGGGTGACCGTCTGGGAGCGACTGGCGAACGTGCCGGATGGCCCCAGGCGCAGAGCCGTTTACATGGGCGGCGCCCTGGGGTTTGTGCCGGACTCGCTCGTGTTTGCCTTCAAAGGCAACAATACCGACGAGTTCTACATGTTCAACACGAACCGGGATACCTGGTTCCAAAGCGTAGCGATACCCGGCCGAAAAAGGATAAAGTCCGGGGCCCACCTTGCCGGTGACACCTCGGGTCACGTCTACGCGACCAAAGGCAACAACTGCCTCGAGTTCTGGCGGTTCTCGGTCGCCACCCGGAGCTGGGAAAGCCTGCCTTCCTACCCGTCCGGAGCCAGCGGAAGGAAGCTGAAGGCCGGTTCGGACCTCGTCTACGTGCCCCAGCTTAACGCGCTCTACGGCAACAAGTCCAACACGTACGAGTTCAACCGCTTCGAT
>CAZAKP010000197.1:0-4827 GCA_964485845.1 uncultured bacterium | reverse complement strand
TCCGACCCCGGTTCCAACTCGTCGGGCCTTTCTCCGAAGGGCTGGCAGCGGTCAGTGTTGAAGGTAAGTGGGGTTACATCGACAAGACTGGCGAGTTCGTCATCGAGCCTCAGTTCGACTCTGCTCGGGATTTCAGCGAAGGACTGGCCATCGTAACGGCTGGCGACGAGCGCTATTACGTAGACACCATTGGCAAGTGCGTTAGGAAAGCAGACAGAGAGGCTGGCCGATGATCACCCATGCGGGAACTCCAACAACCTCCGGCCGACCAGTCGGACGCGCGACACCGGTCGCGAAGAGTCGTGGAAAGGAAAGAAGGTAAAACTTATGCATGCGCACGGAATCGGCGGCTCGTACTTTGGCTGGTTCATATGGGAAAAGAGGGCACTTCCCATATTTCCGGCCACCGTCAAGCGCGGACGAGGGCAAGCAGCCGATGGCTTGCAGCTCACGGCTTGCGGCTTCGACGGCGGGCAGGCATGGCCGGCGGCTTGTCATGGACGACGGGTGGCTCGCCAAGGATGTCTGCGGGCGTTTTCCTGCCTCGGTCGGTCCGGTCGAAGTCGGCGTCGAGGCTGACGAGAGTCAGGTTGTGTTTCTCCGCGGCGACGTACGTTTGGAAAGGAGTGAGGACTGAGGAGTGAGGAGAGAGAAATCCGGGACGAGAACGGAGGTCGAATGATGGCTTCACATCAGGACTTGAGGCGGCGGAGAGAGGATGAAGGAGAGATGAACGAGGACAGAGGAGGCAGGACGGAGGGCACCCAAAACTCCCGCACCGTGCACAACCGCCGCGGGAGAACTACTCCCTTCCGGCGGCCGCTCCCTCCAGGCGGCGGCATCGGCTAGACGCGCACGGGCTGAGTATTGGAGCGGCGGGGACGAGGCATGGGGCGCGCCGGCTTCTTGCCGCGCGCGGCCCGGCGGATGTACCCCAGCCGTTCCTGCGCGTTCATGCCCTTCATGTCCGCGCTGATCTTGTCGCGTAGCGTCCGCATCAGGCGGACGGCGTCGATGGTCCCGTTCTTACTCATAGTCAATCTCCATTGGCGAGCGGATTTCGAGCGCCGGGTAGCCCAGCCGCAGATTGACTGCGTTGAACGACCGAATCCTGCTCAGCCGCACGATGTGGCGGAAGTTCCAGCTCACCAGTATATCCACTCGTCGGACGGTGGCAACCGCGATGTGCTCGGCATCGGCCCGGCAGGATTCCGAAACCGCCGCGGCCCGGATGTACTCCTCAGCTAAGTCGTCTGCTTCAGGGTCAAGGGCCACCCGCTCGGCCTCGGCGAAGCCAGGCAGAACCAGCAGGTCGCGCACCCGGGCCGGGGCGAGTTCAAGTTCGGCAATGGTGATGTCCGAGACCACCGCGCGAAGCAGACCGGATGCGAACGCCTGCCGAAGTCGCTCGGACTGCTCGCGGAACTCCCGGTCCAGGCAGCCGGCAATAACCGAGGTGTCAACATAGACTCGGGGTACCATCTGAGGCATCAATATACCGTGCCGCCTTGGGCAGTCAATGGCCGGGCCGAGGGCGCACGACTACGACGTCGAGCCTACCCAACCGAAAGCCGTTGGGCGAAGGTAGCAGCTATTGCCCGGTGCCGCTACTTGGGCGCGGGGATGTCGAAGACGTCGGTGCGGATCTTGGCCAGAACCTTGGGGTCGCAGCCGCGGGCCGCCCACTTGTCGAGGAGCACCTGGGCAGCCATCGCGAAGTTCTCGTCCGAGACGCGCGCCTGCCGGCTCAGCTTGTAGAGCTGCCGGCCGAAGTTGAAATAGGGAACATACTGCGAGGTCGAGACCCCACAAGCGTTGATGACCTCCTTGACCTTGATCTGCATTGCGTAGACCTGGGTCATCGCGGCCTCGTAGCGCCTGGCCATCTCATCTCGAAGCTCGTTGGGCGTGCTCTTGGCGCGCCCGTCCTTGTACCTCGCCTTGTATCTGGCAGCCATCTCGGCCGGGTCAGTCATGCCAAGATTATGGAGAATCACGGCGAGATGTCAAGTCTGCGGACAGGTTGCCAGACCCGATATTGAACGACCGAGACACCAAGAATGCCAAGCAGACAGAGCCGATTCCCATCCTCGCCCTCCTGGTGTCTTTGTGCCTCTGTGGTGGGTCCCTTTCCAGGTTTGAGGGTGTCGTCGGGGTCAGCCGAGTTCGCCTTTGCGTTCCATGTCGGCGAACAGGGCGATGACGGCCTGCTTCATCGTCGCGAACGGTTCAGACGGAAGTCCGTGCTCAATGGCCCAGGCATCGAGCTTGGCCATCGCCTTGTCGCGCCAGACCGGTTTCGCCTTGCGCGTCCGGCGTAGCGCGCCAAACACCTTCCGGCTGTAGTTCATGAGATGGATGGCCATGGGGTCCTTCGCAGCTACATGCAACTCGTTCAGGACGTCGTTCCAGACCCGGTGGAGCCTGCGCTCCCAGCGGATTGCCCGGGCTACTCCCTTTGCCTCCCGCACGCGCCGGTCGCGCTCTTGTTTCATCGTCTCGCGCTTGCCGGTCTTCGGCTTGTGAAAGCGGTCGTACCATTCGACCCGCGACTGCTTGAGCAGCGGCAGGCCGGCTGCTGCTTCAGCAACCTGCTTTCTCGTCCGTTCTTCAGGAATCGGCGGACGACTCGTGTATGCGTCGATGATATCCGCGATTGCGCTCGCCTCGGCACCGCAGGCAGCAAGGAAGCCCATGACTGCGTTGAACGTGAGCCCGGGCATGTAGCCTCGTTCAATCTGGCAGACGTAAGACTTCCCTGACTTCCCAAGCCGGCCCATGCGCGAGGCTACTTCGGTCTGGGTAAGACCGGCTTCTCGACGGAGTTGCCTGAGCCTTGCCCCTACTTCCTTCGGAAGTAGGGAGGCATCGGAATCGGTTGGCTTCGCTCCGGCGCCCATGCCAGGAGTTTAGCCACAGGCTACAACTCTATCAAGCCCCTCCGGGTCCTAACTTCCGCCTTCACAATTCCTTATTCAGCCTTTCGGAAACTCCCCTCCGCCGTATCCCCCGTAGCTGTCTCAGTTGCAGTCCACGTTGCCCTGGCCGTTGTTCTCCGCGCTGCTCTGACCGCTGCGTCCTGAGTAGCTCCCCCTGTTGCCGTCCGGGTTGCTTTCCCGGCTACAGGTCGAGCTGCAGTCCCTGTTGCTCTCTCCGTTGCTCTACCCGTTGCTCTACCGGTCGCTCTGACCGTTGCGGTCCGAATCGCTATCCTCGTTGCTCTCCTCGCTGCTCTGACCGTTGCTCTCCCGATTGCGGGTAGAGCAGCTTCCGGAGCTGCCCTCCAAGCTGCTCCGTCCGTTGCTTCCCCGGGTGCGGGGTCAGCAGCTTTCCCGGTCAAGTGTTCGAACACGCATGCGGGTAGCCGAAGCCGCCACTCGCTTCTTCGCCCAGTACCGAGGGCCGAGCGCGAACGCGGCCGGGCCGCGGCTACGGATTGCCCGTAGGTTCTTGAGGTGGCCGTCGCCGTGAATGGGCTTGAGTGCGGCCAAGCTGGGGCACTTTTCGAACCGCTCGCATTGCCAGCATCCGTCATAGCCGTGTGCGCGGCAGCACTGGCGGAAGCCGCACTTCGGATCGCACCCACCTTTACGGCAGGTCTTGGTGCAGCCCGGCACCTGCATCACGGTGAGTACGTCCTGGAAGCGGCTGAAGTTCTTGAGTCCGCTGCCGGTCGGGAAGCGGCTGACGTAGCGGGCATATTGGTCGTAGCCCGAACTGCGGATCTCCTTGCTCAATTCGCCGGCCAGGCGGCCAACCTTGCCCGTGTGCCAGAAGCAGTCTCCGCAATAGAGACCGCAGTAGGCGACTAATGCCAGGTCATCTGACTTCTTCCGCAGGCTGTTCACTCTGCTCTTGCGTGCCATCTTCGAACCTCCTATTCGCTCCCGCCCAGGCTCGGGACACGATCCCAAATGTCGGACATTTGGGTCATGTCCCTTCGCGCCACTACTTCTTGAGTGCCGCCTTGGAGAACATGTAGTCGGGGATCTGAACGTTGAACCGGATCGAGTCGAGGATGAACTCCGTGCCCTCGCCTGACTTGAGCGCGTCTTTGAAGGTGACCCGGTCCGGGACCCACCGTCCCTGGTGCTGCGAGACGTTCTTCACTTCCGTCGTCTTGAGCAGCGTGCCGCTCTTGGCATAGCGGTTCTCGCGCATCGGCACGTACCGTTCCTTGTCCACCCAGACTCTGCACGAGTGATAGTTGACGTCCGGCTCTTTCGCGGTCAGTTCCAGCACCCAGCACTTGCGACCGAGCACGGTGTCGTCGCCCGTGACCTTGGAGCTATACTGGTCAATCAGCTTGTGGTCTTCCATCATGTCTTCGTATGACAGGTCCGAGCCCATCACCGACTGCCGAAGCATATGGCCGGATATCATGATGGTCCGGTCGGTTTCGGGTGTGTACATCCAGAGCTCGTCCTTGAGCTTGAGCATCTTGGTGCCCGCGTCGCGCGGCGGGTAGAGGAACGAGGTGAACGACTTGTTCTCACCCTCAATCCAGGATTTGGCCTTCACGGTCCGCGAAGCACGGGTGAGGTGAATCACCATCTGCGACACCGCAACCCGCGTATCGGCGTAGTTGTTCGCGTCTACTTTGCGCAGTATCTCATCGCCGCTCGGGGCCTCCGAGGCAAGGCACAAGCTCAAGCTCAAACACAAGCCCAGCGCCAGACTGAGAGACCCTTCGACTGCGCTCAGGGTGACGCTCCGGTCATTTTGACCTCCGCATTTTGACTTCTGCATTCTGAATTGGCCCGCTTCATAGTTCAAGCTCCTTTATCAGTGTTGCGGTCTGGCGCCGGAACACGGTCGCGCCGGATA
>CAZAKP010000196.1:0-4839 GCA_964485845.1 uncultured bacterium | reverse complement strand
GGGTTCGCACACGCTCAAGGCGGTTGCGACGAACCAGGACGGTGCCACCGCGGAGGACAAGATCACGGTAACGGTCAGCGCCGATACGTTGCCGGCTGCCGCATCAAGATGGACAACTGCACGGTGCGCAAGAACGCGACGTACGGCGTCTACTGCGAGAGCGACGGCTACTTCGACAGCTTCACTAACAATACGATCACGACCTCGGGCGAATACCCGGTCAGGGTGAACGCCGAAAAGGCGCGGACGCTCGGGGCCGGCAACGTGCTGACCGGCAACACCACGGACGGGGTCAGGGTTCACGGCGGCAACATCGCTACGACCGGCACGTGGCTCAACCACGGGGTGCCCTATGTCGCGGACGCCGACGTGTACGTCTCGGACGCGATCAACAACCCGGTCCTGACGATTGCTGCAGGGACGACGATCAAGATGGATAGAGATCTTGAGTTCTACGTCGGCTACAGCGCGCCCGGCGGGCTGATTGCGGACGGCACGGCCGGGCAGATCACGTTCACCAGCTCGGTCACCCCGCCTATGCCAGGCTATTGGCAAAGCCTGTCGTTCTATTCCCAGTCCATCAGTGCCCAGTGCCAGTTGAAGAGCTGCAAGGTGGAGTACGGCGGCTACGGTGACGAGGGCGACATCTACATTGCTGACTGCACTCCGACCGTTACCGGCTGCGACATAGGCTACAGCAGCGCCTACGGCATCTACCTCAGCGGCACCACCTATCCTGACCCGGCTCAGTTGACCGCGGACAACACGTTCCACGACAACGCGAGCGGCAACGTCCGCGTCCCGCCGAAATGAGCTGCTGACACGCTGGATTGAGGGGCGGCACTCGCCGCCCCTCTTCTGTTAGCGGGCTACGGGCGTGGGTGCGCCCGGGCGCCAGGAAGGGGAGATGACCCTGGGGCCGGGAGTCCGTTCCTGAAGTCGAGCCCGGGCGACTGAGAACTCGCCGTACTTGTCGTTAACCGAGTCCAGGCTTTCAAACAGGGAGCCGGCACGGGAGTTCTCGAATGCCGTGGCCTCTTCAGGTCGCGTTGGGCGTGGACGCCGCTCATTTTCCATCCTGTACGTCTAACTGACAGGAATAGAGCTTCTTAGACCGCGAAACCTGCGAAGAACGACGCCTTGGGAGTCGCCGTGGGAACCGTTCCCGGAACGGTTCCCGGGGTGACTCGGATGGGGGTATGCAGGTGGACTGTCTCTGCAACTTCCAGGCGGGTCTTCGCTGCGATTGGCGGAGCGAGTCGCGCGGTGACCTGCAGTGCGATTTGGAGCGCGAGTGGTGTTTCGACCTGAGGTGCGATTCGCTGCGGGATGCGGACGGCGACTCGCGGTTCGATTTGCGGAAGGACTCGTCGAGGGACCCGGATAGCGGTTCGCAAAGCGACATGGACGACGAATTGGGGGAGCTTCCTGACCGGGCACGGCCCCGGTTCGGTCTAGTGGCCCGCGGGCGTGGGCGCGCCCGGGCGCCAGGAAGGGGAGATGACGCGCGGAGCGGCAGTTCTTTCCTGAAGCCGGGCCCGGGCAACCGAGAACTCGCCGTACTTGTCGTTAACCGCATCGAGAGAGTCGAACAGCGAGCCGGCGCGGGGGTTCTCGAATGCCGTTGTCTGCTTTAAGTCGCGGACCAGGCCGGAAACGCTGATTCCCAGTAGCCGAACGAGCCGGGGCGGCTTATAGAGTTCATTGAAGAGCTTCATACCTACCTGGTGGATGCGCAGGCCGTCGTCGATGTATTGTTTCAGGCTGTGCTGTTTGATGAAGGTCGAGAAATCGGCGTAGCGGAGTACGAGCGAAACCGTCCGGCCGGCAAAGTTGTCCTTGCGCAGGCGGCGGCCGACCTGTTCGGACAGTTGCAGCAGATGACGCTGGATTTCCGCAAGGTCGCGCGTGTCCCGGTCCAGCGTGAACGAATGGCCCATGGATTTGGTCGCAGGTTCGTGGAAGTAGGGGAGAACCGGGCTTTCGTCGATACCCTGGCCCATGTGCTTCAGGTGTGAGCCGACGATGCCAAAGATTCCGTTCATTTGCTTCTCCGGATAACGGCCCAGTTCGCCGCAGGTTCTGATGCCGAGCCGGTTCAGCTTCTCCTGGGTCTTAGGGCCAATGCCGCATAGTTCCTGGACCGGGAGGTTCTCCATCAGCGCCGCGACGTCGCATTGGCTGACAATAGTCAGGCCGTCGGGTTTGTGCATTTCGCCGGAGAGTTTGGCCAGGAGCTTGTTGGGGGCGATGCCGACCGAGCAGGTCAGGCCGAAGTGTTCTTTGATATAGGCCTTGATACTGCGGGCGATTGCCTCGGGGCCGTGGAAAAGGTGCGCGGTCTGGGTCAAGTCGAGGAACGCCTCGTCAATCGAAAAGACCTCGACTAAGTCGGTGAACGTGGCGTAGAGCGCAAGAATCCGGGTCGAAGTATCGACGTATTTTGCCGGATGGCCGGAAACGAGGATGATTTCCGGGCAGAGTTTCTTCGCTTCGGGTATGGTCATCGCGGTCTTGACCCCGCGGCGCTTGGCTTCGTAAGACGCGGCGGCGATGACCGTGCGGCCGTCCGGGTCCCCGCATACGCCGATGGGCTTGCCACGCAGGAACGGGAACGTCTGTTGCTCGACCGAGGCGAAAAACGCATCCATGTCGACGTGCATGACGATGCGCTCACGCGTGATTGCCGATTGTCGATTGCCGGTTGTCGATTGTTCCAGCTCAGCGACAATCATAAGGGGTCGGTCATCCTGTCTTTTGGCCTTTTGACTTCACTCCGAGTAAGTACCGGTTATCGTCCAATCCAACGCCTTGGCGTTGTATGAGAGCTCGAACACGTTCGCGCCATCCGAAACCGTGAAGTGGTACACTTCGGCCTGGCCCTGAGTTTCGCGCCAGACATAGGTGATGTCCTGAACGTGGTACTCACGGTTACGCCAGATGAACATGAAAGGCCGGAGCCGGTCATGCGGAAACCTCCGGTCGCCGGTTTCGTTGTAGATGGCATAGACCTTTACATTCTCGCTGAGGCGATGATGCGTCACCTCGGCCTCCTCCAGCTTGACTCCCTCGGTCGGGCTTTCTTCATCCGGCCAGAATGAAGTCTGGCACGCTGCTGATGTACTCATGATATTCTCCTTAACGGTAATTGCGGAGCAGGCCGACGACCACACCGACTATCCGGAAGTCCTGCCGATCCGGGTTGACGACAATCGGCTCGAACTCAGGATTCTCCGATTCGAGCACAACCTGACCCGAGCGCTGCTGGAAACGCTTGACCGTGGCCTCATTACCGAGCAGAGCGGCAACGATTTCACCATTCTCGGCAGCAGCCTGCGGCCGGACGACCACCATGTCTTCGTCCATGATGCCGGCACCTTTCATGCTTTCGCCTTTGACCCGGAGCAGGAAGCAATCGCGAAACCGGCTGAGTGATACTTGTGCCTCTACGTTTTCAACCGCGAGCAGGGGAGAACCGGCGGCAATCCGACCGATGAGCGGCAGGGAGTCAGACTGGTGGATGCTCGAGATCCCACGGGCATGACGGGGAGCGCGCT
This sequence comes from uncultured bacterium, assembly GCA_964485845.1. Classification (GTDB taxonomy): domain Bacteria; phylum Hydrothermota; class Tepidihabitantia; order Tepidihabitantales; family Tepidihabitantaceae; genus UBA2258. The sequence goes on along the minus strand of CAZAKP010000196.1, from coordinate 1,282 downwards.
TGAGCAGGCCTTCGTTTACCAGTATGTCGAGATGATACTTCACTGCCTTGGTACTCCTGATGCCGACGGCCCCGCCGATTTCCCGGATACTCGGGGCAAAACCATGTTCGTCGGTGTAGGTTCGGACAAACTCCAGAATCCGACTTCTACGGTCCTTATCTCTAGTAAACATACGTTTACATAGTAGCTGGGGCAACTCGATTGTCAACCGGTGATTTGTAGCCTGATGCAATAGTGTCTATTGTAATAAACTGCAGTATATCAACGTCTTGCGGTAAATGCAGTGCTTCTCTGTCCGGCAATCTATGCCGTTGATGGTGCAGGGGTATGTCCTGCCCGCCGTTCAAACGAGCCTGTAAATGCACGGTACAACACGCGTAGCCAGCAGCCCGGATATAGCGGGCTTGAACATGACAACCATCATGGCATCTGTAAACGTCAAGGGACACGGCAGCCGGTAAGAGAAGGGCGACGTCAACACGCATCCGACGCACGCTGCACTCTATCTCACCGCCTAATTTGTTGACGCTTATCGGCAACCGGCTATATTTAAACCCGTGATACAAAACGTGTGGTGCAGCGATCGAGTGGACGAAGGGCTGGCCTCAGGGCCGTTCGAGTCCCTGCTCTGCTTTCCCGCGCGGCTCGGCTGCTCCCCATGACGAAGGGCAAGGTCATCATCGGCGGACTGGTAGGGCTTCACGCCCGGCCGGCGTCGAGCTTCGTGCAGGTGGCGGAACGATACTCATCGGAGATCCGGCTGGTGAAGGACGGCATGCGGGTGAACGGCAAGTCCATCCTCGCTATCCTTACCCTGGCCGCGTCCAAGGGCAGCACCGTAGGGCTTGAGGTCTATGGTGAGGATGAACGCGAGGCTTTCGAAACACTGAAGCATAAACTGGAGACACTGGACCAGGATGAAGCGTAGGCTGGAGAAGAGCTGCCGGGGCATACCGGTATCTCCGGGATTTGCGCTCGGTGCGGCCCATGTCTACCGTCAGTATATACCTGCAGCGGTAGAGAGGGTGCTCGAGCCTTCGCAGGTCGCGGAGGAGCTGAAACGCTTCCGGCAGGCGCTGGTTGCGGCCACGCACGAGCTCCACATTCTTCACACGCAGGTCAAACGTGACCTGGGGCCGGACTTCGCCGACTTCATTCAGGTCCAGCTCACACTGATCGGCGACGAGGAAGTCATCAAGAACACCGAGGCGTTCATCCGCGAGGCCCGGCGGAACGCTGAGTTCGCGTATTCCCAGACCGTGAAGCTCTTGTCCGAACCGGT
>CAZAKP010000195.1:0-4893 GCA_964485845.1 uncultured bacterium | reverse complement strand
TCGACCGGAGCTTCGCGGGGCCCAACGCCGCGCGCAATGAACGGTCGAGGCTGAGGTCGAAGTTGACTTCGCCCCTGTAGAAACAGTGGAGGTTAAGTTCGAGATGAAGCGAATGACGCAGTTGGCGACGTAGTTCACTATCCAGCGAACGACGCGTTTGCCGGTGCTTTGTGAGGTCCAATTGCGCCTCAAGTCCGAGGGTCAAGTCTGCGGAGAACAGAGCACGGCCGCAGGCGGAAACCCTCAAAGCAGCCGGAGCGCGTCACATGGAGGTAGTTCCACGGAGCGCTTGCGTCGGATGTGACTTCGTCACCGTAGGAACGAATGGCCGTCGCAGTAACCGAAGCTGCGACCCATCTGGTTGACCGGCGCGGGGCGTGGTGTAGGCTTGCAGTCGTGAGAGTCGTCGTGTCGGCCGGAGAGGCGTCGGGGCGGGTGATGCTTGAGCTGTTCCGGCAGGAGATGGCAGGGGTCGAGCCCGACTGTGAGGTAGCGAGCCTTGCGGAGACGGGTGAGCTTGGGCCGGTGCTAGGGTTCTCCGAGGGGCTCCGTTCCGGTTTGATGGCGCGGGACTTGCTCATTCGGGCCGAACGGGCGGTCGTGAGTCTCAAGCCGGATGTGGTCGTGCTGGTTTCTTTCTCCGGGCTGCATCTGCCTCTGGGCAGGCTGCTGCGCAGAAGCGGGCTGCCCGTGCTCTATCTCGGGCCGCCGCAGGTCTGGGCATGGGGGGGATGGCGCAAGCGCCGGCTGCGACAGGCAGCCGACAAGGTGGTTTGCCTCTTCCGATTCGAGGAGGAACTACTGCGTGGTGCCGGCGTTGATGCGGCCTACTTCGGATATCCGCTGCTCGACAGCGTGAAGTCGGGATTGGCCAGGGAAGATGTACTCCGCAGGCTGGGTTTCGGTTCCGGCGACCGGTATGTCGTGTTCCTGCCCGGGTCGAGGCCGCAAGAGATGGCGTACCATGTGCCGTTACTCGCGGCCACATACGAGCGGCTCCGGAAAACCATGCCGGGAATCCGCGGAGTCATGATCACGGTCGAGGAGGGGGAAAGTCCGAAGGCACAAGGCAGATGGCAGATGGCAGGAGTGGCCGCAAAGGGAATGGTGGTGGTTCGGGAGAATCGCTACGACGTCATGCGGCACGCGGAATGCGCCGGCGCTGTGTCGGGGACGGTGACCGCAGAGCTGGCGCTCCTGCGTGTGCCGATGGTTGTCTGCTACCATCTGCCGGCGCTGTCGCGGATGCTGGCGAGGCTGGTGGTGCGAACGCCTTTTTTCGCCCTGCCGAACATCCTGGCCGGGAGCGGGATCGTGCCAGAGGAGCTCGAGCCCGGGCCGGACAAGTTGAGCGGGTTTCTGGCTCCGCTGGCGCGGGATTCCGACGAGCGAAGGAGTCAGGTTGAGGCACTCGGCCGGGTCGCGGCCGAGCTTGGGCCGGCGGGCGGAATGGCAAACATCTGTCGTCTGGCGGTCAGGATGGCACGACCAGGCGAATGATGAAGCCCGGGTGATCGCGATTGGCACCAGGGACGAAGGACAGAGGATGAGTAGAACCGGGCTTGGTGGCTTGACTTCGCCTCGGGTTTCAATATCCTTGGAAAGTCTATGGCACACGCATATACGCCCGGTTTGAAGGTCACGGCTCGGTCCGTGGTCAAAAAGCAGCGCCGGCTGCCGTTGCCCGGCGAGACCCTGGTTGAGAAAGGCCACAAGGTTAAGGGCGATGATATCGTCGCCCGTACCGCCCTGCCCGGCAACGTGCAGACCGTGAACGTCGCCGGCCTGCTCGGTGTCCCGCCCGAGGATGTCCCCGGCCTGATGATGAAGAAGGCAGGAGACAGCGTGGCGAAGGACGAGGTCATGGCCCTGTCCAAGGGATTCTTCGGCCTGTTCAAGTCCGAGGTGAAGGCGCCGGTTGCCGGCACGGTCGAGAACGTCTCCTCGATTACCGGTCAGGTGATTCTGCGCGAGCCGCCGGAGCCGGTTCAGGTGGACGCGTACATCGAGGGCGTGGTGAGCGAGGTCATCCCGCACGAGGGAGTGGTGGTCGAAGCCGAGGCGAGCTTCATCCAAGGCATCTTCGGGGTCGGCGGCGAGGTGCGCGGCATCATCCGGATGATTGTGGATGGCCCGGGTGTCGTAGTGACCGCTGCCCAGATACCGGACGATTGCGCCGGACAGGTCCTGATTGGCGGTTCGCTCGTGAAGTACGACGCCATCGAGCGGGCGCTCAAAGTGGGTGCCAAGGCAATCGTGGTCGGCGGCATTGAAGATTCAACCCTGCGCTCGTTTTTGGGCTACGACATCGGCGTGGCGATTACGGGCTCGGAGAAGAAGGGGCTCACCCTGGTCGCGACCGAGGGGTTCGGCGAGATGCGGATGGCGCAGCGAACCTTCGACCTCTTGAAGTCGCTCGTCGGCAAGATGGCCTCGGTCAACGGCGCGACCCAGATAAGGGCCGGCGTCATCCGTCCCGAGGTGATTGTACCTTCCGACTCGGGTCTCGGCGAAATCAAACAGAGCACGGCCGAGGGCGGGCTGGCGCTGGGGATGCCGGTGCGCATCATCCGACAGCCGAACTTCGGGAAGATCGGGAAAGTAACGAGCCTCCCGGTCGAGCTCCAGATAATCGAAACCGAGGCAAAGGTACGCGTCCTCGAGGTGGAACTCGAAGACGGCAAGCGGGTGTCGATGCCCCGGGCCAACGTCGAGATAATCGAGAGCTAGGCTTGCGCGTTCTTTCGTCCTTAGCCTTGGCCGCGGCCGTGGCATTGGCCGCGCCAATGGGCATGTCCTCCCTCAAGATACTGCCGGGCGTGCGCGAGGCCGGGATGGCCGGAGCCGGCGTCGCTTCCGCGTTCGGGCCCCAGGCAATCGCCCTTAACCCCGCGGCCAACGCCGGCTTTGGCGGGTTTGCCGCAACGGCAGCCTATGCCAAGTGGATACTCGACACCCACCACCAGTCGCTTTTCGTGGCCCGGGGCTTTCCGGCCCTGTGCGTCGGGGCGGGATTTGCCAGTTTCTCGGCCGGCGAGTTTGAGTACCGCATCAAGCCGACCGAGGACCCGATCGGCACGTTCTCGCCTTACGATTTCACGGCCTATCTGAACCTGGCGCGGCCCATCGGCGGCAGGGTGCAGGTCGGCCTTACCGGCCGGTACTACTACACCCGCATCTACGACGAGGATGCTTCGGGAATAGGTCTCGATGCCGGGGTCAGGGTCAACCCGTTCAAGCGGCTGACGCTGGGCGCGTCGGTCATCGACTTCGGCCGCGCGCTCTACTACGTGCGTGACGAATTCCGTCTGCCGACCCGGTTCCGGGCGGGCGCGAGCTACGACCTCGTGCCGTTCGAGCGCGGCCGAGTCACCCTGACCGCCGATGGTTCATACCTCACCAACAGCAAGGCGACCGGCGCGGTGGCCGGACTCGAATTCGCCTGGAACGAAGCCCTGGCGCTGCGCGCCGGGTACGACTTCCTGTCCGAGGCGAACAAGCTGAACTTCGGGCTCGGACTGCACGTCGGCCGGTTCCGTTTCGACTACTCATTTGCGGCGATGAACTTCGACCTCGGCGGCACGCATCGCGTATCGGTCGGTTTCGGCCGCTAGAACCTTTGCCTCTCCCTATGTTCCACAATGCCTGAGGGCTGGCTCGACTTCGAACAGCCGCTGGCCGACCTGGTGACGCGGCTGGAGGAACTCACGGCCATCGGCGCGAAGGACGAGGTCAAACGGCTGCAGGAGCAGATTGAGAAGCAGAAAGAGAAGCTCTACGCCGACCTGACACCCTGGCAGCGGGTCCTGCTCGCTCGCCATCCGCGGCGTCCGTATCCACTGGACTACATCGAGCGCATCGTCACCGACTTCACCGAACTGCATGGCGACCGGGGCTTTGCCGACGACCCGGCGCTCGTGGCCGGCATCGGCCGGATTGAGGGTATCGGGTTTGCCATCATCGGGCACCAGAAGGGCCGGGACACCAAGGAAAAACTCTACCGCAACTTCGGCATGCCACACCCTGAAGGCTATCGCAAGGCCCTGCGGGTGATGGAGCTCGCGGCGCGGTTCGGATTGCCGATACTGACGCTTGTCGACACTCCCGGCGCCTACCCGGGAGTCGGTGCCGAGGAAAGGGGACAGGGCGAGGCGATTGCCCGCAACCTCCGCGACATGGCGATGCTTGAGGTGCCGATTGTGGCCGTGGTCACCGGCGAGGGCGGGTCGGGCGGTGCGCTGGCGATTGCGGTCGGCAACCGCGTCCTGATGCAGGAGAACTCGGTCTACTCGGTCATCACGCCCGAAGGCTGCGCCTCCATCCTCTGGCACGACGGCTCAAGGGGAGAGGAGAGCGCCGAGGCGATGCGCATGACCGCGCGCGAACTCAAGGAATTCGGCATCGTGGACGACGTCGTGCCCGAGCCGCTCGGCGGCGCCCATCAGGACTGGGATGTGGCCGCGCGCCTGCTCAAGGATGCGGTGCTCGCCAACTATCGGGCCCTGTCCGGACAGCCCGGCCCCGACCTCGTCGCCGGCCGAGTTGCGCGGTTCGCTGCCATCGGCGTCTACGCCGGCCAGGCCGGCTGAGGATTCGAGGATTCCAGGATTCCAGGGGTCGAGTGTCCGGGCACTAGATTCCTCGGTTCCTTGACCCCTTGAGTCCTTCCGCAAGCTTCCGTTCCGGCTACGTCGCCATCGTCGGGCTGCCGAACGTCGGCAAGTCCACGCTGCTGAATCAGCTGCTCGGCATCCACCTCGCTGCGGTCGCTCCCCGGCCCCAGACTACCCGTCACCGTATCCTCGGCATCCTCAACGGGCCCGGTTTCCAGGCCGTCTTCCTCGACACGCCCGGACTACTCGAGCCCAAGTACGCGCTCCAGCAACAGATGCG
>CAZAKP010000194.1:0-4903 GCA_964485845.1 uncultured bacterium | reverse complement strand
GCGGCCTTGAGGCAGGGCGAGCCGGGTTTGAGCCGGTAGTCGCCGTTCTCCGGGTCTTCGTATTTCGGGTCTTTGCGGATGTTGTTCGAGCCGGACACGACTACATCCGACCCTGCGTCAGCGCTGAGCAGGCAGGAGTTGTTTACCACAAGATTCAGCCCGTCGCCGTCCCATGCGAGGTTTCGGTTGTCGCTGGTGAGAATCGAATTGCTGACGTTGGTTTTGTCTTCGCGGTTTGCGCAGTAAATCGAGGAGACATCGTTGTCGGCAATGGTGCAATGGTCGATATCAGCGCTGCCGCTACCGGACATGGTACTGATGTAGATACCGCGGTCGCCGTTGCCGGTAATGAGGCAGTAGTCGACTTTTTGCCTTCCGCCCGGGATGTAGATGCCGTGCGATTCGGCACCCTTGACCGTCAGGCCGGAGATGTGGTTGCCGGTGCTCTTGAGCGTGACTGTCGCGTACTCGCCGTCGGCGTCAATGATGGTCGTCGCCGGGTCCTGTCCGATGATTGTGAACGGACCTTCGTCTTCCTCTATCTCGATGACTTCCTGGTAGATGCCCGGCCTGACGAGGATGACGTCGCCCGCCTCGGCCTCGTCGAGCGCGTCTCCGATTGTCTCGTAATCGGTCGAGCCGTCCTGCGCCACAGTGAAATCAGGCTTGGGCAGGGGCGGCCGGCCGACGGTCTTTGTGTTGACACACTGCAGCGTCGCCATCGCCGCGAGCAGCAGCGTCAGGAGCGAAAGCCTTTCAAGCGTACGGTTCATTGTGTGCACCTCTCGTTTGATTCTGGCAGTACCGCGCGGGTCTGTCAATCTTGGCGCTTGTGGGACGGATACGGACGAATAGGGACGGATCAGACCACCCAGCGGTTAAAGGCAGCGGGCCATTCCCTGTCGAGCTTGCCTTCGGCGACGGCGCGTTCGAGCACGGCTCGGGCATCGGCGGCTTCGAGCGGGAACCACTTGTGCCAGCGGGTCGGGCCGTAGTTCTGGTAGCCCTCTAGAACCGCACTGGTCTTGCCCATTACCTCCGCCGCGGTGCCGAACTGCTTTCTGAGCTGCTTCGCCTTGTCGTAGACGAGCTTGAAGAAGGCCGGGTAGCGGTAGTCGCGGCAGAGGTGGTGGTCGGCTATGAGTATCTTTAGTGCTGGCGCGGCAAGGATACGGCACAGATTCACGATGCTGCGGACGAGGTCGTAGTCGGTAGCGAACTGGCCAAGGTGGTAGGTTGGGTAGCCGTCAACAATCACGGTCTGAGCCCTGGAGGAGCAGATGATGTCGGTGGTCGCCGTCTCAAGCGGGCCGCCGACGTCGGAAGTAACCAGCACCTTCTCCCTGCCCCAACCGACCGAGGTCATTATCACAGTCCCCGGCTCGGCGTCGCGAGTACCGTGCCAGACTGCCGGCGAGAACTCGATGGCCGTTTTCCTGAACTTGAACTTGCGGCCGTCGGCCCAGAGCTTTTCCTTGGGCAGGCCGTCAATGGTCTTGAAGAACCGCGTTGCCGTCTCAGCCTGCTTCGCGGACATGAGGGCTGGGTCACGAGCCAGAATCGTCTTGCCGCCGTACATTCCGAGCTCGCGCGCGGTCTGGAGATGATCGAGATGGTAGTGGGAGATGACGACGGCCTGCGACCTGGTGCAGGACTCGCGCACGGCCGCCAGGTGCTGGTCGAGCAGGGCCTGACGTTTTTCCACCGGCAGCGGGAACGAGTTCGCCTCGAGTGCCACGCCCGGGTCGATCGTCACGGTGATGTCGGGAGTCTCGACCCGAACGCACATCGATTTCACCCCGAAGGAATCGAACGCGACGTAGTGAACGTGGAGCTGAGGACCTTCGCGGATGATGGGGTCAGTAAGGCGCATCAGACGGAACGAAGGCAGAGGTCAGAAGCTAGAATGCAGAATGCACAAGGAGGGACCACGGAACCGGGTTCTACCACTCTCTGCTCCATTTTCGACTCCCCTAGAGATAGAGGACCAGGTAGTAGAAAGCAGGGATAGTGAAGAGCAGGCTGTCAACGCGGTCGAGGAAGCCGCCATGGTCGGCGAGCGCGGAAGATGTGTCTTTGACACCGACGGCGCGCTTGAACATGGACTCGAACAGGTCGCCCGCCTGCGCCATTGTGCCGAGTCCGATGCCGACTACTGCCAGCCACCAAAGCGGCTTAGTGGAGAATGGCTGGACGAAGTGCAGGTAGGCGGCACCGAGGACGGCCGAGAAGACGAGCCCGGCGAGATAGCCCTCGATGGTCTTGTTCGGACTCAGCGTCGGCGCCAGCTTGTGCCTGCCCATCAGCTTGCCGAACACGAGCCCGGCCGTGTCGTTGAGCCAGGTCAGGGCAAGCGGGAAGAAAACGAGCCACGGCGACCAGGCGTGCATGGTCGCCAGGTTCTTGAGCATGACGAGGTGAGCCGGAAGGAAGCCCACGTAGAGGAGGGCGAATACTCCATAGACGGGTGCCCGCGGTTTCGTCTCCTGCGTCGCGACTGCGGCCAGGAGAACAACGGCAATCGGGGCGACGATGAATCCCGGCAGCGCGTTCAGATATGCAGCCGCGACGATGGTCACGCCCAGCGCTGAGAGCAGCCAGCGATTGAGCCTGATTTCGGCCCTGACCAGAAGCTGGATGAATTCGAGCGTGGCCAGCACGACCCAGCCCGCGGTGATGGCAGTTATAACCCAACGGTCGGCGAACAGGGCGGCGAAGATGGCGAGGCCGAGGCCGGTACCGTAGAGAACTCGGCGGAGCCAGCTTTTCATTGGCTATGCGCATGAAAATGGGGGCAGTCCCTCTCGGCGCCTGCGTCGAACTCGGCGCGGTAAAGTCCCCATTTTCTATTCTTCGTCGATGCGGCCGAAGCGGCGCTGTCGCTGGGCATAGTCCTCGATTGCTGCGAGCAACTGGGGCTTGCGGAAGTCGGGCCAGAGCGTCTCAGTGAAATAGAGTTCCGTGTAGGCGGATTGCCAGAGCAGGTAATTGGAAATCCGCTGGTCGCCGCCGGTGCGGATGAGCAGGTCCGGGTCAGGCAGTGAGGGGTCGTAGAGCAGGGCACCGAACTCGGCTTCGGTCTGGGGCGTCTTGCCGGCCTCGACTGCACGGCGGCAGGCGTCGAGAATCTCGGTGCGGCCGCCATAGCTCAGAGCGAGACAGAGCGTGAGGCCGGTATTCTTTGCGGTATCGCCGACCAGGCGGGACAGCGTGTCCTGCAGGTTCTGCGGCAGGTCAGCGATGCGGCCGATGGCCCGGACCCGGATATTGTTCTTGATGAGGCCGGGTCGTTCGTCGTCCATGGTCTTCGCCATCAGCTTCATCAGCAGTTCGACTTCGGATTTGGGCCGGTACCAGTTCTCGGTCGAGAAGGTGTACGCAGTCAGGCATTTGACCCCGGCGTCTTTGAGCGTCTCGACCGCCTGGTGGAGCGACTTCACACCTTCCTGGTGGCCGATGGCGCGGGGCAGACCCTTTTTCTTCGCCCAGCGACCGTTGCCGTCCATGATGACGGCGATGTGGCGGGGGACCCGGTTCGACACCTTGGAGTCCGACGGGTCGGACCGGTCGGACTTGTCCGACACGGAGTTCTATTTCTCCATGATCTCGGCTTCCTTACGCTTCAGGAGTTCGTCGAGCTTCTTGATGAACTCGTCCGTCATCTCCTGAACCTTCTTGGTGCCGGTTTTGGAGTCGTCCTCGGTAATCTTCTTGTCTTTCTCGAGCTTCTTGACGGCTTCGTTCGCCTCGCGGCGGAGGTTGCGGACTGCGACGCGCGAGTCCTCGGTCAGCTTGGCGCAGAGTTTGGCGAGTTCGCGCCGGCGTTCCTCGGTCAGGGCCGGAATCGGCAGGCGGATGAGGTTCGCCTCGACCTTGGGCGTGAGCCCGAGCTCGGCCTTCTGCAGCGCCTTCTCGATTTCAGGCAGGACCGAACGGTCCCATGGCTGCACCACGATCTGACGCGGCTCGGGTATCGAGATGCTCGCCACCTGCTTCAGCGGCGTGGGCTGGCCATAGTAGTCGACCTTGACGCCGTCGAGGATGGCCGGGTTCGCGCGCGCGGTACGGATACGGGCGAACTCGGTCTCGAGGACCTCGATTGTCTTGGTCATCTTCTGTCGATATTCGGAGTAGACTTTATCTAGCATACAAGACTCCCGATTCGTTTGCCCTTTATGATGTCAAGGATAGCCCTTGGCCTTGTTATGTCAAACACCACTATCGGCATCTTTCGTTCCATGCAGAGCGCGAAGGCGGTCAGGTCCATCACCGCAAGCTGCTCGACCAGCGCCTGCTGGTAGGTGAGCCTGGAGTAGAACTTCGCCTTGGGGTCTTTTTCCGGGTCGGCGGAGTAGACGCCGGCCACGCGCGTGCCTTTGAGCAAGGCGTCCATGCCGAGCTCGGCCGCCCGGAGCGCCGCGGCTGAGTCAGTCGAGAAAAAGGGGTTGCCGGTACCGCCGGACAGGACGAGAATCCGGCCCTCCTTCAACGCCTCACGCGCCTCCCAGATGTCATAGCCGGCCGCGGTTCCCGGTACGCCGATGGCTGAGAAGTGGCGCACCCGGGCGTGGGTTCCGAGCAGTTCGGTGAGCTTGATGCCGTTGATGACCGTGGCAAGCATGCCCGCCTTGTCCGCGGCAGTCTGGTCCATGTCGCGGGTGTCACGGCCGCGCAGGATGTTGCCGCCGCCCATGACCACCGCGATTCTGGCTCCGGCGCGGCGGGCGGCGAGCAGTTGGTCGGCGACCAGCTTCAGCGACTCGGGGTCGCTGAAGAGGTCGCCGGATATTTTGAGCAGGACTCGATTGTAGCGCCGGTTACTCACCGAGCTTGAATCGAGCGAAACGCCGGATGACGGTGTTCTCGCCGAACTTGGCGATGGTTTCCTTCAGGTAGTCGCCGA
>CAZAKP010000193.1:0-5016 GCA_964485845.1 uncultured bacterium | reverse complement strand
CTGCCATCAGTCTAGGCCGGTGGCCGGAGCTGTCAAGCCACGGCCGGAATCACCGTTTGCCCGGAAAGGCGGCAGCGCTGCCGCTGCAGTCTGGGTTCAAGCAGCCGGTTGAGTCTGGGCCGGTCGGGCTTGCGCATGCTCAAGCTGAATACGGCCGGACTGTCAAGCTACCGCCGATTGGCCGGCACGCGTCTGCGCGGTCGCTTCGTCCCAGACGTGCTTCTCCGCGCGGCGCGGACGAAGGCACGCAGGGCCTCGTTCACTGAATCATCGGTCGGGAATACTTCGGCAACGTCCGGGCTGAGCAGCACCAAGTTGTTACCTGACCTGTACGCCTCAAGGTACTTGCCCCTTACGCCCGGGCCGAGTTCATCACGTCGGTATTCAGGACGAATCTCATCTTCTTTAGCTTTCTTCATATATCCTTTTCTCCGAGCGCGTCATGGTGCGCGCGCTGATTATCCTGACCCGTTCACCATAGTCAGCATGCGAAACGACGAAGAAGTGGCCGAAACGAGTCATGCCGAATGTCAGGTGCCGTTGTTCGGTGGTCGAGTGTTCCGGGTCCGCAAAGGTCATGGCCAACGGGTCGCCGAATACACTCGCCGCCTCATGGAAGGTGACGCCGTGCTTCCGGACATTCTCGCGAGCCTTCTCTTCGTTCCACTCTATGGTCACTGGGTTGACTCCTGAGTGATTATATGTATCGCTGCCGCCGAGGTCAATTCAGCTGCTGCGGCTGACGCGGCGTCCTGACGCCTGTGTGCGTGGGGCGCTACTTCAGTTGTTCCAGCGCCTGTTTGGCCCGCGTGAAGGTGGGGTCGAGTTGGAGGGCCTGCTGCCATTTGGCCCGGCCCTCGGCGACTTTGCCTTCGTTGTAGTCGCAGAGCCCGAGGTAGAATATCGCCTCGGCGTACGTCGGCCGTACCTTGAGCGCGCCTTCGTAGTAGTGGCGCGCCTCCTCGAACTTCCGCAGGTTGAGGGCAACGTTGCCGCGGTTTATCCAGGCCTGCAGCGAATAGGGGTCGACCTGGAGCGCGACATCGTAGTAGTGCGCGGCCGAGTCGAGCCGGTTGGTCGTCGCGAAGACGTAGCCGAGCGTTCCCCAGCCGTCGGCGTCGTTCGGACGGAGTCGCACCGCAGCCCGGGCCGAACGTTCGGCGCCGGCGACATCGCCCATCCGCTGGAGCAGCGTCGCCTCAAACGACAGCACATTGGTAGCCGAGTCGTGCTGCAGCGCTATCCTGAGTTCTCTCAGCGCTTCGTTGTCTCTCCCCTGCTGGTGCAGGCCCAGCGCCGCCGCAAAGTGGCTCTGGTCCGGGCTGGAGACACGGCCGGCCACGCCGACGTTGGCATTGAGGAGGAGGAATGAGACCACGGCGATAGCCAGGGCCACGCCGCGACGTATCCTTGGGACACGATCCGAATTGCCCGAGCGCAATTCGGTCATGTCCCTTTGCATAGGTCGAACAAGACCTATAAGTCCGATCGCCGCAAGGATTGCCACCAGCGGCACCATCGGCGTGCGGTAGCGCGAGGTCACAAAGAAGAAGATGAACGAGAGCGAGTAGGCGCCGATGAAGAGGTACACCGGCAGGAACCGGCGCCACTCGCGACGTAGGAGCCAGACGCCAGCGAGCGCCAGGGGCAGGAGTATCCCGAACGGGAACTTGAGGAACCGGGTATTGAAGAAGAGGTAGTTGATGAAGGAGTGGCGCTTGACCGCGTAGAGGTCGGTTTCGTTGCCGACCTCGAAGCCCGCGAACCAGAGAAAGGTCTTGTGCAGGAGCAGACCGAGCGCCTTGCCCGGTTGTTTGCGCCAGAAGTCAAGGCCCTGGGCCATCCAGTACCGGTCAATCTCGGCGCCTTTGAGCGGCCTGCCCTCAGCCTCCTCGGCCAGCCGCTTCACGTCGTCGTAACCGCCCCACCAACTGCCCCGGGTTCCGGGCACAATCGCGCTGACGCCGTCCGATGCGGGGTTGTTGCCGATGACGAAGTTCGTGCCGGCCTGCCACGCAATCGGAACGAATGTCTTGCTCACTGCGAAGTTGCGAATGGTGACCGGGAGGATAACTAGCGCGGCCGCGCCCCAGAGCTGCGCGAGCCGGAGCAGAAACGCCCGACCCGTCTGACCGGTCGGACTGGTCCGACGATCAAACAGCAGCCATATGGGCAGCACCGCAAGAAACGCGAGCACGTTCGGCCGGATAATGGCGGCGAGGCCGAACACGAGACCGGGCAGCCACCACTGCCGGTCGGAGTCCCGGCTGCGCATCAGGAGCACGAAGCCAAGCAGGACTACGAATGTCAGCAGGCCCTCGAGCAGCAGCTCGGCATCGTACCAGATGGCAAGCGGGTAAGCGGCCATGACAAGACCGGCGACGACCTCGACTGAGAGAGGACGCGGAGACACGGAGACACGAAGATGAGCCGCGTCGTCGCGCCCGGGCTTGTGGCTTGTGGCCGCCTGGGGCTTGGAGGCTTGGTGCTTCCCGAGGAGCTGCCGCGCCAGCACGTACACAAGGCCGCAGCCGGCGCTGCCGATGAGCGACTGGATTATCTTCACCACCAGCAGGTTCGAGCCGAAGACCTTATACAAAAGGCCAAGGAAGTAAGGATAGAGCGGCGCCCGGAAATAGGCGTCGGCGATGAACTGCCTGCCCGCAGCAATGGCGAGCGCCCATTCGTGGTGGTAGAGCGCATCCATCTGGGGTGAGAGGAAAAGCGGGTCGTTGTGCCGCAACTGCAGGATGTGAACCAGCCGGAGCACGAATGCGACGCCGGCAATGACCAGGAACCAGATGAGTGCTGACTGTCGGTTGGCGACGGGCGATTGGCGACGGGCGCGCATCAGAGAAGTATCTGCGGGGACATGACAGGGTCAAGTTCTGAGGACACCCTTGAATCGACATTGGAGCCACGAAGGCACGAAAGACACGAAACGAAAGGGCCCGGAATGTTACATTCCCGTTTCACTCCCTTTTCGTGTCTTCGCGGCCATCAATCTCGGTTCTGGGGACACGTCAGCCAAAGGCAAGAAACGGAACGGGGCGGAGAACCCGCCCCGTTATCGTTCAGTCTGTAGCTATCTGTCGATTACGAGCTTGCGGGTGGCCGAACCGTTGGCCGTCTCCAGCCGCACGAGGTAAATCCCGGCGGACAGTGACTTGGCATCCATGGTCAGCGTACCCACTCTCGCCCGGTCGTTCGCGGTGTACAGGGTCCGCACGAGCCGTCCGGTCGCGTCATAGAGACTGACCGATACCGGCATGGTCGACGGCACCTGCCACCTGAGCGTAACCTGGTCGGTGACCGGGTTCGGGGAGTTGGTGATCTTCAGGCTCGGGCCGGCAAGCTCCGGCTCGAATCCTTCCTCGACACCGACGTTCCCCTTCACCGCGGCCGAGATGAAGAAATCACCGTGTAGACCGGCGCCCGGACTCCACATTGTCCAGCCCTGGAGCGCGTCGCCATAGAAGCTGTGACCGCCGACGAGCGAGCTGTCGGCGCAGCTTGACGGATGGCCGGTTGAGCTGATCGGCGCAACCGCGACGTAGAAGCTGCCGGACGGGATGACGAGCATCGGTGATACGTCGGTTGACCGGTACGGACCCGGGGTGCCGGGCGGCGCTTCCAGCGTCTCGCTTTCCCAGAGCTGCGTCACGCCGTCGTCACCGTAGATCCGGAAAATGAACGAACTATCGGGCCATGGATACGAAGTGTGCCAGTAGAAGTCGGCCCGCACGCGCGATACGCCGACCGGGTAGGCAACCGAGAAGTCGGCCGGGTTGAACTTCACGGCCCGCTCCGGGGCCGCCCAGGTGAGCCAGTGCATGTTGGCATCGGTATGGTACTGTATCCACTTCGCGCAGCTCAGTTCGTAGGTCATGGTATCGTCGGCCGCCCATTTCTCGCCGGCGGCCTCGGTCCAGACGTTGATGTCGTAGATGCCGTCCACGTTCGGAATGTGCCAGGCCGGCGAGAAGTTCAACTGCGCGGTCTGACCGTGGTTGAGCGCGGTGACGGTACCCATCGTGTCGTTGTAGGTGTAGCTGCCGGGGCCGGTGATGTTCAGCCGGACCGTCGTGCCAACCGGCAACTGGTCGCTGCCCATGTTCCGGATCACCGCCCGGACCGCAAAGTTGATGTTGGGCGTGGTGTCGTTGGGCATGTTGGTGGCAAACCAGACCGAGGAAGCGTTGGTGTCCTGCGGGGTCCAGTCGATTACGGCGCGGATCATCCAGTCGCCGACCGTGTTATCCTCGGAGAAATTGCCGCCGGCGTCCATCGTCCACTTGCGGTGCGAGGGCGCGTTGTTGGCCGCGTCGATGGCAAGTCCCGGGCAGTTCGGATTTACACCGATCTGCGAGTAGAAGACGTAGAAGTTGCTCGCGACGATCGGTACGTTCACCGGGATGAAGTTCCAGGCACCCCGCGTGATGGCGACGGAGTCGGACGCAAAAAGCTGGGTCCCGGGAGAGCCGTTAGCACCGTCGTCAGCGAAGATCTTGACCTTCGCCCACGTGTCACCGGGCGTGGGCCAGCCGGAATAGAAGTATATCAGTGCCCCGGTCAGGGTCACGTTGTCGGACGGACTGATGAACTTGACGCCCCAGCCGCCGCCAGCGACGTTCTGACACCAGGCGCTGTACGCCATGTTGTCGTCGTACTTCATCGTGTCGGTGCCGGGAAACAGCTCCGGCGAGAACGGGAAGACCCCGGGCTGCGGGTTCGGAATCGTATAGTGCGGGTTCTGCTGCACACCGATCCACTGTTCGCTGCTCGCCAGCGCGAGTCCTACGGCAAGACACAGAATCATCAGCTTGCGCATCGGTACTCCTCCTTACTTTACCTTACAGACATAACTCAGGGACTCCCGGGTCCGACGGACGGAAGGACACTGGCAGCGCCGCCACAGCCCAGACCGCGGCAAAGCCCGGAAGTCACCATTCCTTCAAGACCTTACCTGCGCTATCGCAGGCAGTCAATAATAGCGGGCGTCAAGCCGGGGTCAAG
>CAZAKP010000192.1:0-5036 GCA_964485845.1 uncultured bacterium | reverse complement strand
GTCGGCCTTCCGAAGAACGACGTGCATGCGGCAGCATGGCAGACGTTCTATTGCACGCCAACCCTCTTGAATGCGACCGGCCACGTTGACTGGTACCAGTCCGTTTATGGCACGACTCTTGGTCCCTGCTACTGGCACTACGGCACGATCAAGGTCGGCTTCGAGGAAGACCAGTATGGTCGAGCCTGGCCGCGCTGCAACGGCGTCTGCCAGTTCAGTGTGCCTCACATCGACCCCCCGGAAGGTGGCTTCATCCCCGTATGTCACTGTACTCTCTACTACTATCAGGGTTCTCACACAGAGCAAGGAGAGGGAGAGTCCGTTCTTGTCAATAGCTGGTTCTTGAACGTACAGTGGCCCCCCAACGATGACGCTCAGGCTGTGTACTGGGCGATATGGGGCAGTACCGATACTGTGGCGGTGGACGTCATTCACGAGGATGACGGGTGGTGTCGGGTTCCGCTTACCGACGATGCCTGCCGGGCAATTGCGGATACTGCCTTCGATGCCAACTCTCTCGGAGTGTTCTTCACGGGCTGGGTCTACCACGGCTCAGTCGACAGCACGTATACCAACATCTATGGGGAGGACGATGTCCAAGACCGCTATCCGTACATCGCAGTCTGGTACAATGACGTCGAGGAGTGATACGACGGTCCGACGTGCCTAGGCTGTCCGCGGGCGGCCATCCGTTCCCGCCCGAGGATTGCCTGGACTGCTCGTCAAGCGGGTCCGCAGGATGTCGATGCTGGTGCCGAGGCCGACGTGTTGACAAACCTGGAATCGAACCTAGCATATCGAGCGAAGACACAGTGATGCCCCTTGCTTCCTTGGCGTGTGAGTACGGGCTTGCACCCTCGGGTAGGAGGCAATGATGACGAGACCAACTCTCGCATTCTACCTGTGTATCGTGCTGGCTGGAGTGGTGCAGGCCGATTCCCTCCACTTCCGGCTGGTCGGTCGATGGGGACCGTCGGGCGACGTCAGGGGAGTGGCCGTGAAGGGAGAATACGCCTATGTGGTCGGATCTCCGGACAGCGCTTATCATGACGGTCTACATGTTCTCTCACTAGCCGATATCGCACATCCGGTAGAAGTCTGGCGGTGCACTACGACCGCTCTATCGTATGACGTGGCGGTAAGCGGGGAATACGTCTACTATGCGGAGGATACCGCAGGGCTGCGGGTCTTCTCGATTGCCGATCCGGCGAATCCGGTTCAAGTAGCTCGTTGGAGCGAGCACCCGGCCTACAACGTCAAGATTAGAGGCAACTTCGCATACGTACTGGATACCGGAGGTCTGAGCGTCGTCTCAGTGGCTGATCCGACGCACCCAACCGAAGTCGGACGCATTCGTCGTGGTCTTCACTACTGGAGGTATGTGGATGTTGTCGGCGACTACGCCTACGCTGCAGCCGGTTTGGATGGCGTGCGAGTCATTTCGGTCGCCGACCCGGCACATCCGGTTGAGGTGGGGCAGTACACGCCGGGTGATGTCAGGGGCGTGGCGGTGCGCGACAGCTTCGCATATGTCGGTTGCCTCAGCAGTTTTCGGGCCGTTTCGGTTGCTGACCCTGCATACCCTGTCGAAGTCGGGGCACTGGATTCGACGTCGTTTGCCGGCTGGGGAATACTACCGATCCGCGGCTACGTCTTTGTTGATGGGGGCATGCAATGCGGATTGTGGGCCATCGCGGTTTCAGACCCGGCCCGCCCGACCTTGGCTGGATACTACGGTGGCGGCTATGCCTGGTACGCTATCGCGGCCGACGGAGACTATGTCTTCTACGGTGGATTCGGGCTACGCATATTCCAGTTCTACCAGCTTGGCGACCTTGATATCGATAACGACTCGCTTGACGTTATCAAAGATACTCTGCGCCTGCGGAGGTGGGCGGCCGCGGGGGAATCCCTGGAGTCAGTGCGCGGGGAGTTTGTCTTGGCCAATACGAGCGCGTCCTACAACCCGGACTCCCTGGACGGGCCGAGCGTGTCGCCTGCGGATTCGCTCAGCGTCACCGGCTCACTCACGGGCCCCGGCGGGACTATCGACAGTTTTGTCATTCCCAACCTGCCCTCTTCGCTGGTGCAGGGGCAGACTATGGTCTGCACGTTGGCGGCCTACGTGCCGGTGGGCCTCAGGGATGGCGACTACACCGGCTCAATCTACATCAGCGGCAAGGACACGGCGGGCTTGTGGGTCTACGAGAGCTGCTACGTGTGTCTCCAGAAGCTGGGTGATGTCGATGTGGACAACGACTCGCTCAGTGTTGTTGCCGATACCGTGCGGCTCAGTAGCTCGGAATCGTCGCCATATCCCTATCCATACAAGGGTTACGCGCTTGGTGAGTTCGTGCTTGCCAACACGAGCGCGTCCTACAACCCCGACACCGCGGATGGCCCCAGTCGGTCTCCGGTAGACTCGTTAGGTCTCACCGGCTCCCTTGTCGGGCCAAGCGGGAGCCTGGACAGCATTCTCATAGTCAATCTGCCGACCTCGCTGGCGCAGGGCCAGACCATCGTCTGCACGCTGGCCGTGTACGTGCCCGACAGCGTGCCATTCGGCGACTACGCGGGTCCGCTGGTCATTACCGGTATCGATTCCCTGGGCTGCCCGCTGGCGGAGACGGTCTACGCGCTCCTGAAGAAGGTTCCGACAGTAGTTGGCGACCTCGATGTGGACGACGACTCGCTGGATGTGGTCCATGATACGATGGTTGTGCGTGCGCAGCCGGGCTACGTGCCCAGCGGCACGGGCAGGTTCATGGTCGTGAACACGACGAGTTCCTACAACCCGGATACGGCGGACGGCCCGAGTCGGTCGCTACTCAGAGAGGTTAAGGTTGAGGTTAAGGTTGAGGGGCAGAACGGGACGCTCACTCTTGACTCTTCCGCCGTCGGTATCTACGTACTCAACCTGCCGGAATCGCTTGCGGTTGGGCAAGCGGTGGAGTGCACGCTTGCCGTGGTTCTACCGGCCGCTGCCAAGCCCGATGACTACGGCGGCTGGGTCGTTATCTCCGCCACGGATACGCTGGGCTTCCAAGTGCAGGACAGCTTCGCCGTCATCGTGAAAGGCGCGGGACCGCACCAGAACCTCGACTCGTTCCGGGTCGTGCCGATACCGTTCAAGCCCAATCAGAACCCGGAGCACGACGCCATCCACTTCCAGGGGCTGAGTGCTGGGGCGCGGGTCATGGTCTACGACGCGTCCGGACTGTTGGTCTGGAGCGCGACCGAACCGGGCGACGGCCAGCTTGCGTGGAAGGCAGAGGTAGCGAGCGGCATCTACGTATACTTGGTCGTCTCGGCTGACGGCAAGGCGAGTAAGGTCGGCAAACTATCCGTCATAAGATGACGGAATTCCCAACTGCCAATTACCAATGACCAAACAACGAGGAAACGTCCAAGGCCCGAGTTCATCGTTCGTCCGCCCGGGCTTGATCAGGAGTGGGCAGTTGGCCATTGGCAATCTGGTGCGTGGAGATAGAGAGACAACGTGAAACAAACGACAGTGCGTATGCTTGTGCTTCTGCTCGCCGGCATTGCGCCGGCTCAGGACTCGCTCAACGTCCGGTCCATCGGTCGCTACGCCGCACGGGGCATGGTGACTGGAGTGGCGGTGAGCGCAGACTACGCCTACCTTGCGTGTCAGGCTGACTCGGTTGGGCTGCGGGTCATCTCGGTTGCCGACCCGGCGCATCCAGGTGAGGTCGGGCACTACGTCCCGCCAGGTGCACCTATGGACATAGCCGTCGACGCAGGATATGTCTACATGGCAGATGGGGGTTCCGGTCTACGGGTGATCTCTCTCGCAGACCCGATCCACCCGGTCGAGGTCGGGCACTGCGACACGCCAGATCGGGCCTATGGCGTTGCTACCGCGGGAGAATATGTCTATGTCGCTGACCGGGATTCCGGTCTGCGGGTGATTTCGGTGGTGGACCCGGCGGTTCCGGTCGAAGTGGGCCGCCTCGGAACACCCGGGCGAGCGCGTGCCGTGGCAGTAGCAGGAAGCTACGCCTACGTCGCCACCGATACGGCCGGTCTGCGGGTCATCTCAATCGCGGATCCGGCTCATCCGTTGGAAGTCGGGCACTGCGTTACTCCCGGGCAGGAGTGTGACGTAGCTGTGGTTGGTGGCTATGCCTATGTCGCGGCCTACGGCGCTGGGCTGCGCGTCATTTCGGTCGCGGACCCGGCGCATCCGCAGGAAGTCGGATACTGCAACCTTCAAGGCAACGCGACCGGCGTGGCCCTCTACGGGGACCATATCTACGTATCGTGCGACTTCTCCTGCATGCGAGTCGTCTCGGGCGCTGACCCGGCACATCCGTCAGAAGTCGGGCACTACCGCAACGACCTCGTGCCTGACCAGTCATCTGCCGTGGCCTGTGGTGGTGGGTACGCGTTCGTGGCGAATGGACCGTACGGTTTGTGGATACTGGAGTACTATGCCGGCGGAGTCGAGGATAATCGCGTACCTCGTGCCGCGGACTTGAAGCCTGCGGCGACGGTCGCGCGCCGTCTGCCGGTCGGCGCTGTGGTCTTTGACGCCACAGGTAGGCGTACCCTGAGCCCACGGCGGGGTGTCTACTTCGTGCCGGAAGAGCTCGGGACCGCGGGCACCATGCTTCGGGTCCGTAAGGTCATCTTGCAGCGATAACAGGCTGGGCGTCATGGATAGTCATTTTACGGCCAGACGTTCGTCAGGAGGACGGAATGGAGAGAACAGTGATGCTACGAAGACACGCTCTGTCCGACAGGCGCAGAGGCCAAGGACACCAAGACGGCAGGCTTTGCTCCAATCCGAGATTCGTTTCGTGCGCTTCATGCTTTCGTGGTAGTATCTGGTTTGGAGTTCTGCTGGTGCCGGCACTGGCTCTGGCGAACACTGGCGCGGCGTTCCTGAAGATACCGGTCGGGCCGCGGGTAGTGGGGATGGGTGAAGCGGCTGTGGCCTACATCGATGACGCCTCGGCCTTGTTCTACAACCCGGCCGGGCTGGCCAACGCGCCCACGTATAGCGCCCTGCT
>CAZAKP010000191.1:0-5069 GCA_964485845.1 uncultured bacterium | reverse complement strand
CCGTCGGCTGCATCCAGCAGGGCATGGAGCCCGCGGAACGCAAGCCGCACTACAGCGCCGATATCACCTACGGGACGAACAACGAGTTCGGCTTCGACTACCTGCGCGACAACATGGTTGGGCGCTGGCAGGACAAGGTCCAGCGCGGCCACAGCTACGCGATTGTCGATGAGGTGGACATTATCCTGGTAGATGAAGCGCGGACCCCGCTCATCATTTCCGGGCCGGTGGAGGCGGAGGACAAAGGGTTCGACCGTATGACCCCACAGGTGCGCCGGCTCTACGGGCAGCAGAGTCTGCTGGCAAACCGGCTGGTTGCCGAGGCACTCAAACAGCTCGACGCGGGGAACGAGGCCGACGCCGGGATCAAGTTGCTGACCGTCCGGCGCGGGGCCCCCAAGAACAAGAAGCTGCTCGAAGCCGAGCAGCGTCAAGGCGTGAAATCGCTCATCGAGCGCACCGAGCTTTCGTTCATCCGCGACAAACGTTTCCCGGAGATCGACGAGAGGCTCTACTTCGTCATCGACGAAAAGGACCATTCGGTCGCCCTGACCGATATGGGGCGGAAGGAACTCGCCCCCGGCGACGCGGAGGCCTTTGTGCTGCCCGACCTGGGTGAGGAACTGGCCCGGGTAGATCACTATACGTCGGTCACGCCCCAGGAGAAGATCAAGACGCGGGAGGATGTCTACCAGCGCTACGCGCGGAAGAGCGAAATGTTGCACAGCTTCCACGCGCTCCTGAAGGCGTTCTCATTGTTCGAGAAGGACGTGGACTACGTCGTCCAGGAGGACAAGGTCATCATCGTCGACGAGTTCACCGGCCGGTTGATGCCCGGCCGGCGCTACTCGGACGGGCTGCACAGCGCGCTTGAGGCAAAGGAGAACGTGAAGGTCCAGGGCGACACCCAGACCTTCGCCACGATTACGCTGCAGAACTACTTCCGGATGTACAAGAAGCTGGCCGGGATGAGCGGCACCGCGATGACGATTGCGGGCGAGCTCTTCAACGTCTACAAGCGCGACGTGGTGGCGATACCGACGAACGAGCCCTGCCGGCGCATCGACTATCCGGATATCGTCTACAAGACCAGGGCGCAGAAATACGGCGCGGTGGTGGACGAGATTGAAACCTGGCACGGGAAGGGCCGGCCCATTCTCGTCGGTACGACGTCGGTAGACGTATCCCAGGTGATATCCGACATGCTGCGCCGGCGGAGGATAAACCACGTCGTCCTGAACGCGAAGTTCCACCAGCACGAGAGCGAAATCATCAAGGACGCGGGCCAGGCCGGGGCGGTGACGATTGCCACGAACATGGCCGGCCGCGGCACCGACATCAAGCTCGGGCCCGGCGTGGTGAAGGGCGAGTGCTGCTATGTCGTCAAGGACACGGGCGGCAAGTGCCCGGTGTGGGAGGAGAACCCGAGGAGCTGCAACGAGGACGTGCCCTGCGGGCTCTACATCATTGGCACCGAGCGGCACGAGGCGCGGCGGATCGACGACCAGTTGCGCGGGCGTTCGGGACGGCAGGGCGACCCGGGATCGTCGCGGTTCTTCCTTTCGCTCGAAGACGACCTGATGCGGCTGTTCGGTTCCGAACGCGTGGCCAAGCTGATGGACCAGTTCGGCGCAAAGGACGACGAGCCAATCGCGCACCCGCTGGTGACCCGGGCGATTGAAGGAGCCCAGAAGCGAGTCGAGGAACGCAACCGGGAGATCAGGCGGCACCTGCTGGAGTACGACGACGTGATGAACCGGCAGCGGGAGGCGGTCTACGCTATCCGCGACGCGGTGCTGCACGATGAGCCTGACGCATCACGCCCGACGCCCAACGCCGAAGCGGCAGCTGGGGAACCTGGACCCGAAGCCTCGAGTCCGGGAACCCCTGCTCAGCCCTCGGATTCGGGCCTTGCCCGGCTGCGCGCCGTCTACGATGACATGGCCAGGGGACTGGTTGATGACTTCGTGGACAAGACCATCGTGGTCGGCAAGCGGCCGGACGAATGGGACTGGGACGGGCTGCGCGCCGAGCTCTCGATGACTTTCCTCGCCGACCTCAGGCTGGAGGAAGACTACCGGCTTCATGCCACCGCGGACGAACTACGCCAAACCTTGACAGACATCGCTTCCCGCCGGTATGATGACCGTCGACAGGAGTTGGGCGACCGGCAGTTTGCCGGGCTTTGCCGGAGCGTGTTCCTGTACGCCATCGACAGCCGGTGGCGCGAGCACCTCTATGCCCTGGATACGCTGCGCGAAGGCATCAGCCTGAGTGCCTACGGCCAGAAGGACCCGCTGGTCGAGTACAAACGCGAGTCATTCGACCTGTTCCAGGAGATGATGCGCGACCTCTACAAGGACGCTCTGACGATGCTCTTCCGCGCGCAGGTGCGTGGAGTCGAGGAGCGGCGGCAGCCGGCAAGGAGGCCGGTCCGCGCCTACAAGCCGGAGGCCTCGGCTCCGACGTCAGCGGGGACTCCGTCCGAGCCGGCGAAGGCCGCCCAGGCGCGGCGTCCCGCCGACAAGGTAGGACGTAACGACCCCTGTCCGTGCGGGTCGGGTAAGAAGTACAAGCGCTGTTGCGGAAGCAACAAGCCGGAATGAAGTGGCAGTCGCAAAACCCGGGCTGCGGTTCTCATGCCGGGGCCGCACCCGATAGCAGCTCACTAAGGAGGAGCGATGGCACAAGGCAACAAGAGCCGTATCATAATCTGGACGATCGTCGGCATACTGGTCGTGATTGCGGTGGTGATGCTTGTCACCAAACCGAAGAACTCCGGCAGGCCGCCGGTCAATGCGGAACGGTTCGTGCGCCAGATGGAGGGCCGGTTCCAGAAGCTTGAGACGAGGGTCTCGGCTGCGCAGTCGCAGAATCCGGGCGCGCCGGCCGAGCAGTGGCAGAGGATAAACGACGAGATCGCGCGCGGTCGACAGCTCATGGCCGAGATGCCGGGACTGACCGATCAGAAGGATCTGCAGCCCAAGCGGGATTCGGTCCAGAAGTCCTACATCGCCGCGCGGAAAGTGCTCAAGGAGATTACCGGTAAAGAAAACGAGGGGGACGACAGCGAGTAACCCAGCGGCCGGCGAGCGATAATTGCCAGTCCAGCGGCCGGGCCCGGAATAATCCGGGCCCGGCCGTAGCTTCGGCGGCAGCACGACCGAAGCCGGGGAACGCGGGCAGGCGACGTCAGCGGTTGAAGGAGCGTTGGTGCCGGTTCCAGTTGTGTGCTTGACGCCGCGCATGGCGGCGCTAGACTACTGCCGCAGGTCAATCAACAACCGGAGGAACCAGTGAAGAGCAGGATTCTCGTCTGGAGTCTGGTCGGAATCGTCGTTATCGTCGGCGTGATTGTCATCGCGACGGCGCCAAAGCGGCAGGCGTCGGGCCCGAAGGTTACGCTCGACGTGGTGAAGAGCGAGGTCGCAGCGGCCGAAGGCCAGCTGAACCGGCTGGTGGCCCGGCTCGATGCGCGGCGGAAGGCAGTTCGCCCGGGTACCGATACACAGGCATTCGATGAGGCCGACCGGCTGCTGGCGGAGGCGCGCGACCAGCTGGGCCAGGCGAGCCAGGCAACCGAACTCAAAGAGGCCCGTCAATTGATGGTTGCCGCCCGCGCGGCGGTGCGCAAGGCCCGCCGGGCGGTTGAGCTGGCGACGAAGCCGGCGTCCGGACCGCAGGGCATGTATTAGGCGGGTCTAAGGGCCGCATCGGCCGTTGGCCGCCCGGCGTTGATGTCGGTCCGGAGCTACGCCGGCGGAGTCGCTAGTAGCAGATGTAGCGGAGGCGGGGAAACCCGAAGCCGCCGAACAGCCCCTCGGCAGTCCCTTCCATCAACTGCCTCAGCCAGAAGTTCAGCCGGCGGCCGGGCCGGACGAGCCGCGGTTCGCCTTCGATGCCGCACAGCGAGGCGGCGATGCGCTTGGCATCCTCGAACGTACCCAACGTATCGACGAGTCCCAGTTTGAGGGCCTGGCGGCCGGTCATTATCCTGCCGTCGGCGAAGGCGCGCACGCTGTCCTCGGGTAGCTTTCTTTCGGTGCTGACAATCGAGACGAACTGGTCGTAGGCATCGGCCACAACGCCCTGCAGCAGCTCGCGGTCCTGGTCGGTCATGTCCCGAAAGGGCGAACCGATGTCCTTAGAGACGCGGGACTTCACTACTTCGACCTTCACGCCGACCTTGTCCATCAATCCCTTGATAACCGGGAACTCCATGATGACGCCAATTGAACCGGTGAGTGTCTGCGGATTGGCAACGATGCGAGTGGCCGGGGCGGAAATGTAGTAGCCGCCCGATGCGGCGAGTGCGCCCATCGAGACGATGACCGGCAGGCCGCCATCGCGGATGCGCTTGATCTCCTCGTATATCTCGTGCGAAGGCGCGGTGACTCCGCCCGGGCTGTTGACCCGGATGAGGATGCCCTTGACCTGGGAGTTGTGTTCGAGTGCCTTGAGCTCGCGGACGGTCTCGGTCGCGTCGACGATTGTCCCCTCGACCTCGATGTAGCCAAGACCCTTGTTCCAGGTCTTCAGGCCGGACGCGTCCGACCCGGAACCGGCGATTGCCAGGGCGAGGGACAGCCCCAACACGACCGCGAGCAGCACCGATCCGATGACCACGAGAACGATGATGGTCTTACGGCTCATAGGAGAATGGGCCCAAGTAGATTCGAACTACTGACCCCTGCGTTATCAGCACAGTGCTCTACCACCTGAGCTATGGGCCCGCGAAGGCGAATGACCGGGTACCGGTTTCTGGACCGCCGGTCAGACCCGCCGCAAATCTTACGGAAACGAACCCCGGAGTCAAGGGCGCGGCTTGACGCGCGCGCCGGCGGGCGTGTCCTCGACCAGGAAACCAAGCTCGCCGATCCGTACGCGCAGCCGGTCCGATTCGGCCCAGTCCCTGGCCTTGCGTGCCCGCTCCCGGGCCGCGACCAACTCGGTAACCTGGCTCGGCACTTCCGAAGCGGCGCCGGCCAGCCGTTCCAGTCCGAGTCCCAGAACGCGGTCGAAGTCGAGAATGGCATCCCAGGCAGCCCGGTCCTGGCGCTGGTTGCCCT
>CAZAKP010000190.1:0-5070 GCA_964485845.1 uncultured bacterium | reverse complement strand
GACTGCGCGTGCAGCCATCGAACGACGGCGGTATCCGCCAGACTCCGCCGCGTCCTGAGCGCAACTTCGCCTTCTCCGGCTCCGTGTACTCCTTGAGACCGTAAGGCGGGTCGGTTACTACCGCGTGTATGCTGCACTCAGGACGACCGGCCAGCCACTCAAAGCAATCGCCGAGAACCGTCTCGTACGCCGCTGACTTCTCTGGTTGACGGCTGATCGCGAGCGGCTCTCGACTCAGGGTCTCGCGCGCCAGGGACTGGCCCGAGTCGGCAGGTGCGTCTCTACAGACAAACTCGCCTGCCTCCTCGCGCGCGAAGCGGCCTCTTAGCAGTTCCAGAGCTTCGCCGGGATGCCGATTGAGAATCTCCTGAACGTCCACCGGCAGATGGCCTGCCAACACTGATAGTGTGGCCGGGTCGGCATCAAGGATCGAAGCTATCCTCGCGACCATGTCTGCGCTGGGCAGACTCTTGCCTGTCTCCAGTCTGGACGCATAGCCCTTGGAGACCCCAAGGCGTGAAGCAAGAGCCGCAAGCGTCAGTCCGGCAGCTTCGCGCCCTCGACGCAGCGCCGTACCTAACCTGAGGTCGCGCACTGCGATTCCGCTACGATGCTTGGTCGACCTACGCACGACGGCAGTATACCACGGTTTACCTAAATGGTCAACAGGCAAGATGGGAGAGCAGAGCCCTGTCGCGGC
Organism: uncultured bacterium; assembly: GCA_964485845.1. GTDB lineage: Bacteria > Hydrothermota > Tepidihabitantia > Tepidihabitantales > Tepidihabitantaceae > UBA2258. Next base: position 4,370 of record CAZAKP010000190.1, on the reverse strand, counting down.
AGTCAGCCGCGAGCCGAAAGCGACCGGACATCTGCCTCGTACGCCATTTGACACCGCCGTCCACGGGTTGTACAATTCGGCGCCTTCCGGCTGGGCGGGGCATCGGACCCGTCCTAGACGGGAATAGGGTGGTTTCCGTCAAGCCGCAGGCTGGCTAACACCTGGTGGAACAATCCGGACTTCGGCTGCAAGGCCGGGGGAGGTTCTGATGCTCTTAAACGAGGGAATCCTCCTGCGCGATTCCAAGTGGTTGTCCGACAAAGAGGCCGAGGACTACATCTCGGCCTCGGTCCTGAACCGCGAGGCGCGGGAGTTCCGGGACACGGTTGCCCGGATGAAGAAAACCGAGACCTACTACTACGTATGGTACGGGGTGGCCGCAGTCGTCGCAATCATACTGGCAGTGGTCCTGCGCAGCGTTCTCGCGTTCCTGTTCGTCGGCGGGGCTTTCGGCGGTTTGCTCGGGATACTCCATACCCGTCACCGCCGTGCGCTCAACGCGCTTGAGCCGCTGGCCGCGCTCAAGTCGGTCAAGAGAGTCCGCCTCTTGATGCGAAACGCGAAGCTCGCAGGCAGGACGGTGACACTCAGCCTGTGCGGGCTCGCGCCAACTACCGACTTTGACTATCACCGCCTGTCGGACAACCGGCGTCTCCGCGCCATCCTCGATGACCTCGAGCTGGTGAGCAGTGAGCTGAAGCGGCCGCTGCTGACAAACACAAGCCGGGTGAACATCGGAAAAGATTCGGACTACGAGGTGTTCAGTTACGATGCCGAGAAGCGGGCGCTGGAGCTCCTGACCGAACTGGGTTCGATCCTTGCCGCGCCGGTTGTCAAGCGGGTGGCGCTGCCCGCCATGAAGCCGGATTCCGACATCCTCGGTTTCCTTGCCAAGCACGGCAGGTCGGTGACGTCGCCGGCGACGGCACGTTCGATCACGACGATTGATGGGGATGCCTTGGCCAGGCAAATAGCTGAGTTCGATGAGTTCATTGCCCAGGAAAAGGAGGCAATGGGCGCGACCGATCTTGACTCGGCGATCGAGACCGCGCTGTCGGGATTCGAGTCGCTCTGCGGGGTGCGGGCCGGCTCGTTCGACAGGGCTATCAACGTTCTGAAGGCCCACCGGACCGTCGTGTCCATGCATACGCTCAACAGCGCGTTTGCATTCTTTTGCCAAAGCTGCAACAAGGACTTCTTCGGGCGCGAAGATTACGAGCGATACCAGTTCAACGCCAACTCGATGATGCGCTACGACTACGGCGAGCTGGTCTGGCGCTGCCCGCTCTGCGGGATGAGCAGCGAGCTGCCCATCGCCGTGCCGCGCGTCTACGTAGAGCTGCTCTTCCCGATGGTTGACATCCTCTTGAAGGAGAATCGGATTGCACGGCTGGCGATGTACCACGATACCGAAAGGCAAAAGGTTCAGAACCTTGCCAATGCTCAACGCGAAACAAGAGAGATCGAACGGGGCGGAGCCGGCCGGCTTGAGGAGCTGCTGTCGGGTATCAACAGATTGAAGGCGGAGCTGGACAGCGAAAAGGAAGCGGTCGTCTTGATTACGAGTCTGATGGCCGGTATGGCCGCAAAGAGCCGCGAGCGCATGGGCAGGATTGACGCCGCCGCTCAGCAGACCCTGAACCGAATCAACTCGTATTCCGGGCGCCAGGTCAGCGATTTTAGAAGCGAGCTGGCGGCCGGGATTGCGCGGGCCGACCAGGACTTCAGGCGGCAGGCGCGGGTCGCCAGAGTGGCCGAGGAACGGCGGGACGCCCAGTTCGCTGCGCTGGCGAGGAACACGCAGCGCCTGAGTGAGGTAATGGAACGGACAAGCAAAGAGCAGACCGAGGCCATGCGGCAGGTCGGGCAGACCATCAAGACGTCATCCAGAGGCCAGTTATCCACACTCCGACGTATGGAGAAGCACCAACGGAATGTCGCCTCGGTGCAGATTGCCGAGGCCGACAAGCGCGGCGACCTCAATAAGTTCTTCCTCTTTCACCCTGTCTACACCGCCCGCAAGGGCTTCAACGACGTCGTGACGACCCTGACCGGCGGCAGCCGGCTGGACCGCGCTTCCAAGAACTCGTCGCTGCAGTGACAGAGGAGTAACCATGGAACAGGTTGTACAAGCGATTCAAACCATGACGCGGGCCATCACCGGGGCCATCGAGAGCCTCGGTACGAAGATACTCAACACGATCGGGTCCCTGAAGGAGCTGCCGGAACTCACTCGCAAGCAAAGCACGTTCATCGAAGAGGGGTTCGCCGACCAGGTCGCATTCCAGGGCGGAATGCACGTCGCACTTCGCGGCTCCGAGGTCACCAAGCGCGTTACGATGCTCGACTACGAAACTGGCAGGCTCGAACGCCTTCACGGCTCGCTGCAGGGAGAAATCTCAAAGGCCGTGGCCCAGTCCGGCGAAACCAGCAAGGCACTGGACGAGCAGCTTACTAAGAGCGTCGAAGAACTGGACAAGGACGCGCTGGAATACGCCGAACGCTCGTCGGACCCGGCCCTGCGTTCGCACATCGCGGAGCTCGAGCTGCCATACCTCGAGCAGTTGGACGCGGATGACCAGACCGTGATGGCGACTCGGTACGAACGCCTCTCGGAGATTGTGCGCGCGGCAGTCGATGCCTACCTCACCTTTCACCTGCGCCGCGCGCAATCGCGCGAGTCAATCGACCGATTCTCGGTCGGTTCGGGGCTCGCCGCACATGGTGAACTCGGCCTCGACTGCTACGTCGTCGAGTTCACAGATAGTAAGGGAGAGAGCCACACCGGGATCCTGCCGCCTTCGGACGTGAACGCGAATCCGTCAGACTGGCAATCTGATTTCAACCCCTTGCTCGCGGGCAACAAGCAGGTTGTCGAAACCGTCCGGCGCGGGCTGGCTGGCCGCAGCTGATGCGCTGGAGGTAGTAGCCATGGCGATTGTAGATACGGAACATACGTTCAGCGTGGACGAAGAATACAAGTCTCCCATCATTCCGGAGCGGCACACGCAGCTATCGCGCCGCGTCGTTCTCTCGGGTGAGGCCAAGGTCCACGGCGGCGTTTTCGGCAACACGATAAGCATCGAGGCCGGCAACATCGAGGTCATGCAGAGCATGTACTCGCCGTCTGATGTGACAGTGCGGCTGGCGGTCGGCGGCCACTGCCTCCTACGTTCGGCGCTCGTGGCCAGACGTTCGCTTTTGGTCGATTCCGATGAGACCGGGCGTCTCCGGATTGGCGGGATGGTGTACACACGGGACGCGCGCATCGAGAACGCGCGCATCTATGGCTCCATTATCGCCGAATCCCTGGTACTGAAGAACTCGCTTGTCCTCGGAGAGGTCCTCGTGAGGAACAAGGTTTCGATGACCGGTTGCTTCGTGGGGTCGTTCAAGGCCGGGCATGTGACAATCGAGGGAAAGGGTGCCCTGTGGATGCCATACGGCGCGGCACGGGAAGGCATCGAGCTGAACGGCCAACTGCTCTGCCACCCGCTCCGCGATTACGAATCCGCGCACGCCAATGTGAGCCTTTCTCAAAACGACATAAAGACCGTCACCCATACCAATCAGATAACGGGCGAGAGTGAGACACTGCAGGTCATCTCGGTCAACGGAAGGGTCCTGGACACCGAGGAAATAAACGCCTGCATGGAGCGGTCACAGCAGGAGCACCTGCACATGTGCCAGTTGCTCGAGGAGAACCGGCTCGATGAATTGTCCGCGGCGGAAGACGCGCTACTGGAGCCAATCCGAAGCTGACACGGGCTGAGTTGGTGCCAGCGATGCCTCGAATGTGAACTGCCTGTCCAAGGGTGTGTCCAGAGCATGCATATCGATATAGGTGACGCAGCCTGCGAGGTCTGCGGAAGACATGCTACCGAATACAGGCACTCATCGCTGAGGCGAACCTACACTTGCCCGGGGTGCGCGCGTGAGGTCTGCTGCTCCTGCTTCTTCGAGCACAAGTGTGGCTTCAGATTGTGCTCGCTTTGTCTGGGACAGAGCCACCTGCGGCGAACCGAGGTGAAGAAAGTGCTGGGCCGCAGTGGAATACTCGGGCAGCACCATCACACCTACCCGGTTACCTGCTATGAGCACTCTTGGACGACACCGCCCTGCAAGTGCGGTCGCAAGGACAAGTGGTACGGTGTCTTCGACATTCTGAACCTGCAGACGTCTTGGCAGGGACTGGACGGCCTCAACACCTACTAGCAGTCCTCGCCACGCAGAACTTCTGGCTGGCGTGCAGAATCAGCCACTGCGCCGACTCCTTGCAGATTCCGGGCTGACCTAGGAGGGCTGGGACTCGAACCGGCCGAATGTCGCCAACTTCATCAACATCGGAGTCGGCACCGACGCCCGGAAGT
>CAZAKP010000189.1:0-5138 GCA_964485845.1 uncultured bacterium | reverse complement strand
CCGCGCGCAAGCTGCGCGAACTGATTTACAGCGGCTACATCATCTACGACCACATCCTGCACTTCTACTTCCTGGGCGCGCCCGACTTCGTGGTCGGGCCAGACGCGCCTAAGGCCAAGCGCAACATCATCGGCGTCATCGAGAAGGTGGGCATGGATACGGCGAAAGAGGTCATCAAGCACCGGGCCTATGGCCAGCGCATCACCGAGATACTGGGCGGCAAGCCGACCCATCCGGTGAGCGGCGTCCCGGGCGGACAGACCAAACCGCTGACCGAAGAAGCGCGCAAGGAAATCGAGACGATGGCGCGTTCCTGCGTGGAGTTCGCCAAGTTCTCGCTGCAGCTCTTCGATGACATCGTGCTCAAGAATCCGGCCTACATGGCGTTGATCCAAGACCCGAAGCTGGGCCACTCCGTCTACAACATGGGTATGGTGGACGAGAATAACCGGGTGAGCTTCTACGACGGCAAGGTCAGGGTTACGGACCAGCGGGGCAAGGAGTTCGTCAAATTCGATGGCCACGACTACCTGAGCCACATCGCCGAACACGTGCTTGACTGGAGTTACGTGAAGGCTGCTTACTTGAAGGAAGTCGGGTACAAGGGCTTGGTGGATGGCTCCGATTCCGGGCTCTATCGGGTTGGGCCGCTCGGGCGGTTGAACGCCGCTGAGGGTATGGGCACGCCTGGGGCCGAAGCGGCATACCAGAGACTTTTCGGCACTTTCGGGACCAAACCCGTCAACTCGACGCTGGCATATCACTGGGCGAGGCTGGTCGAGCTGCTCTATGCATCGGAGCGGGCGTTGGAGTTGGCGACCGACCCGGGGATTACCGGGACCGACATCCGCAACATGAAGTTCGACATGAAGCCGGAAGGCGTCGGTGTGGTCGAGGCGGCTCGCGGCACTCTCTATCATCACTACCACCTGACCGAGGATCGCCTGATCGAGAAGGTGAATCTGATAGTGGCGACGACCAACAACAAGGGGCCGATCTGTATGTCGGTGCGGGAAGCAGCCAAGGCGCTGATCCACAAGGGCAAGGTTGACGATGCGTTGCTCAACACGGTCGAGATGTTCTTCCGCGCCTACGACCCCTGCTTCGGCTGTGCATCGCACACGTTGGGCCAACCGACAGTCGTGATTGACGTTCGTGGGCCTGACGGTGCGCTGGTCCGGCAACTGGCCGGCTAGGCCTTGAAAAGGAGGGTAACGGTCATAGACTGTCTTTGATGGCTCCTGACCTGACTGTCATTTTCATCAACTACAATTCGGCCGCGTTCCTAGACCGTGCCCTGTCCACATTGCGCGAGGCCGAGCCGCTGCTTCGGTTCGAGGTGCTGGTCGTGGATAACGGTTCGCGCGACCGGGCTGAACTGGTCGGTGTCTGCCGGCGAAACGGTGCCAGGCTAATCCTGCTGGGCAGGAATCTGGGCTATGGCGCGGCTTTCAACCGGGGGTACCGGTACGCAACCGCTCGATATGTGGCGGTCTCCAACCCTGACCTCGTCTTCTCGGCACCGGTGATGACTGGGCTCGTGGGATTCATGGACGAGCGCCCGGATGCTGGAGCTGTGGCGCCGAAGTTGCACTATCCCGATGGCACAGCACAGCCGTCGGCGCGGCGTCTGCCCAGGCTGCGCTACATACTGGCCGGGCGACGTTCACCGCTCGCGAGGTTGTTTCCCCGCTACTCCGCAGCGCGGGACTTCCTGTGCGCTGACGCTCATCTGTCGGCAGCGCCGGTCCCGGTCGAGGCGGTCATCGGCACTTTCGTCGTATTCCGCCGGTCGGCGCTGGACCAGATATCGGGCTTCGACGAGGGGTTCTTTATGTATGCCGAGGACATGGACATCTGTCGGCGGCTGGGCAATTCGGGATGGAAAGTCTATCTTGATCCCCGCGTGGCGGTCGAGCATTTCTACGGTGGCGTCCGGCGTCGATTCCAGCAATTCGGCGATTATCACCGGCTGAAAGCGCTGATGCGCTATTTCACACTCGGCCGCGGCCGGGCGGCGGCACTGCTGCTGCGTATGGCCTTCGCAGCATACCTGTTCGTGTCTGAGGCAGGTTGGCTGGTCGGTCTGCGGGAATTCGAGTACTCATGGCGGTTAGGGGCACGCCGGACATGAAGCGTCTGCAGCGTCTCATCACGCCGTTGGTGTTCGTTCTGGGTGATACGACCGCGGTATTCGCCAGCTACGCGCTCGGCTATCTGGTACGTAACTGGCTTCAGACCGGCACGGCTTACGTTCTGGCGCCCGGCTTGCACATCAACATGCTCACCGAGAAGGGTTTTGTCCTCGCAGTGTACCCGTTTGTCTTCGCCTACGAGGGTCTCTACACCAAGCGGTTTGCAGCATGGGAAGAGATAAGGCGGTATGTGCGTGGGGTCATAATCGCCACTGCCGCGGTCATGATTCTCCTGTTCCTCTGGCGGCTCTGGATCGTATCGCGAGTGGCTGTACTACTGGCGGTGGCCTTTGCCATGATTCTCGCGCCCATCGTACGCTGGTCGCTGAGGCGGCTCCTTTCCGGGGTCGGCCTCGGCCGGCAGTCGCTCGTGCTCCTCGGCGGAGGGACCGCGGCCGAGCAGTTTTCGGGCGAACTGGCCCGCAACCGGGCGCTGGGCTACTCGGTGGTCAGGCGCGTCGGTCATGCGCCCGGCTCGGGCAAGGTACGGGAGGCGCTGGACCAGGCCATCGGGCCGGACGCAGTTCTCGCAGTGGTGTCAGATTCTTTCACGCCCGATGAAATGCGCTCCGTATTGAAACACGCCGAGCGGGGATCTGCTGAACTGCTCGTGATTCCGACCGCCGCGCTGCTCCAGAACACCGCGGCCGAGGTTGAACAGGTGGGCAGCACGCTTGTCATGAGGTACCGCCACAATCTGCTTCGGCCGCTCAACACCCTGATGAAATCGGTGCTGGAGACAGTCGGGACGGGCCTTCTGCTTCTGCTCGTGTCGCCGCTGCTCCTCGTGCTGGGGCTTGTGGTTAAGGCATCTTCGCACGGGCCGGTCCTATTCCGCCAGAAGCGCATCGGTCGCGACCGACAGCCGTTCGACTGCCTGAAGTTCAGGACGATGTACTGCGACGCGGAAGAGCGACTGGGCGAGATGCTTGCCGCCGACGAGGCCATGCGCAGTGAGTGGCTCAAGTACGCCCGGATTCCCAACGACCCGCGAGTCACGACAGCGGGACGATTCCTCAGGCGGTTCAGCCTCGACGAATGGCCGCAGCTCTGGAATGTGCTGCGGGGCGAGATGGCGCTCGTCGGACCCCGGCCTTATCTGCCGGCGGAGTCAGACCGCATCGGTGAGTCGCTAGACACGATCGTGCGCGTGCGTCCGGGGATGACCGGTCTCTGGCAGGTATCAGGGCGAACGTCGCTGCCTTTCAGCGAGCGACTCACGCTTGACGAGTACTACATACGCAACTGGTCGCTCTGGATGGACTTTACGATACTGGTGCGCACATTGCGGGCAGTGGTCGGCGCACGAGGCGCATGTTGACAATGGTTGACGCTTGTCTGTCGTGCGCTAGTATCGTCTAGCGGCAACATGAATACCTTGTTCGTCGTCCTGGCCGTGACCGCGATTGGACCGAGCTGGCAGGCATACACCAATACCAACTTCGTCACCGGCATGGCCGGCACTGATTCCACCCTCTACCTTGCCACCTTCGGGGGCGTTGTGTCGCTCGGCATTCGCGGCGCGCCCACACTCCGTCGGACCTTCGTGAACACCGATGGCCTTCCCACCAATCGTTGTCTCTGCATCAGCCGCGACAGTTCCGGGAACCTGTGGGCCGGGACCGACGGCGGGGGCATGGTCGTTATCGAACCCGAACCCGGGCGTGTGCGGCAGTACCGGCCGAACGATATGGCCATGCATATCCGGGTTCTCACCTGGGACGGTAACCGACTGCTCTGCGGTTCGGACCAGGGCCTGTATCTAATTGAGACGCGCGGCACGCCGCTCGACTTCGACGACGACAGCATCGTCCGGTACACGACTGCTCGGGTGCCGGAACTGCTCAGCGACCAAATACTCTGCGTGGGTTCGTTCGACCGGTACTGGGTCGGCACCAACCGGGGGGTCACAGCCGTGGACCGGGGATTTCAGACCTGGACGTCGTACCGAAGTCCGTTCGGTGATTCGGTCCGGGCAGTCGCGGAGTGGCATGACAGCCTGCTCATCGCGAGCGAGGCCGGACTGGCGATTGGGGAGAGCGCCGGCTTCCGGCCGGTAGTTGTTTTCGATGAACCGACCGAGGTCTTCCAGCTTGCCGTATCCGGATCCAGGATTTACCTCGCAACGCGGGCCGGGCTGTACGAAGGTGATCAGGCCGACTCTGCTCGGGTCTCGGTCATCCTCAACGAGGACGCCCGAGCCGTCCACTTCGCCGATGCCTTGTGGGTCGGATGCGGCGGCAACGAACTCTACGGCTCCGGCCTCCGCTATGCGGCCACCGGGCAGTCCTGGAGTTCCTACTACAACAACTGCATCTGGTCCGGCCTCATATCTGACTGCGCGGTTGACACGGCCGGATGCATCTATCTCTGTCACATGAATAATCCGGTCCCGATTTCCGTGATTGACACAACTGGCAGGGTCTCGGGGATCTGGAGTGTGCTGCCGCGGCCGTATCAAGTGCGCGTCGACTCCAGGAGTCGGGTCTGGTTCGCGCACTTCGCCGGCGACGGCGGACTGGCCGGCTTCAATCCGGCCGACGGGTCGTGGCAGACAGTACAGTGGGGCCAATTGTCGAGCTGGAACATCATCGACGCCTTCGGTCTTGACCAGCACGACACCAAGTGGGTGTTCAACGGCGGGGCCACGGTTGTCGCGGTCGACTCCCAGCTTCAGCAGACGGTGTTTGAAATCCCGGGAGTATCGGCGCCGCCCGGCGGCCTGTACGAATTCGCGTTCGACTCGCGGGACCGGGTCTGGCTCGGCCTGCTGCAGGGCCTTGTCATGATTGACTATGCCGGGACCCTGAATGACCCGTCCGACGATTTCGACACCGTGCTGGTCGGCGGACTGCCGTCGGCCGAGGTCAGGTCAGTCGCGGTCGACGGCGAGGACCAGGTGTGGGCCGCGACGTCGGCGGGCGCGGCCGTGTGGGACGGCTC
>CAZAKP010000188.1:0-5158 GCA_964485845.1 uncultured bacterium | reverse complement strand
AGTCGTCTACGGCCAGGACAAGCCGATGCGCCACTTCATCAGCCGCTTCCGGTTCGCTTAGTCCAAGCTCAAGCACAAGCCCAAGCGCAGCCTGCCGTCCGAGGTCATCTTCGGTGAGCTTGGCGGAAGCTAGTTGCCGGGTTTCCGGTCGCGAACGACAAGGTCCTCGGCACGTTCCGTCTCGGTCGCGATGGGGGTCCCGTTCAACCAGAGTTCCGATTCGGCAAGGTCGATTTCGTCGGTCCAGATTACTGCATAGCCGTGGTCTTCCACGCGAACCCGACGGAACAGCGCCTCATTTAGGAGTGGAGCGAACACGTCGCTGTCGAGTAGCGGCTCGCAGTCGTAGACCTTTGTCACCCCGTTGTCAAACGTGACGAGTAGCTTCTTGTCAGACTGCGGCCGTACCGTCCTTACTCTCGGATAGAAGCTGTCCGTCTTCATATCAATCCAGCCCCGGCAGCAGCCTGTATTCCTGGGTTCGCCACATTCGGGCTAGCTCCTCGCGGTAACGTTCCGCCCAATCTCTTACCAGCCGTTGCGCTCGCGCTGGCAGGTCACCTTCAATCATCTCAAGTGTGGATACGTCAAATACGCCATTGAACTCCCCATAGACAGCATGGAAATGAGGCACTCCGTGCTCGCGGAAGTACATCTTCACGGTGATGCCGTAGAATCTGGCAATGACGGGCATACTTGTTTAGTGATAGCGCAGGCGGGCCCAAATGTCAAGGCGTGAAGTCCAAGTGCGTCGAATTCGTCCGGCTCAGGTGCAAGATCAAGCACAAGCAGTTCTGCGTTTGGGCTGTTGGCGTTCGGCTTCTGACCTTTGACTTGACCCCTCGTCCGCCATAGTCTCTATTGCCTGTGCGCAACCATCTCGCCGGCGAAGCCAGCCCGTATCTCCGCGACCATGCGGAGAACCCCGTCGACTGGTATCCCTGGGGCGAGGAGGCGCTGGCCAAGGCCAAGGCCGAAGACAAGCCGATATTCGTCTCCATCGGCTACTCAGCCTGCCACTGGTGCCACGTGATGGCGCGCGAGTCGTTCTCCGACCCGAAGATTGCCGAAATCCTGAACTCGAACTACGTCAGCATCAAGGTAGACCGTGAGGAACGTCCTGACGTGGATGAAGTCTACATCGAGGCGGTGCGCATCCTGACCGGCTCTGCCGGCTGGCCCCTGTCGGTCTGGCTGACTCCCGACCTCAGGCCCTTCTATGGCGGCACGTACTTCCCGCCCGAGCCGCGTCCCGGCTTGGCCGCGTTCAACCGCGTGCTGCTGGCCGCACTTCATTACTTCCGCACGCAGCGTCCCGAGATTGACGAAGCCGGGAACCGCATCGCGGTCGAGCTGAATCGTCTCTCGACCCTGCCCGGTCACGAAGGCGAGATGGACGAGACGCCGCTCCGCAGATTCTACGAGCAGCGCCTCGAAGTATTCGACTCTGAGCACGGCGGGTTTGGGGTCGCGCCCAAGTTCCCGAATCCGACTGACCTCGCGCTGCTCCTACGTCTCTCGCCGCATCCGGGTTTCGACCAGGCGCGTTCCATCGTCGAATTGACGCTCCACAAGATGGCCGAGGGCGGCATCTATGACCAGCTCGGCGGCGGGTTCCACCGCTACTCGACCGACACGATCTGGCTCGTCCCCCACTTCGAGAAGATGCTCTACGACAATGCGCTCTTGGCCCAGACCTACGCCCAAGCCTTTGAAGTGACCGAAGAGGAGTCGTATCGTGCGGTCGCCGAGGAGACGCTTGCCTGGATGGAACGGGAGATGCTCCTGCCTGGTGGCGGCTTTGCCGCGGCGCTGGACGCCGACACCGGCGGCCGCGAAGGCGCCTATTACACCTGGACCGAGTCTCAGGTTACCGGGGCCGTCGGCCCTGAACTCGCGAGGCTCGCCTGTGACTTCTACGGCGTGTCAGCTCAGGGTAGTTTTGACGGCACCAACGTGCTGCACACGGCCATCCCGGTCGAACAAATACTCTCCGTCCATCACCTTGGCATCGGTGAGCTCTGGCCGAAGCTTGGCGAAATCCGGGCAAAGTTGCTTGCGGCCCGGAACCGGCGCCCGGCGCTCCGCCGCGACGACAAGCTGCTCGCGGACTGGAACGGCCTTGCCCTCTCGGCCTTTGCCCGCTGCGCGGTGGCATTGGACAACCGCCACTACCTCGACGTTGCGGGCACCCTTGCCGAGAGCATTGTCGACCGGATGGTCGCCGGCAGCGAAGTCACGCACTTCGTCCGACCGGGCGAGGCCGGCGTCCCAGGACAACTCCCGGACTATGCCTTCCTGGTTCAGGGACTGCTCGACCTGTACGCGGCCGACTTCGAGCCGAGGCACATTGAAGTCGCCGTAGCGCTTGCCGACCGCATGGTCGAGCTCTTTTCCGACCCCGAAGGCGGGTTCTTTACGACACGCAGTGGTTCCGGCCTGCCAAGCCGCATCAAGAACGGCTACGACGGCGCCATACCATCCGGGAATTCGGTTGCGGCCATGGACTTGTTGCGGCTGGCGCGGCTCTGCGGCCGGGACGACTACGAGCGTGCGGCTGCGGCCACGCTGCGCCGATTCTACCAGACGATGCTCAGCTATCCGCCGGCGTTCAGCCTGATGCTTGCCGGGCTGGACCTGATGCTCCACGCCGGCACCGAAGTAGTTCTGTTCCTGCCCGAACCATCTCCCGAAGCCGAGGCTATGGCCGGGCTCCTTGCGTCGAATCGCGATGACTATAGAACCGCCGTGGTCATCAGGGACCGGCAACCGGATGAGCTTACCGTGCGTCTGATACCTTTGACCCATGGCCGCACCGCCGCTGGCAAGAGACCGACCGCCTATGTCTGTCGCGGCCAGACCTGTTTCCCGCCGGTTCACACCGCCGCGGAGTTCGCCAGCCTGCTGGTGTCTAAGTAATCGTGCTCGCTCACCGCGTTGACTTCCCGAGGAGAATAACTACACTCTAACAGACTATGCAAGAACGCTTCACCGAGAGAGTCAGGAAAGTCATTTCACTTGCCCGCCAGGAAGCAGTCCGGCTTCACCACGACTACATTGGCACCGAACATCTGTTGCTCGGCCTGGTAAAGGAAGGCGAAGGCGTCGCGGCCGTCGTCCTCACCAACCTCGGAGTCAACACCGACGACCTGCGCCGGGCGGTCGAGAACGCAGTCGACATCGGTTCTGAAACCCTGGTGCTCGGCGAGGTACCCCTGAACCAGGAGGCACGCTCCTGCCTCAACTACGCCCTCGACGAAGCCCGCAAGATGAACCACACCTACATCGGCACCGAGCACCTGCTGCTCGGGCTGCTGCGTGAGGAACGCGGGGTCGCCTGCCAGATTCTGCAGTCGCTGGGCATGGACATCGAGCTGGTCCGCAACGAGACCGCCCGGCTGCTGGGCGGCGAAAAGGGCTCGGCCCAACAGAAGTCGCGCACCAAGACGCCGTCGCTTGACTACTTTTCCCGCGACCTGACTCAGCTTGCCCGCGAGGACAAGCTCGACCCGATCATCGGCCGTGAAGGAGAGATTGAGCGCATCATCCAGATCCTCGCCCGCCGGAAGAAGAACAACCCGGTGCTCATCGGCGAGGCCGGCGTCGGCAAGACGGCGATCGTGGAAGGCCTGGCCCAGCGCATCGTCGCCGGCAACGTTCCGAACCTGCTGAAGAACAAGCGCGTTCTTGCCCTTGACCTGGCTGCCATCGTCGCCGGTACCAAGTATCGCGGCCAGTTCGAAGAGCGCCTGAAGTCGGTGATGAACGAGATCCAACACCAGGGCGACGTCATCATCTTCATCGACGAGCTGCACACGATTGTCGGCGCTGGCGCGGCCGAAGGCGCGATTGACGCTTCGAGCATCCTGAAGCCGGCCCTCGCCCGCGGCGAACTCCAGGCAATCGGCGCAACCACGCTGGAGGAATACCGGAAGCACATCGAGAAGCACTCGGCCCTCGAACGCCGGTTCCAGAAGATTCTGGTCGAGGCGCCGGGCGCACAGGAGACGGTCGGGATTCTCAAGGGCCTCAAGGAAAAGTACGAGCTCCACCACAACGTTTCCTACGACGAGAAAGCACTCGAAAGCGCGGCCTACCTTGCCGACCGTTACATCTCGGACCGGTTCCTGCCCGACAAGGCGATCGACGTCATCGACGAGGCCGGCTCCCGGGTGAAGCTGATGCGACCGGTCATCAACCCTGAGCTGGATGAACTGGAGAAGAAGATTGAGAAGGCCGCGAAGGCCAAGGAAGAAGCGGTCCGCAAACAGGAATTCGAACGAGCGGCCGAACTCCGTGACGAACAGAAGCAACTGACCGAGTATCTGAAGCGCAAGCGCAAGGAATGGGAGAAGGCTGGTTCGTTCCCCGTCGTCACCGAGGAAGACATCGCCTACGTCGTCTCAAACTGGACCGGCGTCCCACTCGCCAAACTCGAGGAGCGCGAGTCGGCCCGGCTGCTGCGGATGGAAGACGAAATCCGGCAGCGCATCATCGGCCAGGACAAGGCGATATCGATGATCGCCAAGGCCATCCGCCGGTCGCGCGCCGGGGTCAAGGACCCGCGCCGGCCCATCGGCTCGTTCATCTTCCTCGGGCCGACCGGCGTCGGCAAGACCGAGCTTGCCCGCGTGCTCGCCCGGTTCATGTTCGGCGATGAGGACGCGCTCATCCGGTTCGACATGTCCGAGTACATGGAGAAGTTCAACGTCTCGCGCCTGGTCGGCGCGCCGCCGGGCTACGTCGGCTACGAAGAAGGCGGCCAGCTCACCGAGAAAGTGCGGCGGAAGCAGTACGCGGTCGTGCTCTTCGACGAGATCGAGAAGGCCCACCCGGACGTATTCAACATCCTGCTGCAACTGCTCGACGACGGCCAGATCACCGATTCGCTCGGCCGCAAGGTGAGCTTCAAGAACACGGTTGTCATCATGACCTCGAACATCGCCTCGACCGAAATCCGCGGGATGAGCGGGTTCGGGTTCGGCGCCACCAGCGGCGATGCGAACTACGAATCCATCCGTGACAAGGTGATGACCGAGGTCAAGCGCTTCTTCCGGCCCGAGTTCCTGAACCGGGTCGATGAAGTGCTCGTCTTCCGGCCGCTCGACCGGAAGCAGATGGAGGAAATCGTCGAAATCCAGCTCCGCGACCTGTCCGA
>CAZAKP010000187.1:0-5238 GCA_964485845.1 uncultured bacterium | reverse complement strand
AATCGCGGCTGGGAGTTCGCGGACACAGCAGATGATTATTGACACGGCCCAAGTCATTTTGGACTTACGATTTTGGATTGCCGAGACCGCTGACGGCCTACGGCATTGGAGATTGCCGATTGACGATTGCCGATTGGCGGAGCGGTAAGCCGTGAGCCGGAAGCCGGTCTCCCCCGCGGATTTGACACGCCGGGCGGCGGGTCTATCATGTCAGCGATGAAGGTCGGGGTCCTGCTCTGCGCAGTCCTCGCGGCAGCCTGCGTCGCCGCCGACTCGGGCGCGGCGAGCCCGCGTCATCTCGTTATCCGCCCGGTCGGTATTGCCGCTTGTTTCGGGCCAGTTCCCAACTCGCATTCCGATTCCGCCATCGCCAGGGACGTGCGCGGGCGCATTGGCTTCGCGAATCCTTTCCTCTACCGCTGTCTGCCGGTTGCCGGCTCCGGGCCGCTCACCTACGCCCAGTGGCGCAGCGGGAGATATGTCGAGGACGCCTTCAACGGGAACCGCAGTTACTACGGCCGGCCGGCCGAGCAATCGGTGAAATGGTACTCGTACGACAGCCCGACGATGAAGACGGCGGGCTTGATCGGCTACTTCGTGGTGCCGTTCCTTGTTCCGGCCAGCACTCAGGAGGCCCTTAAACGCACGCAGGACAGTTCTCCGCCCGCCGGTCACGGCTGGCCCTACGACCGCTGGTGATGGCTGACGCGGCCCCGGCCTTGAAGGGCCGTTCGAACTCCCCAGGACCGATGCTGAGGCGACCACAGAAGTCACGGAGACCGCAGCGAGGGTGAGGCCGGAAGCTCGGCCCGGACCCTCTGACTGTCTCGGTGTGCTCGGTGGTTCGGTATCGGACCCAGGGGAGCGGCAGACGTTTGACTTTCGCACCGGTGCGCGTACGCTCTCCTGCTACCATAAAGGAAACCTGATGAAACCACTATCCGCCCTTCTATTCGTCCTGCTCGCGGCCGGCGGCTGCCGGAGCACCAAGCCGCCGCCCCGGCCGACTTCATTCACCGAGTTCCCGGCCGTGGCCTGCAGCACGCTGACCGATTCCGAGGTCGGCCAACTGGTGAAGGTCCTGCCGAGGCTCCGGTCCGCGCTCAAGGCGACCGGTTGGTCGCCCACGCTGCGGAAGCCGGGCCAGAGCGCGGTCGCGGCGCTTTCGAACCTGGTGGAGGGCATGGCTGTCCCGGGCGTTGCGGAGTCGCTCCGCGCGACCGGTTCCGATTGGACGAGCGTCCGCCGGGCGCTCTACAAGGTCTACGCGGCGTCGGCGGCCGCCGGCGTCCGGGGAATCGGCCCGCAGATGGCGGAAGAGTGGCGGCAGGATACGAGCCAGTCCGGCCGGCGGACGTACCAGAGTTACCAGGAGATGAAAGGGGCCTGTACGGCCGTGCCGGAGTGGAACGTCATGGTGCTGAACAAGCATCGGGTTGAGCTCGCGGGCCTCGACTCGCTCGGTCAGTAGCCGCCGAAACCGGGTTCGGGAGAAGGGCCATCCCCCTCTCCGGTGAACGTATTTCGGAGCGGACCCGGCGCGCCTATGCTGGACTTGACAATCGTCCGCAACAACCCGATAATGGCGGTGCATGGAAGCAAGTACCGGGCGCGGACTTGCACGGTTGACCTGGGCTTTGCCTGCCGTCCTCGGGCTGGTTGCGGGCTTCTGCCGCTGCGGCACCGCCGTTTCAATGTGGCCGCTGCGCCGGGGACAGGCAGTAGCTGCGTTCGACGTTGGCGGGCCGTTCGTCAACCTGTCCGGCGCTCAACTGCCAATCCCCTATCCGGTCGCTCGGGTACGCTATGGCCTGACGAACCGGCTGAACGTTAGTGTCGGCGCGCACCCGCTGATGCCGGCATTCGGAGTCGCGGCGTTTGACGCCGGCGCAAGCTATCACTTTCTGGACCAGAACGGCTGGCGCCCCTGCCTCGGCATCGCCGCCGGCGAACTCGGGCTGGTCGAGCTCGACGGCGGCGGCAGCACCAGCTTCCTCCCGCAACTTGAAATAACTGCCAGCTACCTGCGCCCGAACCTGTCGCTCTCCTACTTCGGCGTCCACACTCTCTACGAAGTGCGCCCGCACCTCTACATGACCTACTCGCCGTATGTCGGTCACAACTTCTCAGTCGGGCGCAACCTGTCGGTGAGTCTGGAGATGAAGTGGTACGCCGCAAACGAGCGCAACAAGCCGCGTGCCGTCACCTACTGCCTGCCAATTGCCAACCACGGCGGGCTCGGCCTGATCGCGGGCGTCAACTATCACTTTGGAGGCTGGTATCGGTAGACCGCTTTGGCTGGCGCTGTGCTCGGCCCTCCTGCTGCTCGGCGCGAACTGACTTAGGATGGACCGGTTCCTTTTCTCGCCCGGCAGCGTAGACGAGTACCTGCGGCCCGTGGATGTCGATTCGGCGGCGTGGCACGTGAGCGGCATCATCCCGGATTCGCTCTACCGGGAGGTCGAGCTTGCCTCTTCCGGCGGAAACCGCATCTATGGTTTCCTCGTCCAGCCAAAGGATAGGAATGCTCAGAACGACGTCACCATCCTCTACTGCCACGGCAACGGTGAGTGCATCAACCGCTACTGGGGTCGAGTGGAACTGCTCTGGGATATGGGATACCGCGTGTTCATCTTTGACTATCAGGGCTACGGCAAGAGCGAAGGCGGGCCGAGCGGCGACGCCTGCCTGGCCGATGGCCGGGCCGCGCTGGCGTTCCTCCACAGCCGGCCCGAGGTGAACCCGGAGCGCATCGTCTACTACGGCTGGTCGCTCGGCACGTTTGTGACCACCTATCTGGCCGCCGACTCACTGGCGCCGTTCGGATTAATCCTTGAGTCGCCGCCCGCCTCGGCCGAGGCGCTGGTCAAGGAGGGAACCGTGGTCGACATCCCGGGCAGCATGCTGACGGGGTTCTACGGCGACTTCGACAACGAGGGCCGGATAGCTCGGGTCGGCGTTCCGGCCGTGTTGATGATGCAGGGCACGGACGACGACTACCTCCCGCCCACCCGCCACGCCCAACGCTTGTTGGACGCAGCCGAGGGGCATACGCATATCGATGTGTACTGGGCAGTGGGCGGCGTTCACGACGACGTACCCTACGTCCTCGGCGCGGACTATGCCCGGGCAATAGGTTCCTACATCGCGTCGCGAGGAGGCCGAAAGTGAGGCGAACGGTCGGTCTGCTCACCGCCGTCGTCCTGGCCGGCTCGGCCATCGGCGCGACTCCCGCCCCTCAGCCGGACGTGCCGCCCCTTGACCCAGGCATCATTCTGGTCGAAGGCAGCGGCGCGGTGCTGGGCGGGGCCATCTGCGCGGCCGGCTTCGGATTCCTGTTCAAGCGGTTGTACGACCCGTCCGAAGACGTCTGGAAGACCTTCGGTGGGACGGTGCTTGGCGGCAGCCTGGGCTACCCGGTGTTCTGCGGCCTGGGCTGCTGGGCCTCGGCCCGGCTGGTGAGGCAGCAAGGCGGGCTGAACGGGGCGATAGTCGGCGCGCTGGCGGCCACACCGGTCGCGCTCACCGTTGCCTGGATCGGGACCCTCGTAGAACGAATGCCGCCCGGCTCGCCCAAGAGCTCGCCGATCTACACCGTCGCCGCGCTGATTCCGCCGGCCGGGGCGATAGCCGGCTACAACTTCTCCCGACCAAAGACCGGGCCGCCCGGCTCGGCGCGCCTTTCCATGCCGGATATCATCATCGGAACCGAGAGCAACGAGGAAGGCTCACTCTTTCCGGTGTTGGACATCCGCCTGGTAAACGCCAGGTTCTGATTTCCGGCGGGACTCGCGCCGCGCCGCCGGGCTGCCCCCGAACCGAGGTTGACGGACACGAGGATGCGAAGGAGCGCTGTAACGGGTATGTGACGCCCGCCACCATTCGTTTCCTTCGTGGCTCCAGCGCCGACTTCCGGCTGCCCGCACCTCCTTGACATCGAAAACCGGGGCGGCTACGATGTCATCGAATGGGGCGGCCCGAGCCGAAGCCAATCGGTAGACGGCCATTGATGAAACCGTGAGTTCCCGATTCGCCGGCCCGCGGCCCAAACAGACCCCATGCGGCTGATTGGCGCCCTTGCAGGGAGGCTTTAGTGCTCGCGGATGTTCCGAACCTTGTCCGGCCCAGAGGCATTCAGCCTCACATCGTCATCGCCTATTCCTACGCGAATATCGAGTTTGCCCGCCGGCTGGCCGGTGCGCTGCGGCGCGAAGGTATCAGCCCGTGGGTTGACGAGGTAGACATGTCGGTGGGCGTGATTCTCGTGAATCGTCTCGCCAACTCGCTCCGCCCGGTGGACTTCGTCATCCCGCTCATCTCCGCCACCTCGCTCAATTCGCGCTGGGTGCAGCAGGACCTCCGGGCAGTCACGGTGCGAGACTTCAAAGGTCACCACGTCAGCGTGCTGCCCGCCCGGGTTGACGGCGCGGCGCTGCCGGACTACCTGCGGTCGCAATCCTACATCGACTTCCACGCCAACGGCTGGAAAAGGGCCTTTGAAGACCTGAAGGTCATGCTGCGACCCGGCGCCGAACCCCGGCCGGCGGCGCGGCCCGAGCCCGAATTCGAACTACCCCGCCCTATCCGCCGGCCGCCACCCGAGAAGAAACCCGCCGGCAAGCTGGTCTATGTCTCCTACGACTACGAGAACGACGGGTACTACAAGGACGTGCTCCTGACCTGGGCTGTGAGCCCGGACTTTCCCCGGCTCAGCCTGAACGACCAGCCCGTGGACTACCCGGTGGAGAGCGACGAGGCGGAGCCGCTCAAACACGTCATCCACGGCAAGATCAAGGCGGCGACGGCGTTCCTGTGCGTGGTCGGCAAGCAGGCGAGCGCGAACGGCTGGGTGAACTGGGAAGTGCAGACTGCCATCGAACTCGATAAGCGAATGGTAGTAGCCAGAATAGACCGGGACTGCCTGGTGCCCGACGTCCTGTCCGAAGTCGGTCCCACCTGCGCACTGTCCTTCACTCTTGAAGGAGTCAGGCGGGCGCTCGACGAGGCCTACGGAGTTGTAGCCCAGGAATAACCGTCGCGGGTCGTCTTTCGTCTCGGGCCGTCCTTCGTCCCCAGTCCTCCGTCCTCGGTCCAGAGCCTTCACTCCTCCATCTTCCGCCCCTGGCCCCTGGCCCCTGGCCCCATGAAGAAAGGCGGCGCCCTGCGGCGTCGCCCGAATCGACAATGGAGGCGGCGGGAATTGAACCCGCGTCCGGAGAGTTCGGCACCAGCGACCTA
>CAZAKP010000186.1:0-5262 GCA_964485845.1 uncultured bacterium | reverse complement strand
CCTCCTGAATCCGCGCGCCGCCGGAGTCATTCAAGCCGACGACCGGCATGCCGGTGCGCATTGCCATGTCCATCACCTTGCAGATCTTCTCGCCAAACACGCGTGAGAGGGTTCCGCCGAACACAGTGAAATCCTGTGAGAACACGGCCACGGGACGGCCGTTGATGAGCCCGTGTCCGGTCACGACCGCGTCGCCCGGAATCCGACGGTTCTCCATCCCGAAGTCGTGGCAGTCGTGGACCCGCAGGCGATCCAGCTCCACAAAGCTGCCCTTGTCGAGCAGGATGTCGATGCGCTCGCGCGCGGTGAGCTTACCGGCAGCGTGCTGCTTGGCAATTGCCTCTTCGCCACCACCAAGCTGCGCCGCCCGGTTCCGCTTCTCCAACTCGTCACGGACCTTCTTAGGGTGCGACATAGAAAGAGTCATCCTAGACCGTTGGCCTTGCCTTGTCAAACCGCGGCGTGGTTAGATCGTCCCTGGGGCCGCGAGTGGAACTCTATTACTCACACCCGGAAGATCGCCGTGCTCGGACAGGACAGACTCGCTTGTCGGCTGGAAAGGTGACGCTGAGCGGAGCCCGCCAAAAGAAAGAGCGGTGGCTGGGCCACCGCGAGCGCTGGATGCGGACCCCGACCTATTTCGAGCTCTTCTCTCTCAGCGGCGCATCCTTGTGACCGCTGTCCGGCTTCTGGGACTTGTCGCCCCCGACCGACTGATTCTGCTGATCGCGCTGGCTCGACGATCGCTGTGGCTTGCGCCCCTCCCGCTGCGGCTGCTTCTCCGGCGACTTCTGCTGCTCGACCGGTGCAGCCTGCTTCTTCTGGAATCGGAGCGGGTACTCGAACGAACTCGGAACGCTCCGGCTGTTCTTCACCGCAGCCTTGAAGCGCGACTGGCGCATCTGGCGCACTGCCAGGCTGTCGAGCTTCGCCGAGCCGGAACTCCTCCGCACGGCGGCACTCAACACGCGGCCGGCGGTATCCGTCTTCACGCTCAGCAGCACGGTACCGGTATCGGTCACGTCGGCGTCCGCCACTGACGGCGATTCAAGCAGAACCGGTCCGGAGACAATACGGGCCCGGTCAGAAGAGACCCGGGCGTTCCGCGAGCCGGTTGACGGAACCAGAGCAAGCTCTTTGCCTCGCTCCTCGGCCGTAACTCCCGTCCCGCGTCCGGCCTCGCGCGTCCTCACCGTGGCAGGTTTGGCCGCGATCGGTGTTCCGGCCATCGTACCGGTGCCCTTAGCCGCATATCCGGCCTCGACCTTCTCCGAACGTGTCTGCGCTGCGGCCGGGGCACGGGCAAGTTCATCCGACCTGCCCTCGGCCTCCACTTGTGACGAACCGGCAGCCGGCTCTGCTGCATTGCGGGCGACTTGCTTCGCGCCGGAAGTAGTGGTAGTTGCGGGCCGGGCAGCCTTAAGCCCGGCCGGGGCCGTGCCGCTGAACCCAGGACGATGTTCTTGACCTGGTCTGGTCAACATGGTCCGCCAACCAGCCAGAACCACGACCAGCACGATTACAAACCCGGCGGCAGCCGCTGCCAGCTTGGGCCATACGAACATGGGCCGGTATCGAGGTTCCAACCCGCGCTTCCGTTCGCGGATTCCGCGCCAGACTCGGGAGCGGTGCCAGTCCCAGTAGTCGTCGGCCAGTCGCGGATGCTCGACGCTCTTCGCCAGTCGGGTCAACTCCTTTATCTGGTCAAGCTCGTGCCGGCAGTCGGGGCAGGTCTCGAGGTGACTTACCACCTGCTCGGCCCTGCCCGGGTCCAGCTCGCCGTCAGCAAAGGCGCCGAGCCACGCACGGATCGAATCGCACTTCCGCTTCATGTTGCCGGCATGTACTCCCGCAGCAACTCGCGCAGCTTCTCGCGTGCCCGGTTCAGCCGGGACATAACCGTCCCGACCGGGATGCCGAGCGCCTGGCTGATTTCAGTGTAACTCATCTCCTCATCCACCCGCAGGACAAAGACCGCCCGCTGGTCAACCGGCAGCTTCGTAAGCGCCTGGTCCAGGTCCCGGCGCAGCCCGGAATCCGCCGCCGGCGGCTGCGGGTCGGCGATATCGACCGACTCCGCCTCGCCGTCTCCCATCGGCAGGGGCACGAACCGGAACTTCTTGTTCCGTTTGAGCTGGTTGAAACAGAGATTCACGGCAATCCGACGCACCCAGGTGTAGAATTGGTAGCGCTCGTCGAACCGGGAGATCGCCCGATAGGCCCGGATGAATGTCTCCTGGGACAAGTCATCGGCGTCCGCGTGGTTACGCGTGAGCGAATACGTGACCTTGTAGACACTGGCGGCATACCTCTTCATCAGTTCGTCAAAAGCCTCGGTGTCGCCCGATTGAGCGCGGTGGATAAGATCGACATCGCTAGCCCGCGCCTCGGGCTCACCCATTCAATTTACCGTTGTCGGGCGGGGAGTATTCCGGGTGGATTATCCGAACCTGCGGCCCTGGAATCTACCACCCTTGACCAGGCCTTCATAGTGCCTCATTACGAGGTGAGCCTCAATCTGCTGCAGGGTGTCGAGCGCAACGCCGACGATGATCATCAGCGTGGTGCCGCCGAAGTAGAAGGGAACGCGCAACGAGTTCATCAGGAATCCGGGAAGGAGCGCGATTACCACCAGCGTTATCGCACCGGGCAGAGTAATCAGACTCAGGCTGCGGTCGATGTGCTCGGCGGTCTTGTCTCCGGCCTGCTTGCCCGGGACGGCGCCGCCGTACTTGCGCAGGTTGTCGGCGATGTCGCGAGCGTTGAACACGACCGACGTATAGAAATAGGTGAAGAAAACGATCAGGATCGCGTAGAGCAGGTCGTACAGCCAGCCGCCGGCGCTGAGCGTGCTCTGCATGGATTGGAGCCACGGAGCCTTGATGAACTGGGCAAAGGTCGATGGGAACACGACCAGCGACTGGGCGAAGATAATCGGGATGACACCCGCGGTCCAGACCCGGATCGGCAGGTGGGTCCGGTGCTCGCGGTACATCTGACGACCCACAACCCTTCCCTGGTAGACAACCGGTATCTTCAGGACGGCCATGGTCAGAAGCACGACGCCGGCATAAACGGCAAAGATGAGGGCCGCGAGCAGGACCAGCGCCAACCAGGATGTCTCGCCCGAGCGCACCATGCCGATGACGCGGCCGATGCTGCTCGGCGTATCGTCGAGGCAGCCGACGAAAATGAGGAACGATATGCCGTTGCCGATGCCCCGGTCGGTAATCTGCTCGCCCAGCCACATGGCGAGTATCGTGCCGGCTGTCAGTGTGATGATAGTCAGCATCCGGAAGAAGAAGCCGGATTGCATGACAATCGTCCCGTACTGGGTCGCCGGCTGATTCTCCAGGTAGATGGCGATGGTTGACGACTGAATGATGGCCAGTGCCACGGTCGCGTAGCGGGTGTACTGGTTGATCTTCTTGCGTCCCTCTTCCTCGCGCTGCAACCGCTCCAGAATGGGGAAAACCGAGCCCAGGAGCTGGAACACGATTGATGCCGAGATGTAAGGCATGATCCCGAGCGCGAATACCGATGCCCGGGAAAGCGCCCCGCCGACAAAGATGTCGTAGAGCCCGAATACGGTTCCCCGCATCTGGCCGAGCAGATAGGCCAGCGCGTGCGCGTTTATCCCCGGAGTCGGGATGTGCGTCCCGAGCCGGTAGACCACGACCATTGCCAGGGTGAAGAGTATCTTCCGGCGCAGGTCCGGAATCTTGAAGATGCTGCCGAACGAACTGGTCAACTCGCGACCTCGGCCTTGCCCCCGGCCTTCTCGATCTTGTCCCGTGCGGACTTCGAGAAGGCATGGGCCGTGACTGACACCGCCCGGCCGAGCTCACCGCCGCCCAGAATCTTCACCGACTCGCGCCTGCCGACCAATCCTCTTTCGCGCAACAGCTCAATCGTCACTGTCTCGACGTCGAGTTTCGCCAGGTCGTCCAGGTTGACCGCCGCGTATTCCTTGCGGGTCGGATTCACGAAACCGCGCTTCGGAATCCGGCGGTAGAACGGCATCTGGCCGCCCTCGAACCTTGCGTCGTGCCGCGGCGCCGAGTGCTGACCCGCGCCGGTGTGACCGCGACCTGATGTTTTACCGTGGCCGGAGCCAGTACCGCGCCCGATCCGCTTGCGCCGTTTGGTCGAGCCGGGTTCGGGCTTCAGACTGCCGAGTTTCACAGCTCCTCCACTTTCAGAAGGTGCTTAACCTGGAATATCATTCCTCTGATTACCGGCGTATCGTCGTGGATGCGCATGGCACCCACCCGCCGCAACCCGAGTGCGCGCGCCGTCCGCTTGAGCGGCTGCTTCTGGTCGATCAGGCTCTTAGCCAGCGTGACTTTCAACTGCTTCATTTTCTACCTGTTGCTTAACCAGATGGCTGACCGGCTTGTTCCGGGCCGCTGCCACCTGCTCGATTGTCCGCAGTTGCTGCAGCGCCACAATCGTGGCCCGGGCGGTGTTATAAGCATTGCGCGAACCGAGCGACTTCGAAAGCCCGTCGTTCAACCCGGCCGCCTCCAGCACGGCCCGCACCTGCGGACAGGCGATCAGGCCGGTGCCGCGCGCCGCCGGCTTCACCAGTACGCGGCTGGCTCCGTACTTGCCGTTCGTCTCGTGCGGAATCGTATGGCCGGCGATTGAGACGCGGACCATGTCCTTCCGCGCCCGGGTCGTGGCCTTGCGCACGGCCACCGCGACTTCCGCCGCCTTGCCGTGGCCCAGGCCGACCATGCCCTTGCCGTCGCCGACCACGACCGACGCCGACAGCCTCATGCGCTTGCCGCCCTTCATCACCTTCGACACGCGCTTGATGTTGATGACGCGCTCAATCAGTTCCGGTTCGAGCACTGCGCCCCGTGCGTGTTGCTGCATCAAAACTCCAGCCCTCCTTCGCGCGCGCCGTCGGCCACTGCCTTGACGCGGCCGTGATAACGATAGCCTGCCCGGTCGAAAACGACCTGCTTGATGCCGAGCTCCCGGGACTTGCCCGCAATCAGCTTGCCGACTTCCTTGGCCGCCTCGGTCCGCTTGAGCCTCTTCTCTCGCACCTCGGCGACCTGCGACGATATCCCGGTCAGTACGCGGTTCCGGCTGTCGTCAACCAGCATCGCGTAGATGTAGCGGTTGCTCCGTTTGATGCACAACCGGGGACGCTCCGGTGTTCCGGCAATCCGCTGCCGGATGCTCATATGTCTGCGCTTGCGCGTGTCGCGGATCATTCCGTGAATACTAGTGAGAAACTCTCGGAAGTCA
>CAZAKP010000185.1:0-5340 GCA_964485845.1 uncultured bacterium | reverse complement strand
CGGCCCGAGGCGGTGTCGCACTAGCCGGCAACGCCGAACAGAGGCGAACCGCTATCGCGCTGTGTATGGCGGAATGACGGTCTGCGGCTGACGGCTCACGGCGCAGGCGCGACGGCATCGAAGACCTCAGTCCTGATGCGGGCGAGGACGGCGGCATCGAGGCCGCGGTTGGCCCATTTGTCCAGCAGGACCTGAGCCTGGAGCGCGAAGCTCTCGCCCGAGATGCCCCGCTGACGCGAGAGCTTGTAGAGTTGCCGCGCATAGCTCAGGTACGGTACGTACATGATGGTCTGGACTCCGGCCGAGTTGAGCGTCTGCCGGGCCTTGGTCTCCATCTCGCAGAGGCTTGCGATTGCGGCCTCGTAGTGCTTGAGCATGTCCGGCCTCATGTCATCGAGTATTGCCTTCACCTTGCCGGTATCGGTCTTTATCGTCCAGTTGTTCAGTCTCTGAGTCGGGTCGGTCATGATATCTCCTTTACTGTTTACGGACATTCTGTATTACTGGTCCCCGCGCGGCCGGGTCTCCCCACACCCGCGGAAAACCAGGGACAGTCCCACTGAGCGCCTGCGTCGAACTCGGCGCGGTACATTCCCCGTTTTCCGCAGTCCCTTTCCGTGCGCCTCACCAACTTATACTCCTCACCGGGTGCCACCTGTGAAAAGAACTTCACTTTCCCGAGACTCTCACTTCACACTCGCGCTCTCCCATCTATCTGTATGGCCGCAGCAGCCGGATTTGCTCAGCTATCTTTGTTCACTTGTTAGCCGTCATCGGACGAACTCTTTGAAAAACTGCAACTTAATGGACTTGGGGCGACAGAGGCCGCTGCAAACGACATCTTGGGAATCGCCCTGTGAACCGTCCCGGGAACGGTTCACGTGGTGGCTCGGAAGAGGATTTGCAGATAAAGATGCCCCGTGACTTTCGGTCCGGTTCTCCGCGCGGTGCTCAGCGCGAATCCGAGCGGGACTTGCGGACGGGTTGCCACTCCGATTCACAACTGTACCCGGTAAGCGACTCATGGCGAGGTCATCAGGCCGATTTGCGGCAGGAATCTCTGAGGCACTCCGAAGGCGACTCTCAAAGAGACCTGCGCCTTGACTTCGGTGGTGACTTGCGCACGCGCTCTTGGTCTTGCCCGTTTGACCCCGGACGCCGCTTTCGGTAATCTTCTTCAGGCCCGTCAATGGTCGTGAACTTCCTTTTGCTGATGCTGGCAGCAGCGCTTTTTCAGGAGGCAGATCGATGAAGACGTTTGTTGTTTTGATGGCTACGGTCGCGATGACGTTTGCGGCCGATGCAGTCACTTGGTCCGAGCGGCAGGATGGCGGCATGCTGTCTCTGGCTCCGGCGACGCTGGAAGTCGGAACCGTGCTGGAGCCGGGCGGCCTGTACGCCACGCTGGCTCTGCCCGGAGCCGGCCTGGCGGTGGGAGTAGGCAGTCCTGCAGTTCCGGTTTATCGGCAGCTTGTCGAGATTCCATACGGCTGCGAGGTGAAAGTATCGGCTGACATCGGTACGACCGAGACGCAGCAGCTTTCCCTCCCGGTGGTTCCGCGCCAGGCTCCCATCCCGAAAACCGGTGCGGCTCCGGCATTCGCGCTCGACAGCAGGGTCTACTCAACCGACGCGTACGCGCCCGAGCTCGGAGCCCAACTGGTCGAGGTTGCGATTTCGCGCGGCCGCCGCGTGGCGGTGATAGAGATTCGGCCCGTCGGCTACAACCCGGTACGCAACACCGTGGAGTACGCACCGGAAATGACGGTGACCGTGAAGTGGACGGGTGCGGACTGGGCGAGGACCCGCGCGATGCTCCGCCGCTATTCGTCGGCGCAGTTCGCGGGTCGACTCGAAGGTATCGTCGTCAACGAGAAGCGGTTCCGAGCCAATCTCGGCCCGGCCCTGCCCGTCGGCTGCCTGATAATCGTGCCGGACGCGTGGCAGTCGAACATCGCGCCGCTTGCCGAATGGCGCCGGCGCAAGGGTTTCCACGTCTTCGTACGCAACCTGACCCAGGTCGGCGGAAGCAACAAGGACACGGTCAAGGCCTATATCCAGAACGCCTACGCCAATTGGTCGATTCCGCCGAGCTTTGTGCTGCTGGTCGGCGATGTGGACCGCATCGGCTGTTTCACCGGCTCGGGCGACGGCAACCCGCCCACCGACTTGAACTACTCACTCTGCGAAGGGAGCGACTACTGGCCTGACCTCGACCTGAGTCGCGCCTCGGTCGCGAGCGCTGCCCAGCTCGACTCGTTTGTGGACAAGCTGATGCGGTACGAACAAAACAACTGGTCGAGCGGTACCGCCTGGACGAAGAAGGCCTATTTCGTCGCGTCAGCCGACGGCGGCAGCCACCAGATCGCCGAGAACACGCACAAGTACGTGATGGCAAAGATAAGACCGATGGGCACGGATTGCGACTCGCTCTGGACCTACTACCAAAGCGGCACGCCGGTTGACTCGGCCCTGAACACCGGCCGCGCGTGGGTCACTTATTCCGGCCACGGCTCCGAAGAAGGCTGGTCCGACCCGGGCATCATTTTCCATTCGGACGACGTCCGGGCGCTGTCGAACGCCGACATGATTCCGTACGTCCAGACCTACGCCTGCCTTTGCGGCGACTTTTCGTCGTCGAGCTACCCGGAGTGCTTTTCCGAAACGTGGATTCGGCTCGGCCGCAAGGGCGGCATCGTCTCGATGGCCTCGTCGGTTACGTCCTACTGGACCGAGGACGACACGCTCGAACGCCGGGTCGCCGACTACATGTTCGACTCAAGCTACACCTGGGTGATGGGCGGGTTCAACAAGGCGAAGGTGAAACTCTACCAGCAACTCGGCGACAACGGCACCACCCGGCGCTACTTTGAGATGTACAACTGTATGGGCGACGGCGCGACCGACGTCTATTCGCTCGAACCCAGGCCGCTGGTCGTGACCTATCCGGCGGTCATCCCGGTTGGCTCGTACGCCTTGCCGGTCTCGGTCACGTCCGGGAGCAATCCGGTGGCGGGGGCGCTGGTCTGCGCGTCAGCGAAGAGCGACACGAACGCCTGGGCCAGCGGCTACACCAACGGTTCCGGCCAGGTGACGCTGAATATCACGACCCTCGCACCCGACACCGTCTTTGTGACCGTGACCGGCCACAATCTCGCCCCGCATCTCGGCCACTGCCTTGCCCTGCCTCCGAACGGCCCGTACGTGATGTATCTGCACCACACGATTGACGACTCGGCCGGCGGCAACAACGACGCCATCATCAACCCGGGCGAGACCATCAATCTGCCGATGTGGCTGAAGAACTGGGGCAGCCAGCCGGCGCAGGGAGTCACCGCCCGGCTGCGCAAGAGCGACCCCAACATCACCTTGCTCGACACGCTCAAGACCCTTGGCGACATCGCGGCCGGCGATTCGGCCTGGACCGGCGCGAACTCTTTCAAGTTCGCAGTCGCCGCATCCTGCACCAACGGCTACGCGCTCCAGTTCACGGTCGCGGCCAGGGACTCACGCGATTCGACGTGGACGTCTCCCCTGACCCTGCTGGTCGGAACGGCCAGGCTCGGCTATGTCTCCTACGTGGCCGAGGATCCGCCGCCGGGCGGCGACGGCAACGGAATGATTGACCCGGGCGAGACCGGCGACGCCATCGTCACCCTCCGCAACACCGGCCTGGGCAACGGCTACGGCATCACCGGGATACTGCGCTCGACCGATTCACGGCTGCACGTCACCGATTCAACCGGCTCGTTCGGCTACATCGCGAAGGACTCGACCGGCTCGAACAACGGCGACCGCTTCACCATCTTCGCCGACTCCTCGATTCCGCGCGAAACCCAGATACCGTGCACGCTGGTCGTCACCACCGGCACGCGGGACATGACCGCGCTGTCGGACAGGGGCCTCGGCGGCCAAATGTCCTCCATTTCGGATCGTGTCCCAAGTGCGTCATGGAAACTCGGCTTCAGCATCAGTGTCGGCGTCATTCGCACCCGCGACCCGATTCCGGACGGCCCGCGGACCCCGGCCCAGTACTGGGCCTACGACGAGGTGGACTCGGGCTATTCCGAACGGCCCGAGTTCGACTGGGTCGAGGTCGCCGGCGTCGGCACCCGTCTGGACCTCGCCGACGACACAACCTGCCAGGTCAACCTGCCGACCGAATTCGGCCCCTTCCGGTTCTACGGCCAGAACTTCACCACGCTCTCGGTCTGCTCGAACGGCTGGGTCGGCCTCGGCGCCACCTCTGACCACACGCTCAGCAATGTTTCCCTGCCCTCAGCCACGCTTCCCATCCCGGCGCTGGCCCTTAACTGGGACGACTGCTATCCGCCGTCCGGCCACGGCATCTGGCACTACCATGACGCGGCTCATCATCGGTTCATCATCGAGTACGACTCGATACCGTACTGGTCCGACCAGGCCGCGTTTGAGAAGTACGAGGTCGTCATGTACGACACCACGCTCGCGGCCGAGGACGGTAACTGCGAGTTCGAGTTCCAGTACCTGACCGCGGCCCAGACCACGAGTTCATGCGTGGGTATGCAGGACCCGACCCTGGCCATCGGCATAACCTGCCTGAACGAGAACGCCTATACGCGCGGCGCGTCGTCCTGGGTGCCGGGCCATGCGGTCAAGTACACGACCGACGCGCCCCGGGTGGCGGTCGAAGAACCGGTGGCCGCGACTGCCTTGCCGCAGCGGCTCGCCCTGCTGGCCGCGGCCCCGAACCCGTTCCGGGGCAGGACCCGGCTCAGTTACGCGGTCCCGCGCGCGCTGAAGCTCGACCTCGCGGTCTACGACCGGGCCGGTCGTAAAGTGGCCAGCCTCTTCTCCGGCCTCGCCGAGCCGGGCTTCTACACCGCGGCCTGGAACGGCCGCGATGACCACGGCCGGAGTGTGGCCCAGGGCGTCTACTTCTACCGTCTCACGAGCGAGAACGCCACCCTGACGCGCAAGGCGATCAAGGTAGAATAAGCTCGACGAACTTGAGGGGCGGGACTCATGTGTCCCGCCCTTGCGTTTGACCGGAGGACGTAGTTTGAATCCGTCCCTCGCCTGACCTTGATGTTCGGGCGCAGTCTTGTAGAATGTTATGGTGACGTTGCCCATGGGCACGGGTCGCCACCCGCTGGATGCGGTGTTCGCTGTCCCTGAGTCCGGGTACCCCACTAACGAAATAGACCTTCATAGTTTTCTTTGTCGGGAGGTATGTACGTGAGACCGAATGTCTGCTGCCGTTTTCTCATCGTCGCCGCGGTACTGCTCGGCCCGGCCGCGCTGTTGGCCGAGCCGCTCCATCCGTGCGGCCTGATTCGCGAAGACCCGCGCACGATTCCG
>CAZAKP010000184.1:0-5361 GCA_964485845.1 uncultured bacterium | reverse complement strand
TCCGCTCCTACAAACCCGACCCGGTACCCGACGAAGTTCTCAACCGCATCCTCGACGCCGGCCGCCTCGCCCCTTCAGCCAAGAACTGCCAGCCGTGGAAGTTCATCGTCGTCAAAGACCCGACCATCCGGCAGGCACTTGTCGCGGCGTGCAGAGGCCAGGGCTCAGTCGGCCAGGCCCCGGTCGTCATCTGCGGCTGCTGCATAGAAGAACAGGTCTGGAAGCGAATGGGTGGCTACTGGTCGGCCGAGGCGGTGGACATCACTATCGCCCTCGAACACATGATGCTCGCAGCCGCGTCCGAAGGACTCGGCACCTGCTGGATTGGCGCGTTCCTCGAGGCCGAAGTCAAGAAGGTGCTTGCGATTCCCGAAGGGGTCAAACCGATTGCGCTCACGCCGCTCGGCTACCCGGCCCGCGAGTCTCAGCCGCAGCCCCGCAAGCCGCTATCCGAGATTGTCTGCTACGACAGATACCAGTAGACCGCAAACCGACGACCGGGGACCGCTTCCTGAGTTCTCTTCGTGTCTTGGTGTCTTTGTGGTGGAATCCGGTCGGACCTTCTGACTTCTGCGATCTAGCTTCCGGCTTCTGACTTCGTCCCCTCCTCAGACTCAACGTCCCGCTCCATGATAACCGCATCCTCGCCGTTCTCATAGTATCCCTTGCGAAGATAGGTCGGCACGAAGCCGCGGTCGGCATAGAACTTCCTGGCAATCGTGTTCGATACCCGCACCTCGAGGTAGAACGACTTCGCCGCGCTGCGCCGCGCGAAGGCACCGACCTCATCGAGCAGCCTGCCCCCCACTCCCTTCTCGCGTTCGTACTCGCTGACCGCGAGGTTGGCGAGGTGCGTCTCCTCAGTTCCCCATGCCACGGCGTAGCCGATGATGATTCCGTCCTCTTCGGCAACAATGGAAAGGCCTTGCGGCCGGTTGAGGTCCGACAGGAAAAACGAGCGGCGCCATGGACTGAGGAATATGGCCCTCTCCAGGTCCATCACCTGCTCGAGGTCGGCTTCAGTCATCGGCCTGATGGTCACAGCAAGATAATGCCGGCCGCGCGGCCCGTGTCAACCCCGCGCTAACGCGTGAGCACGACCTTACGGACGGTATCGGCCTCGCGCACAAAGTAGACACCGGGCGCAAGGCGCGATACATCATTGGGACCCGGCCTGAGTTCCAGCGCCGAGCGTCCCGAAGCATCGAGCAGAGCGACAGCCGCGGCCTCGCGGCCGGGCGTCCCGGCAACTGCGAGCACCCTGCGCGCCAGCGTAACCTGAGCCCTGCTGCCCCCGGGTTGCCGCCGCCAGTCAGTCACACCTTCGACTGCCGAGTCGGTCATCGCGACTCGCCCATGTCCAAGCAGCCCGGCGCGATAGAGTGAGTCCGGCATGCTGTCGCAGTAGTTGTACAGCAGTGTGAGCGCACTGTCGTTCGTCATGCCGGGATACGCCGACTTGAACCAGGCCAGCACGCCGGCGACGATCGGCGTGGCAATGGAAGTCCCATCGTATAACTTGAGCCCGGTTGGCAATGTCGACAGGATACCAACCCCGGGCGCGCAGACGTCAATCCAGTCGCCGAACGCCGAGAACGGCGCCTTCTTATCATCCCGGTCGCTGGCCGCCACGGCGATGACATTTGGGAATGCGGCCGGGTAGGTAGAATCGGTCTCCCCGCCCGCGGCCGCGACGCTCAAGGCTCCGGCCGACCAGATAACCTGGCAGGCATTGTTGAGCGGCTCGTATGGGCTTGCTGAGCTGAAGCTCATCGAGAAGACCCAGGCCCCCTTGTCCAGGGCATAGTTGACCGCGGCGATCGCTGCGCCTAGATTGATGCCCGCGCTGCTTCCACAGCGTAAGGCCATCGCCCGGCAATTCCACGTTGGGGCGGCAACGCCAAGTCCATTGTTCGTGACCGCGTTGGCCGCACCCCAGCAGCCCGTTCCGTGGCCGTTGGTGTCCGCCGGCATCGGATCAGGGTCGCCACCGACGTAGTCAAAGCCGATGACATCATCAGTGTAGCCGTTGCCGTCCTGGTCAACACCATCAAGGTCGCCGTCCGGGTACCAATCCAGGTCGAATCGGCCGTTGCCGTTGATGTCTTCAGCCGAGTTAATCCAGAGGTTCGCCGCAATCTCTTCCTGCGTCCAGTCGAGACCGTCGTCGATTACCGCGATAATGACACTGCTGTCGCCGTGAGCGCTGTCCCACGCCTGAGGTGCGCGGATACGAGGCAGATGCCATTGCTCGCCGTAGCGAGGGTCGTTGGGAATCTGATCGGCCTGGCAGAGGTCGAGCACGGCGTTCGGCCACGCGCCGGCAACTTCGGGTAGTTCCACAAACTCCGATAGCAGACGCGGGATGTCTGACTCGGCTCCGAAGGAAAGGAGAAAGAGCAGGTCCGAACCGGCCGCGAGCGTGGCCGGGCCGGGCTTCGGGTTCCGAATTACGCGCTCGACGCCAGTGACGCCCTCCCGTCGGCAGAGCTCGTCCAGTTGGGGAACGCCGAAGCAGTCGCGCGAGATTCTCACCTGTCCGCGCAACTCGCCCCGAAGCTGAACCAGCATCTGACCGGCGATGTACTTCTCCCCGGAAGGAAGAACTGCCACCGTCTGACCGACGGCCTGCAGTCCCGCCAGCAAACAACAGACTGCTACGACACCGAAGCTCATCTTCATCTGTCCTCCTGTGAATACGGCCACGAGCGCAGCCGAGCTTTGCGGCTTCCCACAAGCGATTGATGATACGGCGGCCTGTAATGACGTCAAGTCATGGAGCAAAGCCGAAACGTCTGGAGAGCGACGAAGACGACTGCGTACGGCCGGAGCGTGCCGACCCTGAGGAATTGCCTCCGAGGAACTGGTCAGCGCCGCTGACCAAGCCGAAGGCGTATCGACTCGGACTTAGAGCATTCGGGCTTCATTCGGTATTCGGCCTTCGGACTTCGGGTTTCTCCTTAACCAGATATATCCAGGGCAGGCTGATTAGGGTCGTGATTCCCTTCACGATGACGTTGGCCCAGAATATGCTCACGACCACGAGCATCGACATGCGGCCGATGAATGCGAGACCGCAGAACAGGGCCGAGTCGAGCGGCACCGAGACCGAGTTCGACGTCAGCACGCGCATCCACTGGAGCTTGTGTCCGACCTTGTTGACCCACACCTGGTAGACCTGACCGTCGACCAACTCGGAGACAACCTGCGCGACTATTGAGGCGAAGACGAGCCGCCAGGTTGGTGAAAGCACCTGTCCAAATTCCAGTTGCGAACCGACGCCCAGGTCGGGCGGCAGTCGCGCCACGAGCCAGTAGAGCCCGGCCATGAACAGGTTCGCCGCTGCCGCGGTGATGACGACGGCCCGCGCCACCTTGATGCCGCCGGTCTTGTGCACGAGGTCGCGCAGGGTGAAGGTGAAGGGGTAGATGAGTGTGCCCGCATCCATGCTGAATCCGGCAATCATCAGGATCCGCAGGCTCGTCACGTTCGAGAGCAGTTGAGCGGCGACGTAGAGCGAGCTGACAACCGCGACCGAAACGATTCCGGACTGCCTTTCGGGTTCTTTCATTTGGTCATTAGGATTTCAATCGACATTCGTCATTCGCACTTCGTCATTTCCTGGCGACTGCCACCAGCCAGCGCGAGTTGTGGTCGTATGGCTCAGCATTGAGCCCGCCATAGATGTCTGCCTTTGTGAAGCCGGCGCGCAGCAGCAGGTCACGCAACTCCACCCCCGAGTACACCCGCAGGAAGAACCGGAACTCGCTCACTTTACCCTTACGAATGACCACCCAGCGGTTCTCGAGCCCGGTCCAGCCGGGCGCCACCTTCCGCTCCTGGAGAGCGAAAGTGCCGTCTTCTTCCTGCCAATCGCTGGTCTGGAAGTGACGGACCAGCCACTCTTTGCCGGCCGCCTGAATCAGAAACCTGCCGCCGGGCCGCAACGACTGCAGCACGTGCCTGCAGACCCTCAGGTCATCCGCCGCGTCTTCAAAGTACCCGAACGAGGTGAACATGTTGATACAGGCATCAAAGGCGCGAGTCCGGACGAACCGTCTCATGTCCGAACGGACTAACTCCACGTCGAGCTTCTCCTGCCTTGCCCGCCGACGGGCCTCGGCCAGGTAGAATACGGTCCGGTCGACCCCGGTGACCTTGAAGCCACGCCGCGCAAGCTCGACGCTGAACCGTCCCGGCCCGCAGCAGAGGTCCAATACGCTCGCCCCGGGCTTCAGGCCCAGGATCTTCGCCAGCGGTTCCGCATCTCTTGCCGCCATCTGCCACCGCTCATCACGGAACAAAGAATGCCTGAACGTCGCCCAGAAGGCGTTGTTCTCGAACCACGGGGTCTTGTGCTTCATGGTGCGGTTACTCTAAGCAGCAAGGGTCAGGGAGTCAAGGATTCGAGTGTCCGGACATCGAACCCTGGACCGTTCGAATCCTCACCCCTTCCCTCTCCCGCTGAGAGCGGGCGAGGGTGAGGGGAATAACACTCCTTCCCTCTCCCTTTGGGAGAGGGCGAGGGTGAGGGATTGGTGATTGGCAAGGTCATTCATTTGACTGTCCGCTCTCCTGCCCTATCCTATACGTCCATGCCCCGAAAGACAAAATCGGCCGAGCCCATCGCGTCGTCGTCCCGGCCACAGGCCCTGACGCCCCGGGAAATCGTCCGCGAGCTCGACCGCTATGTCATCGGCCAGGAGGCGGCCAAGAAGGCCGTCGCCATCGCCCTCCGCAATCGCTGGCGTCGCAGCCAAGTGCCGGAGCAGTTGCGCGACGAGATAATGCCGAACAACATCATCCTCATCGGCCCTACCGGCGTCGGCAAGACTGAAATAGCGCGCCGGCTCGCGCGCCTTGCCCAGGCCCCGTTCGTGAAGGTGGAGGCCTCGAAGTTCACCGAGGTCGGCTATGTCGGCCGCGACGTGGATTCGATGATTCGCGACCTGATGGAGATCGGCGTCAACATGGTTAAGGCCGAGCGGATGCAATTAGTGATTGGGCGAGCCGTCGAACTGGCCGAGGAACGCATCCTCGACAGCTTGAGCCCGCGCCCGGCCAGGCCTCCGGAAGGCGCCGGGCCGGCAGCGGAAGCCCGGGAGCAGCTCCGGGTCAGTCTCCGTGCGGGCGAGTTGGACCAGCGAGCCGTCGAAGTCGAGTCGGTTTCCCAGTTCATGCCCTTCTCGGAGATGCTGTCGCAGATGGGCGGCGAGGAGATGGCAATCGAAGTACAGGGTTTGATGTCCGCGACCATGCCGAAGCGCACGAAGAAGCGGAAGCTGACCGTTGCCGAGGCGCGGCGCCTGCTGCCGCAGGAAGAGGCGCAGAAGCTGATTGACATGGACGAGGTGATTGCCG
>CAZAKP010000183.1:0-5385 GCA_964485845.1 uncultured bacterium | reverse complement strand
GCAAGCAGCATCAGGTGCTTCGCCTGCTCAGTTGGCGGCAGCCAGTCCAACTCGCCCTTTGTCTCCATATCGTTGAACAGCTCGGTCACGACTCTGCCCAGGTAGTCAATGACGTCGGCCTGTACGGCCTTGCGCTCGGCCCATGCCCGGCAGCGTCTCAGCCGTCGCTCGCGCAGGGCCGGCCGCAGTTGTCTCGTCTGGTAGAGAATCCTGAAGACCTTGCGGCCGTACTCAGCCACAATCTTGCGCTCTTTGCTCATCGGCTTTGCCCCGAGCCCGTTCAGTTCGTGATGGAGCATTACCTCGATTGTCTTTCGCAGGTTCCACCAGGCAGCCTCTTTGCGCAATGCGAGCAAGGCGGCATCCTCGGGTTTTACGCGGGCTTGGGACACGATCCCAATTCCTGAAGGAATTGGGTCATGTCCCGCGCCCTGTCGCGGGCCGCTCACCGGTCGCGACGGTATCGTCAACCGCGTGCCCAGATAGCCATCAAGGAACTCAGTCAGGTCCTGCGATGTGGCCTTGCAGGCACACAGGTAGTCGAGCACAAGCCTGATGGACGGGTTCTGGACATGTCCGGCCTCGAGCCGCGCGATGAGCTTGCGGCCATGCGCTCCGCCCGCGCCGGTCGCTTCAGCAATCTGCTGCTGGGTCAGACCGGCTCGGGCGCGGGCCTGTCTGAGAATCGGGAACAGACCGGCGATGGCTGGCTTGCTGACCGCGTCTTGCTTTGCCATAGTCCAAGTCTATTTTAAAGTAGACAACATGGCAAGGGCTCATTCCGTGTAAGTGGCTGGATTAGCCGTGAGCTATGTCCAATACCACATTTTGCAGGGGACTATCCCGGGGGCCGTTCCGACCATAGCTTGGGGATGAGCCTCGCAAGTGGCTGTCACCGTAGCCCGGCAGAGCACTCGGACAGGAATTGGGAGGATAATCTGGCAGGCGGCGCGTACGGTTACGGGGACAGAAATCTGCCCGGCAGCTTCGCCCGCAATCTCCGCAGCAGTCTGGGCAGTAGTTCGGGCCATTGCGGTGCAGATAGCGGGGTGAGGCGTTCCGCGGGCAGCCAGCCGATTAGCTCTGTCCGTAGTTCAGTCAGGCGCTTGCCAGGCAACTCGCTGAACCATCTGCACCGCTGCCTGGTCCGCTACCATGTACGCTATCCGGCCCGCAATGGGGCCGGCCCGCGGACCCGCCAGTTGCCGGATACCAGTGGCGGAGACGGCCTGCGGCGGACAAAACGGGGCTGCGGTCAGGGGTCGAACCAGCGGGTGAAGCGGCGACTCAGCGCTTAGAGGTCGAGCCTCGCTCTATGGCTTGGCCGTGACGCCGGACAAGCTGCGGGCAGGCTCTGCGGCCCGGGTAGTCGTCCGCAGCATGAGCCATCTCGGAACGGGCTTGCCGGTCGAGTTGCCTCTCGGTCATGCCGGGACAGGTTTGGGGCGCGAGCGGAGCCATGCCGCCAGACCGCAGGTGATTGTGAGTATTGCCGTGGGGTAGACTTCGTAGTAGTCACGCAGCTCGTCGAAGAATCCGCCGACCAGCGAGAGCGCGAAAAGCGGTACTGCCATCAACAGGGCGCGACGGAGGAGCGGCGGCGAGTGTTTCACGCTGACCACGAGAACCGGAATCCCGGCCAATGCGATCGTCTTGTACCAGTGTTTTCTGGCGTACATGGCAAAACTACCGTCGAAGGGAGCCTTCGCCATTCGTGCAAGCACGTCGATATTGCGCTGCCAGTGCCACCACTCGAACATGACACCGGGCGAGTTTCGGTAGAGCAGCGCGATTCCTCCTCTGATAACGAGCCACACCGCCAGCTGGAGCGCAAGCCCGGATGCGAGCGACCGCGAGGGGAGCTCTCGGCGGTTCTCGAGAAACCAGGGGATCGACAGGAGAATCGCCGTTTCCTTGTTGAGTGCGGCCAGCATGTACACGAGGAGGAACCACCGGCTGCGAGCAGCGATCATGGCCAGGGCCAGCGTGAACAGCAGGAGCGTCGCCATATCGTACACGTAATTCATGTAGGTGTACATGACCGGCAGGAGCAGCAGGGCCCCAACCGGCACGATGCGCCCAAGCCACGGTGGGGCGTTCGTGAACCGCCGAGCAAGGTTGCGGAGAAGGAAAGCAAAAGCAATGAGGCAGCCCAGGTGGAGGAGAATGGTGAGCCCGAATTCGAAGCCATAGGGGATGGCGTATGACAGCCGGCGGTCATGCGCGACGACTCCACTGACCGCGGATGTCACGTGGCCACGGGTTGCCGCCGGGGTGAGCGCGACGATGGCCTGAACCGTCCACGGCACCAGAACTCGAGTGACGAATGGTCGTTCGCACCGGCTGTGAATCGAGTCTCCGAAGCGGGCGCGACCGTAGAAGTCCATGCCGGGACGAGTCGCGAACATCCACAGGGCCCAGATAATCGCTATCGAATAGCCTAACGCCAGCAGTACTGCGCGCAGGACGGCCTGACGTGTGGCCGGCCCGGTTCCGGGGCGGATGCCTGCCGGCTCAGGCACCTGCCAGCCCGCTCCAACGTTTGAAGACGCTGAGCAGCGTTTGCTCGACTTTGGCGCAGACGACCTTCATCAGTTCCTCGGCTTTGGCCGGGTCGAAGTCCGGAAAGCCTTCGTCCGGCTTGTACAGCATGATGGAGCCGGGGAAGGGCACGGCGGCAAGGCCGGGCGCTACCGTGAACGCGAGTTCCCTCGAGTAGTCCTGTTTGCGTACGCACTCGGGATGGTCGACCTGCACCATCGCCGTCTCGTCAGTTCCGGCGTGTCCACCGGCATGGCCGTAGACCTGCCTGACCTCTTCCGCGCAAAGAGTCCACCAGTCAACCACCAGGCTGTACGTCTTCTTTTCCCGGTAGAGCCGAGTCGACACGTTCTTCAGGGCCTCGGTGTTTCCGCCGTGGCCGTTGACGAAGACAATTCGGCGGAATCCCGCGTCGGCCAGACCCGCAGCGACCTCGAACACGTAGCGTTCGAATGTGTCGGGCAGCACGGTGACCGAGCCGGGATAGGGCAGGAGCGACTTGGTGATGCCGTAGTTCACCGGCGGGGCGATGAGCGCGTTCACCGGTCCGGCAATGCGTTCGGCGATGGATAGGGGTATGTGGTTGTCGGTGCCGAGCCCGGTCACGCCATGGGCCTCGATGGTGCCGACCGGCAGAAGCGCCGTGTCGGTTTTCTTCGGAACGAGGCGCCCGAACTCCATCCAGTTAAGCTCTTCGAGCTTGCGGGTGCGAAGGGTCGTTTTCATCGGCTGAGCATAGAGCGGTTGCCGCCTGCGGTCAAGCCGGTCCGGTTCAACGCGTAGTCCCCACTTGATTCGGCAGGCGTTTTAGCTACGCTGGCAGGGCGAAGGGCAGGGAGCGGGGGCAGGCAGTAGAGTTCTGGGCGCAAAGAGAATGGAGGCAGAGCATGAAGAGACTGACCGTGATGGTACTGGTGGCCTTGGCGATGGCCGGGACCGGGATGGCTACGTCTTTCCTCGGCCGTTCGTCCACCATGAACAAGCAGTACCAATTCTTCGGCTGGGCGAACTTCGGATACAATCAGACCACGTTGAGCTACGACTGGGCAGCGGGCAAGTACGAGACGCTGGCCGCAGCCGGGCAGATTAAGACAACTTCCTGTGACCTTACCCTGGCGTTCGGGCTGACCAACGAGTTCGACATCGACGTGGTGGCCCCGCTGGCGATGAAGCAGAAGGATACACTCAAGTCGTCAGGCATCGGCGACCTGATGGTGTACGCGCGCTACGGCATCCTTCAGAACGCGGAGCAGCCCTTGAGGGTGGCGCTCCTGCTCGGGGCCAATCTGCCCACTGCTAGCAAGACCGCGAACCCATCGCTCAGCGACCGGACTACCGACTTCGCATTCGGTTTCTCGGCGAACACGAGGAAGCTCGGCAAATTCCTCGGCCACATCCGCGCCGCCTACTGGTTCAACGGCAGCACTCCCGACGACGTGGATGGGACCAGGGTCGGCGACATGTTCGAGTACGTGCTCTGCGGCGACTACTCGGTCACGAAGACCCTGACTCCCGAACTGGCGCTGTCCGGGTTCATCCGGGACGAGACCAACCGGGGCCGGACATGGGTTCCCCAATCCCAGGTCAGCCAGCACCTCCTCAGCGCTCTCTTGATCTGGAAGCCGACTTCGACGCTGACCATCCGGCCCAAGGTGTCGTTGCCGCTGACGTTCATCTCCGAGGGCGGCACGATGGCCAACTGGTACGGCGGGCTTGACGTCTGGGTGTTCATCCCCTGAGCCGGAATCGGTCATCCTTCTGCCGGCGTCAAAAGGTTAACGCCTAAACAAGGAGCTAATCATGGCAAAGAAGGGCGATACGATGGTTTGCGATTCCTGCGGGCTGGCCGTTACGGTCTGTGATGAGTGCGGCTGCGAGACCGACCAGCTCATCTGCCGTGGGGAACCGATGAGGACAAGAAAGACTGGTCGGACCGCTCGGAGAACGAGCAAGAGAACGAAGACCAGGGCCCGCAAGTAGAAGATCTGAAGTGTTGAGCCCGGCCATTCGGCCGGGCTCATGTTTTTACGCGCTTGACTGGCGGTCGTTCGGCGCGTAACCTCAGCACTGATGAAAGAGCAATCCGGTCATGCATCCGTCCTCGCCGCCCGCATCGTTGACGTCAACCTCAACCGGCTGACCGAGGGCATGCGCGTCGTGGAGGACGTGGTACGCCTCGGGCTGGAAGACCGGCGGCTCCTTGCCGGCATCAGGAAGCTCAGGACTCAGGTCGGACGGGATATCCGGACGCTGCGAAGGCAGGTCATAACGAGCCGCAAGAGCGAAACCGACCTCGGCCGCGGCGACCGATTTGACCGGGCTAAACGAAAGACCCTGGCAGACGTGCTGCTCGCGAACTTCAAACGGGCCGAGGAATCGGCCCGCGTACTGGAAGAGGTGTTGAAGGTTGTGGAGCCCACGCTCGCCGGCAAGTTCAAGGCCGTGCGCTTCAGGCTGTACGACCTGGAGCGGGAGGCCGTCGGGAAATGTGGGGTGTAAGATGAGAGACGTAAGATGTTCCAGACCCCGGCGGCTTGACTTGGCCAAGGTGAAATCTATACTCTGCGAGCTTTGATGATTCTCTAACGCAGGAGGCAAGATGGCAAAAGACGACGAGAAGACCAGAGCCCTCGGCAGCGCCCTGGGTCAGATTGAGAAGCAGTTCGGCAAAGGCGCGGTGATGCGTCTCGGCCAGGAACAGCCGGCAGTGAGCGTCGAGGCGATTCCCACCGGCTCAATCGGGCTGGATGCGGTGCTCGGCGTCGGCGGCGTTCCGCGCGGTAGGATTGTGGAAATCTACGGGCCCGAGGGGTCGGGGAAGACGACTCTCGTTCTGAACATCAT
>CAZAKP010000182.1:0-5457 GCA_964485845.1 uncultured bacterium | reverse complement strand
CATCCGGTGCCGCCGGACAAGGCGGCCAAGCCTGCGGAACCGGTCATGGAACTGCCGGGCCCAGTCGTACGTGCAGACCGGGTGTGACGCGAATGGCACCAGGTCGGACGTGATACGAAAGAAGAGGATACCGTGTTCCGCGTTCCACCGAAGCACGGACTCAAGACAGTCGAGGTTCTGCGCGACTGTCTCGACCAGCCTTCGCTCGGAGTAGGACGCCAGCCGGAATGCGCGGCTCGACGTGCAGCCGATACCGCGGTTGATACAAGGATAGCCGATGCG
Source organism: uncultured bacterium (assembly GCA_964485845.1). Lineage (GTDB taxonomy): Bacteria > Hydrothermota > Tepidihabitantia > Tepidihabitantales > Tepidihabitantaceae > UBA2258. The sequence goes on along the minus strand of CAZAKP010000182.1, from coordinate 5,175 downwards.
CAAGCTAGTGGTCGCGCCCTTTGCCCGAATCCGCGATGTCCATCAGCGGTTCCGGGTAGGGCCGGAACAGCACCTGCTGCGCCAGGTAGGGCTGGTCGAACCGGACTATCCACGATTGGACGATGCCGACCGGGACCGATAGCGGCGCCCTGCCTGCACGGTAGCGCTGCAGCGCGTCAAGGAAGAACGCTTTCTCCCCGGCGGTCAGTCCCTCTCGGAAGTACCCCAGCGCGTGCATCAGCACATTGATGGCGGCCGTGTACTTGGGTGGACCGGCAAAAGCACGCGGCAGCAAAGCGCCGTAGTCGGCGAATACGTCTGCCACCGGCCGGTGTTCCTCGTTGGCGCCGATCTTCCCGAGCTTCCTCATTACCACTTCGCTGTACGTCATCAGCAGCAGTTTGTGCTGGGCGTGAAAGCCGGTTAGACCGGCCATGGTCGGCCGCTCGGCGAGCTCGCGAAACCGCGCGAGCGTGAAGAGCATCGTCAGGAAACGTTCGCGGATCAGAAAGTTGCGCAGCCTGCCTTCATCTTCAACCAGAGCGTCTCCGTACCTCAACATTGCGGCCCGGCCGAAGAACCCCTGCCGCTGCGCCGCCGACAACAGGTTGCCGGACTCATTGTAGATCTTGACATCGCGCGTGCCGCAGGACGGCGAGCGCGACTTGAGGAGGAAGCCGTCCGCCCCGCCCTGTCCTGCAAGGAAGCTGGCCGCGAACTCCTCCATCGGTGAGGAGAAGTCCTTGCCGGTCGATGGCTGAACCAGGCGCATCTGACCTTCACTTACGACTATGCGAATCGGATCGCGGGGAACGCCCAGGCCGATCCCCATTTCCGGGCAGACCGGCACGAACTCGACGAATTCCCGCAGCCTTCGCACGAACGGGCCGTCGACGATCTCGCCGTTGTACCGGCAGTGGTCGAACCCGAGGCACTTGCTGACGACGACGACCGGGCGCAGCGCGGCGCTCATTTGGGTGCCACCTCGGCTACCACGTTGAGTCCCAAAGGCAGCCCGGCCGTGTCCAGCGCCACGATTGCCACCTGGTACTCGGCGTCGAATCGCTCCCGAATGTCATCGGTGCGCACGGTCCGGCCGCCGACATAGGGTGAGAGCGAGACCACTCGGCCCGCACCCAGCTCGTGGTTGGTCTCCGAGTCGAACACCTTGAAGCTGTCGCCGACCTTGAGCCTCCCGAGCCAGAATGACTCGACGAACATCCGCGCCTGCTCCCGGACAGCACCGACGATTATCTTTGAGTCGTCGCCTGCCGCAAGGGTCTGGCCCAGTTGCACGTCGAGCTTGTAGACAATCCCGTCCACCGGCGACTTGAGCGTGAGTTGGTCGAGCTGCGCCTGTGCCAGCGCGGCATCGGCTCGGGCAGCAGACGCATTGGCCGAATCGAGCCTGGCCTTCAGCAGCGCCTGCCGATATTCCTGCTCCGAGATGCCCTTGGTCGCGAAGAGACCTGAAGCTCGCTCGGACGCCTCGCGACTGATTGCGAAGGCGTTCTCCGCCGCCACTGCCCGGTCGAGCGCGGACCGCACCTGTGCCTCCTCGACGCTGCTCTCCAGCACAACCAACGCCTGGCCGGCCCTGACCGCATCTCCCTCATGCACGGCAATGCGCGTGACGCTGCGCGGCACCTGTGCCGCAACGTAGACCGGACCGTCCAGCGGCTCAACTGCGCCGTAGATGCGCGCCGGCGCGTCACCAAGCCTGGGTGGCACCGGCGCGGACTTGCGCGGCGCTGACCGCAGCACCGCGAACACCACGAAGAGAACCACTGCCACCGCCACAATCCAGGTCAGAGAACTCCGCAAACGTCTTGCCATTCTAGCTGCCTCCTGCGGAAGCGGTCCGCGTATCGTACACAACGGCACCGTCTTCCATCTTTATCAACCGGTCGGCATAGGGAAAGACCCTTGGATCATGCGTCACCAGCACCACTGCCCGGTGCGGGTCGCGGGAGAGCCGCTTGAGCGTGTCGAGTACCAGATGGCTGCTCTCCACGTCCAGCGCCGACGTCGGCTCGTCGCAGAGCAACAGCACCGGGTCGCCAACCAGGGCGCGCGCGATGCCGACCCGCTGTTGCTGCCCGCCCGACAACTGCTGGGGTCGGGCGTCGGCATACTCCTTCATTCCCAGCTTGTCGAGCAGTTCGACCGCCCGCTCTCGGTTCACAGGCTTTATCCGGGCGCCCTGTATCGCAGTGGCAACAAGGATATTGTCCAGTGCCGACAGCGCCGGCACCAGGGCCGCCTGCTGGAACACGAAGCCGTACTTCTTCATCCTCAGCGTGGCCAGTTCGTCTTCACTCAACCCGCCGACATCGCTGCCGGCCACCCTGATCCTACCGGCTGACGGCTTGAGCACCAGACCCATGATAGTGAGCAGTGTTGTCTTGCCTGAACCCGACGGTCCGGCCAGGGCGGTAAGCTCGCCGGGAAAGACATCCAGCCTTGTCTCCTTGAGCACGCGCCTGACCACGCGGCCGTCCGAGAAGTCGCGAGTGACTCCCTCGAGCTGCAGCACCGGCGCGACCATCTTTACCTGAACGCCGATGCCGGCTCGATCTTGAGCGCACGGCGCAAGGCCAGCGCCGAGCCGGCAAAGCACAGGAGGAAGGTAAGCAGCGCGTGCGCCGGCGGCAGCCAGACCGGCAGGTTGGCCGGCAGGCGTGAGCCCTTCACTCCGAACAGGAAGCCGGCGAGCAGGAAGAAGCCGATGAGCAGCCCGATGAGCCCGATGGTCAGCGCCTGGTACACGATGATAGCGAATATGTCCCGGCGCCTTGCCCCGAGCGCGCGCAGGACGGCGAAATCCCGCTGCCGGTTCAGCACGTTCGTGTACATCGTCAGGGTGATAATGACGACCCCGACCAGTATGCCGACGAGCGTCGAAAGCCCGAAGCTCGAGCCGATACCGGTGCTTGTCAGGTTGTAGATGATGGTATTGCGTGCCAGTTCTTGCGGTGTCAACGCCGAGGCCTTGGGCAGCAACACCTCGATATCGGCCAGCGTCTGCCTGATGTCTGCGCCCGGCTTGAGCCTGACCAGGATGTCGCTACAGCGGTCCGCGGGCAATCCGGTCACTTCGCGCGCCTTGGTCGCGTTTGTGAAAAGCAACGGAGCACCGAACGAGCGCGTACCTTCGGTGTAGCCGGCGACCCGGATGCGGCGCGAGTTCACCTCAACGATCTTGCCGATCTCGGGCTCGCCGAGGTCCTTCAGGTCGAACTTGTCCACGGTTGCGCCGTCGTGCTCAAGCAGCACATCGTTGCCCCCGGCCGTGAAGCGCCACGGCCCGCCGTGCAGCTCCGGCCGAGTGACCCCAATGACCTGCACCGGCTGAAACGTACCATTCGGTAACCGGAGCTGAGCACCGGAATAGATCACAGGTTCGGCCCACTCGATCTGCGGCAGCCCGACCAGCCGGTCGACGTAGCGACTCGGGAGACTGCTGACGGAGGAAGTATTCACCACGTTCTTCGACACGACCCAGATATCGGCTCCGCTGTTGTCAACCACGGCTGACATCAAGCTGAAGAGTCCGAACATTATTGCCAACTGCTGGCCGACGAGGAACACTATGGCCACTACACCCAGTATGGCTCCGGCAGTCGTGGAGCGCTCGTGCAGGAGCATGCGGACCGCCGCGTACCTACGCATGCGAATCCAACAATCTCTGACAGGCCCTGTCGGCCTCATCCAGGCTGGATACTACAACCACCCGCGGACCTGACAGCCTAGGGCGGGCGAGTTCCGCAGCTTTGCCGCCAAGCACCACACCAAGGCCTGGTTTCGCAGCAAGTGCCTTGTCGACGAGGTGCCTCGTGGCCGGCAGATTGGCAATCATGGTGACCGAAAACAGTGCGACGTCAGGGTCGTAGCTTCTCAGGGCGGCGATGATATCTTCCTCAGGTGTGCTCCGCCCGGCGGCGAATGTGCTCCAGCCGGCAAGGCGCAGGTGCTCAGAAGCGAGATCGGCCCCGATATCGTGCTCCTCGCCCGGGACGCAGGCAACCAGAGCCTTGTGGCCGCTGGCGGCAGCCGGGTCAACGCTGTCGAACAGGCGATAGAGCACGTAGCGGCAGATCTCGGTCACGGCATGCTCATCGGCCACGCTGATTCGCGCCTCTTCCCACAGACGCCCGATGTGCCGGAGCGCCGGCAACACGAGTTCGTCCGCGGTCCTGGTCACCGGCGTCTTGCGGCTAAGCGCACCTGCTGCCGCAGCCCGCCGCTTCCGCGCCAGCAGCAACTGCACGAAGGCGGCGACCTCGGGGGTCGGCTCAGACGTGGGCATCGCGGACTCGACCAGCGCGCCCAGGTTGTGCCGCCACGCGTCAATCGGCCGGGTCAGCTCCGTGGCTTCCGACTGCGGCAGTTCGCTCGTGAACGCCAGGCTCCAGGCCTCGAGCATGCGGCCAAAGTAACCTGGTCCGAAGCCACGCCGGCCCATCACGCCGGCAAGCCACCGGAGCTGCCCGGCAATCTCGTCGAGGAGGTCGAACTCGTAGCACGCCAGCAGCACGTGGCCGAACCAGTGGCTGTAATGCCGGGCGAGGACCGGGCTGCCGCATTCCGGACCGGCGCACTCGAACTTCAGGTCGAGTTCCAGCCGCTCGTCCACGGCCACGAGCAACTCTTCCATTTTCGCTCGGAACCCGGCGGTAGCTTCGATAGAGACACGGTTTGCCATCTGTGGCCGGATTTTACCCAATCAGCCACGCTGATTCAAATCAAGTGCGGCCGCTCAGCCCCTCAGCAGACGAGTCCGGCCGGGTCCTCGGACCGGAAAAGCCCGACAGGCTGGACCGCATGATTGAACGCTTGAGGTTGAGGACTTTCCCCCGAGATTCACCGCTTGACTCTCTGTTGCCGGTAGGCTAAAGTCTCGCCACGCGCCCGTAGCTCAGATGGATAGAGCGGCAGACTCCGGATCTGCAGGCCACGCGTTCAATTCGCGTCGGGCGCTTTTGCCGCAGAAGGGATAAAGGGATCAAGGGATGCAGTGTCCGAAATTCGGTCCTTCACTTTATCCCTCTATCCCTCTGTCCCTCTAGCTCTCGGAGTTCTAATGGATTTCTATGATGTTGTCCGCAAACGCCTGAGCGTCCGCTCCTACAAACCCGACCCGGTACCCGACGAAGTTCTCAACCGCATCCTCGA
>CAZAKP010000181.1:0-5485 GCA_964485845.1 uncultured bacterium | reverse complement strand
CGCCGTAGCCCTCGACCTTCACGCCGTGCTGGGCGAGCTGGGCCTTGACCCGGTCCGGGTTGGCGTCGGGCAGGTCCGATTTGGTGATGGCGACGATGATGGGTACGCCGGCGGCGCGGGCATGGTCGAGCGCCTCAAGCGTCTGCGGCATCACGCCCTCGCCGGCCGAGACCACGAGCACGGCGATGTCGGTGACCTGGGCGCCGCGGGCGCGCATCGCGGTAAATGCCTCGTGGCCCGGCGTGTCGAGGAAGACAATCGGCTTGTCCTGGTATTTGGCGACATAGGCGCCGGTGTGCTGGGTGATGCGGCCGACCTCGCTCTCAACGACCTTGGTCTTGCGGATATAATCGAGCAGCGCGGTCTTGCCGTGGTCGACGTGGCCCATGACGACGACAATCGGCGGCCGCGGCTTCTTCTCGCCCCGCTCGACCTTGGTTTCGACCTCGGTCTCCTGTTCGACCGGCACGCCGAATTCATCGGCGAGCAGCATTATTGTCTCGAGGTCGAGGCGCTGGTTGAGCGTGGCGAGCATGCCGAGGCCCATCGTCTTCTTGATGACATCGCCGGCGGTCACGCCGAGGGCGTGCGCCAGCTCGGCGACCGTCATGTAGGCGCTGACTTTAACCGCGGGCCGGGCCGAAGGCTGGGCGGCGGTCGGGGCCTCGCGCACCGGCCGGCGGTGTTTAATCTCGCGTCCGTCGATCTTGGCCAGCGTGTGTTTCACGTTCTGGGCTACCTGCTGGGATTCGGACGGCGGCCGCGGCTGGGTCGGCGGCGGCGCAGTCTTGGTGCGCCGGATCTGGTCCTTGAACTGGTGTTTCTCGTTCTTCAGCCGCAGCTTCGCGGCGTCGAACTCGGCCTCAGTGATATAGGACGTGTAGCCGCGCGGCGGGAAGTTCAGTTCCTTCAGTACGCGGATGAGGCCTTCGCTCGAAAGGCCGAGTTGCCTGGCTGCGTCGAAGACCTTGAGCTTCGCCACTTTTATATCAGGATTGCTCGGTCGGGGCCGGCTTCTCGGCAGGTTCTTCGGCTGCGGCGGGTTCGGCGGCGGGCGCCGGCTCAGGCGCCGGCGCCGGGGTCGGGGCCGGTGGCGGCGGCGTAAAGACGGGCTTGCCCTCGACCACGCGCCAGGTGGCGTCCCGAACCTGCTGCTTCAAGGGCTCCACCGCCTCGGGCGCGAGCTCGGTGATGCGGGCGAGGTCCTCGGGCGTGGCATTGAGCAGGTCGAAGGCGGTGTTGAGACCGCCGGCCGCAAGCTTCGACAGCAGCGCCTCGTCGAGACCGAGCTTTGTTAATGGAATCCCGCCGGCCTTGCTCATGATAATGCGATTGCGGTAGTCGGTTTCCTTGAGCACCTCGATCTTGACGCCGCAGAGGAGACTCGCGAGCCAGACGTTCTGGCCCTTCTTGCCGATGGCGATGGAGAACTCGGCATCGGGCACCACGACGATGTGAGTGTCGCCTTCCTTGATGACTGCGGCAACCTTGGCCGGGCCCAGCGCCCGGGCGATAAAGATCTGCGGGTCCTTGCTCCACTGGACGATGTCCACCTTCTCGCCCGACAGCTCCTTGATGATGTTCTCGATGCGCGACTTGCGGTAGCCGACGCAGGCGCCGACCGGGTCAACCTTCTCGTCGAGCGAGGTCACCGCCACCTTGGAGCGGAAGCCCGGGGACCGGGCGATGCCCTTAATCTCGACCACGGCCTCGCGGATTTCCGGAATCTCGCGGGCCATCAGCTTTCGGAGGAACTCGGGATGGGTGCGGGAAAGATAGACGCGCGGTCCGATTGGCGTCTTTTCGACCCGGTGCACGTAGGCCTTAATCGGCAGCCCCTGCCGGTAATGGTCGGCCTTGAGCTGCTCGTGGTTGGGGAGAGCCGCCTCAATCAGCCCCAGGTTCACGATAATCTCATCGCGGCCAATCTTCTGGATGGTGCCGGTGACGATTTCGCCCTTCTTCTTGCAGAACTCGTCATAGAGCTTGGTCCGTTCCGCCTCGCGCAGTTTCACCACCAGCTCGTCCGAAGCCTTGCGGATGGCGATGCGGCCGAGTTCGTCCAGCGGCACTTCGACCCGAATCATGTCGCCGGGCTGGGCCGACGGGCTCTTTTCCCGGGCTTCGGCGACCGATATCTCGCGGGCGGTGCTGGCAACGCGCTCCACCACGTTCTTGGCGAGGAAAACGCGGATGTCCCCGGTCTCGGGGCTGATTTCGGCGTCGGCCTCGGTGTCGGGACCGTAGCGGCGGCGCAGACCCGCGACGATGCTTGCGCGCAATGTCTCGCAGACGTAGGTCACGTCGACGTTTCTGATTCGGGCAATCTGGACGATAAGATTGGCGATTTCCTTATTCATTAATTCCTCTCGACCCCCGAGTTCCCGGGCAGTTGGCCACGAAAGCACGAAGTCGGATGAAATCCGGATCCGTTTTCCTGCGTCCTTCCGTTTCGTGTGTTTCGTGTCTTCGTGGCATCAGAATCGGGCTTCGGGTTCCTGTTGCGGGCAAACAGCTCGCAGTCCGGGACTCTTATCTGTGCCTCACGTATCTCCGCGTACGCAATCTCGCGCCCGGCCGTTTCCGCTACGGGTGATTCTGCATTCTGCATCCTGCTTTTTGCATTCTGCATTGCATCCTGCGTCCGAAGCGTGATGCTGTCCGGTCCTGCCGCCTCCAGCATTCCTTCTACCCAGCCGCCGCGTACCAGCATCTTCACGTGCTGGCCTACGGCCTTTGAGTAGTCCTGCGGCTGGTACAGCTTCCGCTCGATGCCGGGCGAGGACACCTCCAGCGTGTACTGACGGTGCATGAAGTTGGCCGCATCGAGCCGGGGCACAAGCGCGCGCGAGAAGTTGGAGCAGGTGTCGACCGACGTCCCGGCAGCGGTTTCGACCTGCACGCGCAGCTCGCGGCCGCGGAACTCGGCATGATACACTTCAACGCCGGCCTCGCGCGCCGCGGCCTCAATCGGCTCGGCCACCTCCGGCGGAAGTCTGAATGCCGAATACGTGGCGACCGACGCCGGCGTCTCGTCTCCGCCGTCCGCCGTTCGACATTCGTCACTCGTCATTCGACATTCCTCGTGTGGCACTTGACTAACCATTCTCGCGATTATAGCCCGACACTGCACTGAGTCAACAAACGCTGCCCCGAGCCACGCGTTGCCGAATTCAACCCGCGTTGTCTAATCTATTGACGGAGCTTGGGTTAGGTAGTAACCGGGTGAGCTCAGAGTACCGAGAATCGGGTTACCGGAGACACGCTGCGGTACCGAGCCGTCGTTACTTGCCCGTCAGGACCCGGGACCCGACAGGCTATGTGTACTCGTAGAGCGGGACTTCACGCGCCGGGCGGCTTGCCGTGCGCAGTAGTCTCTCGATATGGCGTACCGTCTCGGGACTAAGTAACACATCGCCACATACTGTGCACACATCGGCCGGGACGTGGTCGACTACGACGACCTGGCCGTGATGGCGGACGGTGTGCGTGATCTCGCGGGTCTGACATTCGCCGTTGCAGTCCTTAATACTGCATTTCATGGTCTGCTCCTGACTGTGGGCTCCGGCCATTTAGGCGGCCGGGGTTCGTACACGGTGATGATGATCAGCGTCTCCAGTGAAGTCGTACATACTATGTGTAGGTGCCGCCCGTTGCGGGTGACTCCGTGAAGCAGGCAGCACGGGCCGCGTCGGTGATCCGGGTAGTTCTCGACGATGCTGGCGGCGGCTGCGGCCTCCAGCAATTCGTCCATGTTGACGTCCTCCTCCACCATCTCTTGATGGGCGTGGACAGTCACTCGCACTCGTTCCTCAAGCGCCTGCGACCGAATGCGGGCCAGCACATCATCGTGAGAGGGCTGGTCGACCATCAAAGCATGTTAGCTTGGAGACGTGCCGAGTCAAGCATAGCAGCTCCCGTGGCCTTTTGAGGCTGCCACAAAGTCATCACCTGAAGGAACGGCATGCGGCGCGATTCGGGCTTGACCACCGGCCGGAACGGGGTTACACTGGCCGTAGCCAAAAGGAGTTGACGTGAGACTGAGTTATGCTTTGCCGTCGGTCGCCGTCTGGCGCGCAGCGGCGGTCTGCTTCATGTCGTGTGTCTTCCTCATGTCCTGCAAGAAGCCACCCGGGGCTGCGGATATCATGCCGATTCCGAGTTCACGTTCCTGCGATGTCAATCCTAGCTGGTCTCCCGACGGCACAACGATCGTCTACTGCCATGATCACGCCTCGCTCGTTGGTGGTGTTCTGACACCTTTTCCAGAATCAAGCGGTTTCTGGTTCATCAGTCCTGATGGCTCCAACAGCAGGATGTTCCTGAGTCACGAAGGCTTCATGCAGATGAACTGGAGCCCCGACGGACGTTGGTTGCTGTTCTGCGAGAATGGGCAGATCTGGAAGCTAAAGGCCAACGGTGACAGTCTCACCATGATTCTGTCCAACTCGACTGGGTCAAATGGCTTGCCTACCTGGTCGCCGGATGGGAAGCGAATCGCGTGCAACCGTTCCGTTGAGGGCGGCGAGAGCGGTATCTACACGCTGGCCGCTGATGGGACGGACTTGCGCTACATCGGCTACGGATGCGCGCTGGATTGGTCCCCCGACGGCAAGCGCATCGCCTATGAGGTGCTTGACTACGTAGGAATCAAGGATACTAACGGCGCGAACGACAGAAAGCTGGTCACGACGGACGCTGGCGCAGGCAACGTGGTTTTCTCACCAGATGGATCCAAGATCGCATTCGGGGCCGCGATCAACGGGGTGGGTGGGTCCTATGTAGTTGACACCAGTGGCCGGAACCTCAGGCTGCTCGCCAAGGATGGGTATGGGCCTTCATGGTCGCCGGATGGCAAGAGAATCGTCTACGAACTCCTGACTATTGAGCCCGGCCCAAACGGCGGCACGGCGGATCGACTTCTTTACATCATGAACGCTGATGGCTCTGGAAAGAGACAGCTTACCTTCCGCCCGGGCCACTAGCGGTCCATCGGGCGCGGCGATTCCGGCGCGTCGCTTCAGCCCGGTGTCTATGTCATCGAGGCCGGTCCCGGCCTCCGCGCAAAGGTCGTCAAGCTGAAGTAGCGGTCCGCCTCCGTTCGAGCGGCTGGCGGGACAGCAGCCAGAATCCCACAGGCAGTTTGTCGGGGAGCCGGCCCAGCAGTTCTCCCAGCTATTCTCCGGACTATCTGCCGGGCTATTCTCCGGGCTGCTTCCTGAGCGATTCTCCGGGCTGTCTCGGGAGCAATTCTCGGGACTGCTCTCCCGAGAGCTTCCCCCGTAGCTCTCCGAATAGCAGGGAGGATAGCCTTCCCCGCAGTCTCCCGAATAGCTCTCCAGATAGCTCGCCGAATTGTCTCCGGAATAGCCTGCCGAGCAATCCGGGGAACTGCTCTCCGGACTGTTTGCCGGACAATCTCCCAGAGAGCCGGGGGGATGGGATAGGGGAGATAGGAGAATGACGAATAACCAATTACTAATGA
>CAZAKP010000180.1:0-5536 GCA_964485845.1 uncultured bacterium | reverse complement strand
GGAGTCTATTCCGGCACGGTGGTCGTTCAGGGCAACGGCGTTGCCCGGGTCCGGACAACCGGCATCGCCACCGAGATGGGTAAGATCGGCAAGACCCTGCAGGAGGAGAAGCAGGAAAGCTCGCCGCTTGAGATCGAGACGCGGCGGCTGGTGCGGAACTTCGCGAGCGCCGGGCTCATCGTCTGCGTGCTCGTCGTGGTGTTCTACCTCGTGACGCGCGGGAACCTTTTGGGCGGGCTGCTCGCGGGCCTGACCCTGGCGATGGCGCTCCTGCCCGAGGAGATTCCGGTGGTGCAGACCGTGTTCCTCGCGCTCGGCGCGTGGCGGATGTCGCAGAAGCAGGCGCTCACCCGGCGCCTGCAGGCGATCCAGGCAATCGGTTCGGCCACGGTGCTCTGCGTGGATAAGACCGGCACCCTGACCCTGAACAAGATGGCGGTGTGGAAGGTGCACGGCGGCGGCCGGTTCTGCGACATCGACGGGGTGTCGGCCACGGCGCTGCCGGACGAGTGCCACGAGACGATCGAGTACGCGATGCTTGCGAGCCAGGAGATACCGGTCGACCCGATGGAGAAGGCGCTGTCCGAACTGGGTAAACGGGCGCTCGGCACGACCGAGCACCTGCACCCCGAGTGGCAGCTCGTGCGCGAGTACCCGCTGTCGCGGCAGTTGATGGCGATGTCGCGGGTGTGGAAGTCGCCGGACGGCCGCGACTACGTGATCGCGGCCAAGGGCGCGCCCGAGGCAATTGGCGACCTGTGCCATCTCGCGCCGGCCGGCATGCGGGAACTGTCGGAGCAGGTGAACGTGATGGCCCACGACGGCTTGCGCGTGCTGGCAGTGGCGCGGGCCCGCTTCACGCTCACCGGCCTGCCCCAGGAGCAGCACGACTTCCAGTTCGAGCTGATCGGACTCGTGGGGTTCACCGACCCGGTGCGGCCCCAGGTCAGGGAGGCGGTGGCGAACTGCGGTGAGGCAGGCATCCGGGTAGTGATGATCACCGGCGACTATGCCGGCACCGCGTCGAAGATCGGGCGGGAGATCGGCCTCGCCAACCCGGATGGCGTCATCACCGGGCCGGAAATGGAGGAGATGACCGACGCCGAGCTGCGGTTCCGCGTCAGGGGCGCGAACGTCTTCGCGCGGGTCGTGCCCGAGCAGAAGCTCCGGCTCGTCAACGCCTTGAAGGCCAACTCCGAGGTGGTGGTGATGACCGGCGACGGCGTGAACGACGCGCCCGCGCTCAAGTCGGCCCACGTCGGCATCGCCATGGGTGGCCGCGGCACCGACGTGGCCCGCGAGTCGGCGGCGATGGTGCTGCTCGACGACGATTTCTCGACCATCGTGCAGGCGGTGCGCCAGGGCCGCAGAATCCTCGACAACCTGAAGAAGGCATTCGCCTACATCTTCTCGGTCCATGTGCCGATTGCCGGCATGTCGCTTCTGCCCGTCCTCTTCAAATGGCCGCTCGTGCTCCTGCCGGTGCACGTCGTCTTCCTGGAGCTGATTATCGACCCGTCGTGCTCGGTCGTGTTCGAGGCCGAGCCGGAGGAGCGAGGCGTGATGGACCGGCCGCCGCGCCGGCTCCACGAGCCGGTCTTTGACCGCTCGACGGTCGGGCTCTCGCTGCTCCAGGGAATCTGGGTGCTGCTCATCCTTTTGGCCGTGTACGCGGTGGCGCTGCACCGGGGGCTCGGCGACACCGACGCCCGCACGCTCACCTTCGTGACCCTGGTGCTCGCGAACCTCGGCTTGATACTCACCAACCGCTCCTGGACCCGCACCATCGTCGGTTCGATCCGCGTGCCCAACCGGTCGCTCTGGTACGTGCTCGTCGGCGCGCTGGCCTTCCTCGGCCTGGCGCTCTACGTGCCGTTCCTGCGGGGCCTGTTCAAGTTCTCGATGCTGCACCCGACCGACATCCTCATCTGCGTTGCCGGCGGCGTCGTCAGCATCGGCTGGTTCGAGGCGTATAAGTACGCGCGGAATCACCTGCTGCCGGGCCGCAAGCGGGCACCGTCTGGGCAAGTATGAAGGACAAAGTACAAAGGACAAAGCAAAGGGGAAAGTAGTAAGGCCGAAAGCGGCGCTGTCCTGGCACTTTGTCCTTTCCCGGTTGCTTAGTCCTTAGTCCTTACTACTTGGTCCTTCGCGGGCAACCCGCCTTCGACGCACCAGTCTGCGTTGACACCTGTCTATCACCGGCTAAGATAAGCGTGACTTAAGTCAAGTCGGGGCTGTAGCTCAGTTGGGAGAGCGCCGGCTTTGCAAGCCGGAAGTCGCCAGTTCGACTCTGGTCAGCTCCATCAGCGACAGAGCATGTCAAAAGGGGACATCGGGTTATCGCTGAACATCGCAACTCCGTTGCGATACGCCAGTGGGGCGAGTCTTCCTTAGTCCCGGAAGGGCAGAGGTTGACTCGCCCCGCCGCTTTCGCCTCCGCTGCGAAGGTGTGTCAGGCCGGTATACTTGGGACTCCCGTGCTGGCCCATCACTATGACTGCATGCCCGGCGGTGCGAGTGACTTGACTAGGGTAGGTTACCTGCTGGCCCGGCAGTGAAGATTCTTGTTGACAAGGCGGATTCGGGACTATAATTGAAGTGTTGGCGCCGACACGGGGACGGCGCAGGCCGCCTACACGCCAGCGGCGCTGACTGGCCCAGAAGTCAGAACCCAGCCGGAGGGCCGAGTGTTCAGTGACCTTTGTCCGAACCGTTACCCTACTTCGCTAGGAAATCGGGCTAAGAACCTGAAGCTACACCTGTGCGCCGAGGGTGCGGTTCGCTACGGCGGCTCTTCGCGCGGGTTCTTTCGCAAACATCAACTCGCCGAAATGGCGAGAGGAAGGAGTTAGAGATGAAGCTCTCTATCACCACCGCAGTCGCGGGGCTATTGCTCGCCCCTGCTCTGCTCAATGCCGACTGTTGGTACGACTTCTACCCGGGCTACGGGCTGTACGATGCAAAGGCAGGCAGTGCGCTTTGCTACGGGATCGATTACCAAGCCGGCTCAGTCCCTTGCGTGTGGCTTCTTCACGGCAACTGCACGCAAGACCCCAACCATTTTCAACGCTACTCCACATCCCCATGGGGCTGGACCCCAAAGGCGAACCTGCCCTCCCCGAATGGCCAGTATGTTGGCTGGGGCGGCGCGCTCGCCTACGGTCCGGACCCCTATTATCCAGTTGACTCGGGCCGGATATTCGCCTTCACCGGCAATAACACGGACCTGTTCTGGCTCTACAGCCCTCCCGAAAACCGGTGGTACTCCCGGCCTTCGGTGCCGTACCCTGTGGGTGCTGGTGGCGCCTTGTGCTATGGTGGTGTCCAGAACTTGGGCGGCACCCCATCTGCAGTCTTCTATGCGCTGTTAGGTCGTGGGAGGAGCTACTTCTATCGTTACAGTTACCCGATGCAGAGCGCTAGTAATGGAACCTGGGACCGACTCGACGACTTCTACAATCATCTCGCCGTGAATGCTGGCGGAGCCCTTGCCTGGGTTCCGAGGGCGGACAGCACTGACGTGTATCCGATGGGTCAGGTGTTCGCGCTTCGGGGCCAGGGCTCCTACCACCTGTACAGCTACAACCCGGCAACAGACGCCTGGCGCCTTGAATACACCCTGCCCTACGACGTACTCGTAGACTCTGGCGCGGCGATGTCACCCGGACCGGATCGCGATGATCCGCTACCGTACGAGGATGTCCGGTTCCTTGTCGGCGGGCACACCAGAGCCTACCTCGTCTGGGACCCGGCGGGTGGCACCTCGAAGCTGAAGATCTCACAGCCGACGCCCTGTCTCCAGAACGCTGGTGCTGCTCTGTGCGAGGCGGAAGCAACGCACGCCTGCTATGCGGTATTTGGCGAGCTTACCTGCGACACTTTTGCGTATCATGATGGGTTTGACCCGCCGGAGGAGGATGGTGGACAGAGCCGGGCGTGGGCCGGTCCAGAGAGGGTTGCAGTGAAGGTCCGTGTGGGTTCGGGTGAACATCGGTTCATCGTCTCCTGCGCGCCGGGTCCGGTTTCTCTGAAAGTGCTCGACGTTGTCGGAATGGTTGTGGCAAGGACCAGTGCTCAGGACTGCAGCGCCGGAGCTGAGTTGACTTGGCGGCATGGGAGCGCCCGTCCAGGGGTCTATTTCTACACAGTAGAAACCCCGTCAGGTTCAGGCTCTGGCAAGCTGATTGCGGCGCGATAGCCGGGCAAGGAGATGCCGAGGGTGGCAGCTCTTGCGATGCTGGTGGTCGGCATCGTCACAAGGACAGATGCTGCTGACACGCTCAACTGCCGGCTGGTCGGGAGTTGCCAGCTTCCGTATGCGGTAATAGGGGTTGTCCTGTCCGGGAACTTCGCCTACGTTTCTGGCAGTTACGGCTCGTTGTTTGTTCTGGATGTATCAGACCCAACAGCGCCGCATGAAGTGGGACGCTTTGACACAGCCGACTACTGCAATTCTGTTGCCGTGTCCGGGGACTTGGCCTACTTGACGGCGTACGGCAGCTTTGACGGCTTCTGGATAGTGGACATATCAGACCCGCAGGAGCCGTATGCGGTGGGGCGTTACTCCTCCCCCTGCGGTGGCGATGACATTGTCCTCTCCAGTGACTTTGATTATGCCTACATGCCGGCCGACTTCAATGGTCTGCGCGTCCTGGACATGTCAGACCCGCTGGAGCCGTACGAGGTAGGACACTGGGATGGCTTGGGTAAGACCCGTGGCGTTGCCCTGTCCGCCAAGCTCGCCTATGTGACGGACAACGACTCCGGTTTGCAGATACTGGATGTGTCAAACCCGAAAGCGCCATATGAGGTAGGATGTTGCTCCTTGCCGGGTAATGCCCTGAGCGTTGCCGTGGCCGGTGACTTTGCGTACGTGGGAGGGGCGGACCTGTTTGGCAAGTTGCACGTCATTGACGTGTCAAACCCGCAGAAGCCGCATGAGGTAGGGTGGGTCGGCTTCCGCGACCTGGGCGCTGGCGTTGCCGTGTCCGGCGACTTCGTCTATGTGCTGAGTCCCCTTGGCTTGTACGTCATAGATGTGACAGACCCGCAGAGTCTTCATCTGGCCGGATGGTATGAGGGATTGGAGTTCCATCCGGTTGACGTTGCCGTGTCCGGGAACCTGGCCTATGTGACGGACTACGAGTCCGGTCTGAAGATAATCGAGTTCATGGGCGAGGGCGTGGAGGAAACGCCGAACGCCGAAGCGCGAACGACGAGGTCCGGTGCGACCGTCGTCAGGGGAGTGTTCATGCTAAGCGCAGCAGACAGTAGACAGCAGACAGTAGACGGGGCAGAACTGCTGGATGCGGCGGGGCGGAACGTGCTTGAGTTGAAGCCAGGCGCGAATGACGTGCGGGCGTTGGCACCGGGGGTGTACTTCGTCCGGGGACTGAAGACCGAAGATGGGAGACCGACTGCCGTGCGGAAGGTCATTGTCGCGCGGTAGACGGGCGTCGCCCGCCGGACCTGAGGAATTCAGCTCCATCAGCGACAGAGCATGTCAAAAGGGGACATCGGGTTATCGCTGAAC
>CAZAKP010000179.1:0-5541 GCA_964485845.1 uncultured bacterium | reverse complement strand
GAGTGGGACGAGTACAAGGCGCAGGTGAGCGAATACGAAATCCAGCGCTACCTGCCGCTGCTCTAGAACGGCGCCCGGGTCTGCGGCGGTTGACAATCTGACTGCGACTGATATCCTCGCGGCGTGGGAACGGTCCTGCTCCTCGCCCTGACCTGCGCCAGCCGGATTACCATCAGCGAAGTGATGGCGAATCCCAGGGGTATCACCGGTCCTCACAATCCCGAAGACCGGAATGAGTTCGTCGAACTCTACAACTTGAGCGACTCGACAGTTGACCTCCTCCACTGGACCATTGATGATGGCGACGCGCTCGATACGCTCCAAGCGTGGACCGATTCCTCCATCCTGAATAGCGGATCCCTCCGCCTCGGTACAACCCAACTCGACCCGCAATGCTACGCCCTCGTGCTCGACCCGGAGTACACCGACACGGCTGCGCTCGGCGGCTATGAGCAGCCGTACCGCGCCGCATCGGGCACGCTGATACTGACCGTGAAAAATACGACCATCGGCGACGGACTTACGACGAACGACCCGGTCGTTCTCTGCTCCGTCGATGGCGACACGAGCACCTTCGGCACTCCGTCGGATACCGCCGACTCGATTCCCTGCGACGTGGGCGACGGCATTTCGTGGGAGCGAATCGACCTGGCCGCGCCCGACTCAGTCGGCAACTGGATTGCCTGTCTCGACACCGCCGGTTGTACTCCCGGCGCCGCCAACAGCAGCACGAGTTACCTCGACCTCGCCCTGACCGGCATCGCCCTGACCGATTCCACAACGACGAAACCGGGCGAGCCCCTCGTCGCCTGTGTCCGTGTATCCAACACCGGCTACACGCCGGCGGACGACTGGAGCGTCTCGCTCTTCCTCGACCGCAATGGGAACGCGCAGCCCGACGGCGGTGAAAGCGACACCGCCCTGTCCGGTCCGCCGCTCTCGCCGGGGCAGGACACGACCTTGCAGGCGAGCCTCGTATGTCCCGCCGTGACGTCCGACCTCTGCGCCCGGCTCCTTGGTCCCGACGCCGACACGACCAACAACTTCCTGCGGCTGACCGTCACGCCCAACGGGGCACAGCGACTTTTCGACCTGAGCCTCTCCAGTTTCAGTCCCGACGGCGACGGCTTCGAGGACAGCCTTGCGATTGTCTACCGGCTGCCCGAGGCGAAGGGGACGCTGAATGTGATGGTCTTCGACCTCGGCGGGAGGAAGGTGGCAACGCTCTTCTCCGGACGCCCGCCCGGGGAGCGCGGCACCGTTTGCTGGACCGGTCTCAGTTCGTCCGGGGGCCGGGCGGCGACCGGTATCTACGCAGTCTGCGTGGAGTACCGCACCAGCGGCACCACCCGCGCCGAGAGACTGCCGGTTGTATTGTTGCGGAAGTAGGTCTTAGTTGGCGCTGAGCTGGGTGAGAACGTAGTTATTCGGATCCACCCAGTTGCCGCCCAGAAGTACACCGTAGTGCAGGTGGGTTCCGGTCGAACGGCCGGAACTGCCAACCGTGGCGATGACATCGCCCCGGGACACCTTCTGTCCGTCGCTCACACTGAGCGACCGGCAGTGCCCGTAGAATGTCCGGATGCCGCCGCCGTGGTCAATCTCGACGCACCGACCCCAGCCGGCCTTCCAGCCCGCGTAGACCACGCGCCCGGCCCCGGTCGCTTCGACCGGCGTACCGGTTGGCGCGACGATATCCAGACCGGGATGCATGACGCGCGCCCCGGTAAACGGGTCCGGCCGGCGCCCGTAGCCCGACGCAACCCAGCCCTGCACCGGCCAGATTGAAGGAACGTTCTGGAGTCGCGACTCCTGGTCGTTGAGCGCGGACTGAATCTCGGCCAGCGACTGCTGCTCGAACCGCACGCGCCGGAGCATGGCATCGACCCGCGGCTCCTGGCTGGGTGGCTGATTGCCGCCGATGCCCATCAGCCGGATGTCGCCCGGGATGAGCGGCAGACTGATGGACGCCCGCAGCTTATTATCCATCTGCTCGGTCCTGGCCATGAACTGGCGGAACGTGTCCATCGCCGCGGCGTAGGCGGCAACCTGCGCCTTCAGATTCGTGTTCTCCCGGGATAGCCGGCCGACCCGGCCGTTGTCGGTCAGGCGTGACACCGCGAAGGAACCGAGCAACGACCCGCAAACAAGAAGCGCCACCACCCCGGCGATTCCAAGGTAGATGGCGTAAGCAGGAACGGACAGGTTCAAAAACCTGTTGCGACGCTTCAGGGCAACCAGAACCTGGAGCCGTTCCAAGGACTTCAGTCTAGCCGGATGAGCCCCTGAGTCAAGAAAGGTGGAACGAGGTATTCAGAAAACCGGCCCTGACGCCCCGACCGGGTCGGCCCGAGCGGCGCACGCCCCCCATCGCTTGTGGACTCGCCGCCTGGACTTCTACCGGTAGACGATGAACTTGTCCCGGAACGATGCCGAGCGGCGGTCGACCGACGAGGACCCGATTGCCTGAGCGTCGAGTTTGTACAGGTAAACCCCATTGGCGAGTATCTGGCCGTCCTTGTCACGGCCGTCCCACTCGATCTGGTTGTAGTCAAACCCGCACGCGACCGGCGGCAGCACTCGCACCAGCCGCCCGGCAATCGTGAATACCCTGACCGAAACCGTGGCGGCACGAGTCAGCCTGAACGTGAACCGAGCGGGCCCGGTCGTAGGACTGGGATAGACCAGGCAATCGGTAAGCTTGACCGCAGCGGTGTCTTTCGCGGTGGCGAGCATTACGGTCACTCGCGTGCGATGGCGGCCGGGATTGGTTGGGTCGACCATGTTGTCCGCGGCGACCACCGTGATCGAATCGCTGAAGTTGTCCCTCAGCGCCAGCGGATACGCAAACTGCCCGGCAACGGTCGAGTTATCGTAGTAGCGGAAGAAGTCGGTAAGCGGCGTGGTCGCGCCGGACATCCTCAGGCTCAGCACCACGTCCTGAATCGACGGGTCCGTACTCGACACGAGGAAAATGCCCGCCGAGTCGCTCAGCCGCCCCACCAGGCTGAAGCTGCCGGGGACCAGTGTCGTCTCGCCGGGCACGAGCGGAATGCCGTCGGCATAAAGGCTGACGAGCGGCGGCTCGTTATCCGAGGTCGAGACCATCTGGGTGTCGAGCGCAATCGAGTCACGCTCGTAGGAAAGGGCCGGCACGCCGTCAAGGCTGAGCAGACTGACGCGACAGGTGTTAGGAAGACGGACGTAGCTGCCGTTGGCGACTTCGGTCGTCTCCGGGTACGGAATCCTCGGGACGACGAACGACCCGCGGATCCGGCTCGAATCGAACTTACCCGCGCCGTGGTGGATTTCATACCCCGGGAGTTCGTAGTTCGCCGTGAACGACCCGCCCGGACCTTGCGGAGGCGGCGTGTAATCTGAGTGGTATTCGCGATGCCACACCGCTTCATGGGCCGACACCTCATACGACCCTTTGGCGAGGACGCTGTCGGTGGCCTCGAACTCATTCCTGCCGCCGGGATAAAAGGTATCCGGTCGAACCACCGGGGCCGGGCCGCGGTGCGGCATCCTGAGTACGGTCGCCGGGTCGCCGAACAGGCAGTATATGGGCGGCCTGCCGTACTGCAGGAAGCCTTCGAGGAATGCCGGGCCAACCGGGTCATCAGGCTGGGCCATCACCCGCCCGAACATCGTCCGGGCCACCCCCGCGTTTCCGCCGGAGTTGGTCGCCTTGGTCGCAGCGACGCCGGCAATTGTCCCGCCCTCTTTGCGCACCAGTTCCTCGGCAATCGCCTCGTAGCGCGTGTCCTCGAACCGGCCGACTCCGCACGAACCGTAGAATGCCATCGGGCTGCGCGTACCATTGTTCACGCTCGGCACCGTGTTGGTGATATGCAGTATCTGCTCGTGGCAGAGCTGGAACCCGGCGCCGTGGCCGAAGAAACAGAACAGCACCGCCCCGAGGTTGAGTTGATGGATGAACTCGGCGCTGGCCTGGGCCTTGAGACTGGTACCGGTCAGGGGATATTCGGTCAGGTACACCTTGACCGGATCGAGCAGGCCGGCCGCGATTCGGGCCTCTTCCTCGCAGTTCGGGATGTGATCGGGGATGCCGTCTCTCCGGTCAAAGCTGCCAAGGATCTCGTCGTCGGCGAGCAGCAGATACCGCTTCGCCCAGTATCCCAGGGGCTGCGTCTCGTACTTCTTCACCCGGTCGAGCAACTGGCGGAATTCCGTCGCGCTCCTGACCGTCGACCGGCCGAGAATCAGGTCCGGAGTCACGCCGTCGCCGTCGAGGTCGGCATACCATGCATCGAGCGCCATCGCGATGGAACCATACACCTCAGGGTCGATGTCGTAGCCCAGTTCGTAGGGCGGCAGCACCGGGCTCGTGCGCAACTGAAGTATGTTCCGATAGTCGTAGGTGCCGTCGCCCGCAAGCAGCACGTACGCCGGCCGCTTCGCCTGCAGCAGCCGCTTGATCGCGCCCGGCTCTTCAACGCCGAAGGCATAGTCATCGTAGACTTCGGAGAGCTTCGCCACCTGGACGTGCGCGTTCGTAATGCCCCGGACATTGCCCTCGCGATACCGGGCAAACAACTCGGCGGCGTGAAAGAACTCATCCGGGCACACAACAAAGTAGTCGCCGGTCGCGGCCGCGCTGCGCAGTCTGCCCGGGCTCCGGCGCGCGACCTCCTTTGGCGCGAGGAGGCCGGATGCAAGCGCGCACCGCAGCCGCCTGAACCCGGCCGCGCTCAACCGCAGGTTGCGGCGACCGCTCACGACGTCGGTCTGGGTAATCCGGACCGGGCTGTAGGGATTAGTGACATCCAGAATCAGCACGTCGCCGCTCGCGCCCTCGATACCGAACTCGGCGCCGTTTCCCTCTTCGGCAAGGAATTCAAGCTGGGGCTCGGACCCACTCACGATGAGCTTCTCCGCGTACTCCGCCTCCAGATAATCGAGGAGCACGTCCATCGCCTCGTCGCCATATAGCTCAATTGCCAAACTGTCCGTCTTTCCCGGGCGGGCAACCGCTTCACCCGGCAGCCTGTCGAAGAGGAAGTCAAGACGATTGTACGGTAGTGACGCTGCCTCGGGTATCCGCAACGAGTCAACAATTGAGCCGTTCAGGTAGATTCGCGCGTGGGCGTAGCGGGTGCCGTTCGCGGCGTCGGTTCGGCCGTAGAACCGGCCGCTGATTCGGCGCAATGTGTCGCGCTGCGGCAGCTTGAATGCCACGACGTCGGTCTCGTCCATGCCTTCGATTTTGACGATGTCCCGCCACAACCAGAGCAGGCCCGACCGCGCCGGACACAGGCTGTCCGGCTCCAGCCGCCTGTGCGCGTACGCATCGGGTCGCGGGTTCGTCGCCCCGGCGCCGGACACCGAATCCATCCGCCGGCCGTTCTCGCCGCCCCAGGTCAGCCAGAAGCAGCCATAGTCGGTGAGAACGTTCGTCCGCCAGACCGAGTCGTTCGTCAACCGGAGCGAATCGCTCACCTGCCAGTACGAAGGCGACTCGGCATAGAACGCGAGGTACTCGCCCTTGTCGAACTTCGCGTCGCCGTTCTCCTTCAC
>CAZAKP010000178.1:0-5595 GCA_964485845.1 uncultured bacterium | reverse complement strand
CTAGAAATAGAACAGGTACCGCAGCTTCACCGCCCCCACCCGGCTCGCCAGCGTCAGGCACTCACCCGTGTCAACTCGGTAGTCATTGAACGCAACATACAGCCAGCTCTTGGGCAGGAAGTTCCAGGAAAAGAGAAAACCGACGCGATTGGTGGTTGGGCCGGTGCTCGCAAAATCGGTGCCCGGGGTGCTGAGCACAACCTCGTCGTAGACGTTGAACGACATCCGCGAGTTGATGCGGTAGTCAATCTTGGGCCGGGCCACGGTCGTGACGCCGATGACCTCGCCCGCCGGGTCGCACTCCCACCAATTGTTGGCCCCGACCATCAGCGCGACGCGCCCGGCCAGATAGTAGGTGAAGGAAGCCCAGTCGGAATAGTTGTCGGCAACGAAACCGCGCGTGTAGTTGTAGCCGTGGCTGTAGTTGGCGCCGAATTCGGTGCTGTAGCTGACCGAGCCGGCGCCGGCTTCGAGATTGAGCGAGCGCGCGAAGTACGAGGCGTCCGCCTCTGCCACCGGCCCGAGGCTGCCGTCGAGGTTCGCGTACCAGCCGTTGCGGAACTGCGGGTTCAGGTGCGCGCCGATGATGCAGGACAGGTCATCGCTGCCCGGCTCCTGCGTAACCGTGATGCTGGGCGCGCCGTAGAACCGGCGCAGCGCGCCGTGGCTCGTAAGCCAGGGCCCGCTCAGCACCTGGAACTTCTTCAGTCCGGCCCACGGCACGTAGCCGATGTCCTCGACCGAGAACGAGTCGCTGATTACCTGGAACGTCGCAAGCGACAGGAATTTGCCCGCAAACGACATGTATCCGGAATTGAGCGCCCAGCCCAGCCGGCCGTCCTTGTCGGAGAGTGCGGACTGAATCTCGGCCCGGCTGCCGCCGGTCCCGTAGCCCCAGTCGCCGGCCAGCGCGTAGTTGTAGTTGCCTTCGCCGGCTGACGTACCGCTGAAGAGGAAGCCGACGTCGGAAGCGTCCACCAGTTTTCCCCTGCCCCTCATTACGGCAAAGGCGCGGCGCGGTTCATAAACGCCGGTCGAGTCGGCAAGCTGGTCGGTGTAGGCGCCCAGCGCCCCGAAGTTCCAGTTCTCGGAATGGGTGGTGAGCTTGAGTCCGCCGAGAATCGGCACCGGCTGATTGCGCACCGGCTTGCCGATCTGGCGCGAGTAGAAGATGTTGAGCGGCGCGAAGATGCCCTGGTCGCCGATGTTCGACAGCCGGAAGTTCTCGCTCCCCTCGACGAAGAACGGCCGCCGCTCCGCGAGAAAGGTCGGGTAGCGCGAGATATTGAAGCTGTACGGGTCGGATTCAATCTGCGCAAAGTCCGGCAGCACGGTGGCGTTGACCGTGGCCTGCGGCGTGAGGTCCCACTTGAAGTTAAGGCTCGCGAACGGCTTCACCTTGCGCTCCTCTCCCGCTGCCTCGTCGTAGCGGACATAGCCCTCGGGATAGAGCTCGAAGTAGTAGCCGTGTGCGCGCGGGTTGATGCCTTTGAGTCGGCCGTAGCTGGAAATCAGGTTGCCGCCCTCGCGTTCCCTCACCTCGGTCCAGTAGTCATGCTCCATTCCGTTCGTGATGAACCGGTGGAAATTGATGCCCCACTCGTTCGCGCCCTCTCTGTAGCGGAGCGACTTGAACGGAATCTTCATCTCGACTTCCATCACGGTGTCCAGAATCCGGTTGGCGCAGAACCACACCGCATCCCACGACCAGTCCTCACCCAGGCCGTTATCGAGTATCTTGCCGCTCCGCCACAGCCCGCTGCCGTACACCTTGAAGAAGTACGCGGTCTGGCGCGAATCGGTCGGGTCGATGAAAACCGTGGCCTCTTCCTCCATGCCGTAGAGCTGAGCGACCGGCCGGTGCTTCGCCGCGAGACAGCGGAAGGCGACATAGAGGTTTGCGTCATCCTGCAGCACGTAGACGACCGTCCGCTCGGTCGGCGGCGAACCCTCATCCGGAATCGCCTGGACAAAGTCGTCAGCCGAGTCAGCCGTAAGCCAGACGTCTTCGATAACGCCGTCGATTCGCGGCGGCGTCTCCACCCGCCTCACGTTGATGCTCTTCAGCGGTCCGGCCGCTACCAGCAGGGCCAGAATCAGCTCCATCGCGCCTCCGTTAGCTATAAAAGGATTTTCACCGCCGGTGCTCCGCCGCCGTCCGCACTTCTGCCTTCCGACTTCTGCCGTCGGCCGGCCGTGTTCACCGTATCTGCTCCAACGTATCCGCCTCCGGGTCGAAGTTGATGAGCTGCCGCGTCGGCCGCGACAGGACGAGTGGTGCGAAGCAGAAGAGCGTGAAAACGAAGGTCGCGGCAATCAGCGGCCGCAGCGGCAGAACCTCGGCCAGCCCGCCGGCGACGGCAAACGCTATCGGCGTCAGGCCGCCGGCAATCGTCCCGATGAAGCTGAACACCTTGCCGCGCAGGTTCTGCGGCACCGCCGTCGCCATCGTGGCGCTTAAGAACGAATTCACCACGGCGTTGGTCGCCCCGAACGCCGCGGCCAGCGCCACCATCGCGGGGACGTTCAGCCAGGCCGGCATCACCGCCGCGCAGGCCATCGAGAAAAGCCCGCAGGCATAGAAGATTCTGAACCGGCTCCGGTAGGCAATCTTCTTCGCGGAGGTAAGCAGGAATCCCGCGAACATGCCGCCGGTCAGCGCGGCCATAACGATGCCATAGCCCTTCGAGCCGAGCCCCGGCGTCCGCTGGAACAGCGGCAGGAAGAGCGTGATGCCGATAACCGCAAAGAAGTTGAGCGCGGCCGCCGTGAGCACCATGTAGCGGATCCCTCGATACTGCCAGACGAAGGCAAGGCCGGTCTTCAGGTCGCGCAGGAACCGGAATTCCTGCGACTCGTGCCGCACCTTCGGCACGCGTATCGGCAGCGACGCCACGGCCGCGACCAGGTACGAAATCCCGTTGGCAAGAAACATCAGCGGCGCGCCCAGCAACTGGAAGAGAAAACCGCCCGCGGCGTTGCCCAGCACGCCGGACCCGGTCTGCAGCAGAGCGAAAGCGGAGTTGGCCTGGACAATCGACCCTTTGGGCACGATGTCCGGTATCGCCGAACCCACCGCCGGGTTGAAGAACGCCGACGCGACGCCGATGATTATGCCCGCGACAAGCACCATCCACACCTGAATCACACCGGTGAACGCGGCCACGCCGACGAGCACCACCGCGAGCCCGCGAACGGCATCCATCGCCACGAGCATCCACTTCCGGTCCGCCCGGTCTACGAGCACACCGGCAAATGGCGCAATCGCCACCCGCGGCAGCGACGAGGCGGCCATCAGTGTGCCCATGATTGCAGTCGAACCGGTCTTTTCGAGCACCCAGAACCCGAGCGCAATCGCGTAGACCGCGTCACCCAGCGCCGAAACGAGCTGCCCCTGCCAGAGCAGATAGAAGCTCGCGTTCCACAGCCGCGGCTTCGCGTCGGTCACGACCGCTTCGGGCGCGGCCGCTGCCACCGGCTCAATCACCGCGACCGCCACCTGCTCCTCCATCGCTATCAGCCGCGCACCTGGGGAAAACGGGGACTGTCCCGCAGCGAGTTTGACGCAGCTGCTCCGAGGGACTGTCCCCTGTTTTCCATGCAAAACGGGGGCTGTCCCTTCACAGGGCCGTGTGCGACTTCCAGGGGCTGTTCCCCGCTTTGCGGAGCGAAGCAAATCACAGCGCCATCTCCGGCCGCGCCGATGTCGCGCGCACCACAACCTCCGGCATCCGGTTCGCCGACACCAGGACCTCCGGCATCACCCATGCCGGACGCTCCGCGGTCACCACTACCTCGGGCACATCTCCCGGCAAAACCGGGACTGTACCGCAGCAAGTCAGACGCTGCTCCGAGGGGCTGTCGCCGGTTTTGCCGGCCGGCGCTTGAACGACCTCCGCGCCGCCGGCCACCAAGAGCGCGACCAGCGCCACGGCGATTAACGAACCTGTCAGCAATCTCATGCGGGACCTCCTCAAATGCAAATCCTGTCTTCCCCTAGACGCACCGTCCGGCGATAATGTTGCCGCGTCAACAACTATTAGTAGCTTCACGATACGTTAGTAGCTAAATACTACTAATCCAATCCCGGCTGTCAAGCGCGGCCGTGCTGCACGGTCCGGTGTCGGTTTTCGGGTCGGGTTTCGCCTGGTACGACGGGCGGGCAGGGCTAGCGCGCCGGCGGCCGCAGTTCGCCCCGCCAGCCGTAGACCGCAAGAGGGGTGGTGCCGTCGGCGCTGAATCGGACGCCCTCCGCTTCGAGCAACTTCCGCTGCAGCGCTCCGCCCGAACCAGGCAGCGTTATCCGGCCGCCGGCGGCGAGCACCCGGTGCCACGGCAGATTCTTCTCGGTGTTGAGCACTCGGACGACCTGGCGCGCCCCGCGCGGGTCGCCGGCCATCCCGGCAATCTGGCCGTAGGTCGCGACCTCGCCCGCGGGGATGCTCCGTATCAACTCGGCCGCTCGCAAAGTGAAGCTGTCCGGTGCAGATTCGGCAGGCATTCAGGCTTCTCCTCCCTCAATTGTGCTGCGGGCTCGCGCGGAGTCAAAGGAAAGCGGAGCTGTCTCTTCATTGGGGCTGTAGCACGTGCCGGGCAGATTGCGTACCAGGCTGCGGGTCAGACTGTGGACCAGACAGCAGGACAGGCGACAGCCAGAGCTCCTTGCCAGGCAGCGAGATAGACTACCGACCTCGCAGCTCGACCGGCTGCGTGCCGAGGTGCTTGCCAGACTGCCGACCGAGCTCAAGGGCAGACTGCGGACGAAGCAGCAGATGATGCAGCCGGTGAAGCAACAAGGTAGACTGCAGGCCAGGCTGCGGACAAGACTTCCGGCCGTTCTGCCTGACGGGCTGCGTGCCCCGTTGCGTACCAGAGGGCTTGCACAGACGCCTGCCGAGCGATGAGGCCGACTCCGTGCCAGGTTGCGTGCCGGATGGCAGAGGGGACTGCGGCCTGCAAAAAGTGGAAGTTGGCCCAATCTTTGTTCTATCAAGTGCTTAGGCTAAAACCCGGCTCGGTAATCGGTCTACTTTAAAGTAGACTTAACGCAGCCTCTCATTCGTCCCGTTTCTGCTTGCGTTCTAGTTCCGGTCTCTACCTTGGCCTCAACC
Organism: uncultured bacterium; assembly: GCA_964485845.1. Classification (GTDB taxonomy): domain Bacteria; phylum Hydrothermota; class Tepidihabitantia; order Tepidihabitantales; family Tepidihabitantaceae; genus UBA2258. The sequence goes on along the minus strand of CAZAKP010000178.1, from coordinate 484 downwards.
TCGGCCTTGTCCTTGCCTACCTCGTCACGACAACCCTCCCGACTGCTTGTGCTTGGGCTTGGGCTTGTGCCTCTCTCACAAAGTACGCCCCCGGCGCCAGCGCCCGGACATAGTTCGCGCCGGGATAGAGCTCCCTCACGCGCCTGCCGCTCGCGTCCAGCAGGACGGCGCGGGACATGACCGGATTGTCCGACAATCCGGATCGTGTCCCAAGTCCGGCCATGTCTTCCTCGTCTGCGACCGTCAAAGAACACAATCCCGTCACGATGCCGACCATCGGGCCAATACCAGAGGAAAACCCGTAGTCCGCAGAGCCGGCGGACTACAGCCAGCGTCCTTGACCTAGCGGGGAGAAGAGGTTATATTGGGTCAGCAAACGCGAGGTGAAACGTGAAGACACTCGATGAAGTGCTGGAAGTGACAAAGGATCTCCCCGAGGAGTTGCAGACCGAGGTCAGGGACTTTGCTCGATTCGTCAGGGATA
>CAZAKP010000177.1:0-5678 GCA_964485845.1 uncultured bacterium | reverse complement strand
CGGAAGATGAGCATCAGCAGGCTGAGCGCGGCGAGGGCGGGCAGGGTCAGGTTGGAGCGGGAGAGCAGCAGGACTCCCAGCGCCGCGGGAACCAGAAGAATCCATGCCTCGATGTGATTGTGGGCCGCGATGTTCGAGTTGAACTTCTCGACGAGCATCGGGTAGACGTCGAAGGCCCACGAGTAGATGATGGCGAACCCGGCCGACGTGCCGACGTAGAGGTGCTCGGCCGCCTTGTACAGCGGGTTATCCTTGTACAGGAACGAGAGGATGCCGATGGTCAGCGTCGCCGCGACCCAGGTGCCGATGATGTTCATTATCATCTACTTCTTCGCTTTCCGGCGCGAGACGATGTAGCCGAGGTTGCCGACTATGAGCAGCAGGATGATGAGGCCGTGGGCCGCGGACTGGGCCGGCATGCCCAAGGTCGCGGACCCGGGCCGCGCGACCAGCGCCTCGTATTCGGACGCGCCCTGCAGGCCGCCGATGATACCCTTTATCTGGTGGGCGCGCAGGTAGGCATACATGCCCGGCGCGTTGACGCCGGTGCAACCGATGATAATAGGTACGTTGTACCGCCCGCCGGCGTACTGCACCCAGGCGTCGGCGGTCGCGCCGTGGGCGAGCACGACCAAAAGCCCGATGTCGCGGTAGGTGTGAACCGAGCGCATGAACTCGAACGAGTCGATGGGCACGCCCTTGTAGTCGGTGTTGAAGTAGTCCCGGATTTCCTTCCCGATGCCGACGATCAGCGCCGCGTAGCCGGGCCGGTAGCCGAGGTTCACGTAATCCTTGCCGTAGATCTTGTCGTGCTGGGGCGCGACCTGGGTGAGCGCGATCCCAGCGAGGGGCAGGCCCAGCGGGAGCTGACCGGTTACGATCACCTTCAAGTTCTTTTCGAACGCATGGTGGAGCAGGCCGATGAGCATCGGCTGGACCTCGGGCGCGGACGACGGGTCATAGTCAATGGTGATCATGATCACCGAGCCGGCCGGCAGCTTGTCCACGGCCTCATAGGCCTCGCGCACCGGCTCCGAGACACGCACCTTGGTCTTGGGTCTGAGTATCAGCGGCAGCACTACCGACAGCGAAAGCAGTAGATACAGGACGCGGCTGTCCACGGACGCGAGGCGATCCCAGAACTTCATAGGACAGGTGTAGAGGGATAGAGGGACATAGGGATAGAGTGTGGGGCCGGAATCCGGTCAGGGCACTTGATCCCTCGATCCCTCGATCCCTTGATCCCTGGCTTCATCCGTTCCTCATGACATATAGGTGCGTTCGATCCCCAGGATGATGCGGAGCGACATGGCGATGGAGCCGAGCGCGAGGCCGATGTTGATGCCGCGCGAGGCCGCCGCCTGCGGGATGGACATGAGCCAGTCCTTGACCGACGCGAAGCCCTCAAGCCCGGCGAACTTCGTGACATCCACGCCCGGGATGATGGCGTGGACGAACCCGCCGATCCCGTGCCAGAACGTGCTGCCCAGGGGGACGTTCCCGATCATCACGAGGCAGGCCGCGATCAGAAGCAGGGTCGCGGCGAAGTTCCGGATGCGGAACGCGCGGTAGGCGGCGGAGAAGATGAAGAACGCGAGGCTGGCAAACATCGTCGACTGCAGCGGGATGATCATGAAGGTGTAGAGCCACATGAAGGGCGCCCTGAGGTCGAACGGGCTCTGGTACTTGAACCAGGAGTAAAGGCCGAGCACCACGGTGACGGCGAGCGACAGCACGAGCATCAGGCTGTAGGGCCAGCCCTGCTGCCGGCGCCAGATCTTGACGAGGTGGTGCTTGGTGAGCGAGTCCAGGCCGAGGAGCAGCGTGAACCCGCCGACGATTGCCGTCCAGTTGAGGAACCGCGATTCGAGGTCGCCGAAAGGCCGGTGGGGGATGAAGAATGCGATAATCAGTATGACCGCGGTGAAGAAGACGATGACGAGCGGGACGGTGCGCTTCAGCATTGGCTACTCGTACGCCGGCGTGGCCCACGCCACCAGCCGCTCAAAGAGGCTTGAGAGGAAATGGATCCGGTGGTTCGCGATCGCGTCGACCGTGCCGATGACGACCACCACCGCGGTCAGGACGATCAGCCAGAAGCGGATGAAATCCTCGCCCTTCAGGGTGCCGAGCATGATCGGCTCGGGCCGCAGATAGCACGACGCGGCGAAGATCTCCTCGCCGATCATCGTATAGTCGCAGGCAGCGACAAAGAAAGGCAACTGGGTGAGCTCGGTCGTGCCCGCGAGCTGGATGGCGCCTACCGAGTGGCCGGTCTCGGCCATGATCAGCGACTCGGCGTAGAAGTAACCGAGCCAGAAGATGGCACCCGGCTTCTCCCGCAGGATGATACCGTCCACGCCCGCCGCGTAACCGAACTGGTCGGAGGTGAGGAAGTTGATGTTGTCGGCGGAGTAGAAATCGGGCCGGCCGGACTCGGTGTAGGCCTCCTTGACCGTTTCCTGGGCGGCGGACATGACGATCGGGTCGGAGCTGGGCACGAGCAGCCGGGTCGAGTACTCGGCCGACTTCTTCGCAATCTTGCGCAGGAGCGGCAGGGCGGCGATGACCACAAGGTCGGTGATATAGCCGAGGCCGAAGCTGAAGAGAATCGGCTTGCCCATCTCGGTGGCGCGGCCGAGCGCGTCGTCGATGGCGTCGAGGCCGGCGATCTTCCGGATGTACATCTTCGCGCCCTTGCGCGCCCGCTGGATGTAGTACATGAATATGGCGCAGATCACGATGGTCATCACCAGGATGTTCAGGCGGGACGTATTGAACCACTGGGCGTGGGACACCGCCGGACCCGCGACGGCGCTCTCGGCCGTGTCGGTCTCGCCATAGGCCGCGACCCGGTAATAGTACTTCGTGCCGTCTTTTACGTCGCTATCCATGTACTCGGTGCGGGCAGAGGGTTCGTTACCGATTATCGCGAAACCCGAATCAGGGCTGGTCGAACGATAGATCAGATAGCCGATGAAACTGCCGGCGCTTTCCGCCGGGGTTGCCAGTGGCTGTACCTGCCCGGCGGATTCAACGGGACTGCCACCGCTTTCCGCTGAGGAAAACGGTGGCTGTATCTGACCAGCAACGGATTCACTGGGCGCGGCCCAGGTGAGGCTGATGGACTGGCCCTGGTCATTGGGCGTATCACCGGCGCAGACCGATGCCGGCGGCGCAAGGCCGATGACTGCGGCGAGGAACAGACCGGAAAGCGTCAGCACAGGACGGCCTCTAGCTTACCGGGAGAGGCCATGGAGTCAATCGGAGGAGAGGCGAGGCAACTCGCGGACGCCGTCCGCGCGGGGTGCGGGCCGCGCGGGAAGAGCGAACGCGACGTCAGTTGTCCAGTGAAGTCCTGGCGTGAGTTATTGCCTGCTTGAGCGGCTGCAGGTCGTTAGCGACAACGTACCAGACGCGCATGATCCTCACGTTGAAGTACTCGTGGATGAGAACATCGCGCAGGTCTCGGTTCAAAGAATCGGCACTTGCTCTAACAGCACGCGGTCGCGGATCACCGGTTTGACCGCGTCGTACTCCACGACGTCAACCCGCCGGCCGAGGGCTTCCTCCAGTTCCTGCTTCAGCCCAATGACGTCGAGCAGGCTCTGTTCTCCGTCCAGCTCGACCAGGAAATCGACGTCGCTGTCCGCGCGGTCCTCGCCGCGCACGACCGAGCCAAACAGGCCGGCCCGCCGGGCGCCGTGCCGCCTGAGTATCGGGACGGCCTTTGCCTTAACTTCGGCTATGCTCATCTTCTCGCATATTCTAACGCCGGCAAGGCGTCAAGGCAAGCGGAGGAAACCGGGAACTTGAGGACCGCCAGGGAAGATGTCAGTCCGAGCCAGCCTGATACCAGGGGAAGTCAAGGAATCGGGGCAGGTGTCAGGCTTCCAGCGTCGTCGGGGTGAGACGAGCCACGGCCTGCGGTTCATGACTTGCACTTACGGTAGGGGAGTGGTCCGCGCGGGCGTCGAGCCGCGCAGAAAGAGCGAACGCGACTGGCCATTGACAACCGGCAAGTGCAGTTCTAGACTCATGCTAACAGAGACCAGGCATCAACATGGTGAAGCTAAGAATACTCCTCAGTGTACTGACTCTGGGGTGCTTGGTAGTGTCGTCAGCCGGTGCGCGCGAGCCTGGGTTCGGGGAGTATCAAGCGGTGCAGGAGTCGCTGGCGCGGATGCCGGCGAAGTTCCATGCCGGGTGGCTGGAGAGACACGGGCTGGATGCGGCGCGGTACACCGAGTATCACCGTCCGGATTCGACTGGATTGACACTCGTCGGCAAATGGGGCAGGGGCACGTCGAACGAGGTGACTGGCAGGGGCAACCTTGTGGCGCTGACCTTGGGCAGCGAGGTCGCTCTGCTCAACGTGGCCAATCCTGACAGCCCGGTCGTGCTTTCTGAAATACAACTCAGCTTCATTCCGGCGCAATCGGTCCTACACGATTCGTTCTTGCTGACCGGCGGTAACGGCATCGAAATATGGAACATCGCCGACTCGACGCGACCCGTGTTCCGCAACGTGATTCCGTATGCGGTCAATGACTTCGCTATCTTCGACACTCTCCTGTACTTTGCCAGTGCAGGTACATTCCATTCGTACAGCATCGCCGACGCCGCCAGTCCCTACGAGTTGGGCACGTGCACCGACAGCGGCGACGTAATGGCGGCAACGCGATATGTGGCCGTCGTGCGCGAGCAGAGCAGCTTTGCCCTGAGCTTCGTAGACGTGTCAGACCCCTCCGTTCCCAGGCGAGCGGGCGGCTACAACACCACTTGCTTGGGCGTGGACGCGAGAGGCAGCATCTGCGTGGCGTCGAAGTGGGTGAACAGCAAGGCCGACGAATTCTGGGTGGACGTAATCGATATCAGCGACCCTGCTAGTCCCCGTTTCCTGGGTGAGGCTGACAGCGTCGGAGGATGCGACATTCACCTGAGTGGATCGCTGGCCTTTGCGTCGGGGTTCTACGTTGGCTATGGCTTCGCAGTCGTTGACATCAGTGATTCGACGCGGCCATCCGTCATCTCGCGGACGATGACGCCGAACGACCGGTTCGCGGTCTGGGCCGACTGGGCGTCCGACCGGGCCTACGTGGCCGACGCAATGGGCATGGCGGTGATCGACATCTCCGACCTCAACTCGCCGGCGTACGACACGACTCTGCTCGCGGCTCACGAGGCGAGCGACGTCTGGCTTGACCAGGAGCGCGCGTACGTTGCCGACGGAGGCGCGGGGCTCCGGATCCTCGATGTGACTAATCCGGCTGCGCCCGTGGATCTCGGGGGCATCGATACCGCCAACATCCACGCCTTCGACACTCACTCCGCCGTCGGTCGAGACAGCTTTGCGTTCATCGACTGGCTGCTTGCGTGGCCACCCCTGCGGTCGATTGACGTGACAGACCCGTCAAGGCCGGGCGTAGCTGGCGGCTGCGCGATCTTCAACCCCGTCGAGGACATGGTCCTGGTGGATTCACTTCTTCACCTCGCCGAGGACGCTCGCTTCCAGGTCGTCAACGTCGCGCGGCCGCGGGATCCGACGTTGTTGGGGAGCTGCAGGCTGACCGGAAACGTCGGCGACATGGATATGGTGGGAGACACGGCATACGTCACATCGCTCTATTTCACGACAATCGACGTATCCCAGCCTGATAGCCCGCGGGTCATCAATG
>CAZAKP010000176.1:0-5682 GCA_964485845.1 uncultured bacterium | reverse complement strand
ACTCAAACCGCGCTGGCTTTAATAGGCTGCGCGGGCGGGTGGCGCGGCCCGCGCTTCTCTATTGTCCTTCGCCACGAGAACGGGAAACACTATCGCAAACAGGAGGTCCGATGAGGTCCACCGTCCTGCTGCTGGTGCTGCTGTGCGCCATCACCTATGCGGCCGACAATGTGGTGACTGCACCACGGGCAGTCACCAGCCCCCACGTCGCGTCCGTCAGTCTGAAGTCCCCTGAGGCGGTTGCGATACCGCGGCTGTTGTCATACCAGGGCAAGCTGACCGACACGCTGGGAGTGCCGGTACCGAACGGCAGCTACCCAGTGATGTTCCTGCTGTACAGCGTGTCATCGGGTGGCTCACCCCTCTGGTCGGAGACGCAGAGCGTGAGCGTGAAGGAAGGGCTGTTCTCGGTGCTGCTCGGCGCGGCCACGCCGATCGGCTCGGTTCCGGACGCCGGCGCGGCCTACCTGACGATGACCGTCTCGGGTGGGCCCGAGCTCGCTCCTCGTCTTCGCATCGGTAGTTCAGCATATTCGTACCTCTCCGAGCGGGCGGCCAGCGCGGACTTGCTGCAGGGCAAGGACACGGCCGCGTTTGCTGGTGCGAACCACAACCACGATGCGGCGTACGTGAACGAGGGCCAGGCGTCCTCGGTCACAGGCAACATGGTGGTGGACGGGACGATTGCGGCGGTGGACCTCGGCCAGATGGGTGCGTCATCAGGCCAGGTGATGAAGTGGAACGGCAGTGCCTGGGTACCGGCCAACGACAGCGTCGGCACGGGTGGGAGTGGCACAGTCAGGAAGGTGTTCCAGTCCACTGGCGTCGTGGTGTCGCCCAATCCTATCACCGACTCAGGAACGGTGCGGTTCGACACGACCTGGGGTGATGCGCGGTTCGTGAATGAGGCGCAAGCTGCGGGCGGCGGCCTGACCGGTGCGTACCCGAACCCGACTATCGGAGCAGATGCGGTTTCCTCGGGCAACATTGTGGACGGCAGCGTGACTTCGGCGGACATGCGCGATACGACGGTCACGGCTGCCAAACTGAAAGACGCGGCTGTGACAACGGCCAAAGTGGCGGACGCGAACGTCACCATGGCCAAGCTGGCTCAGGCCGGGGCCGGGACCGGGCAGGTCATCAAATGGAGCGGCTCGTCCTGGGCGGCTGCCAATGACAGCGCAGGCGTCGGGACGATGAGAAAGCTCGTGCAGTCCACCGGCGTGGTCCTTTCGCCGAACCCGACAACCGACTCGGGCATCGTACGGTTCGACACTACCTGGGGCGATGCGCGGTTCGTGAATGAATCGCAAGCCGCGGGCGGCGACCTGACCGGCACGTACCCGAACCCGACTCTGGCTACTTCCGGCGTCTCTTCCGGGACCTACGGCAGTGCGACCCAGGTCGGCCAGTTCGCAGTTGACGCCAAGGGCAGACTGACGAGTGCCGGCAACGTCGCCATCAGCGGGGTCCCTCCGGGTGGGAATGCGGGCGGGGACCTGACCGGTACCTACCCGAACCCAGCGTTCGTGAACTCCGGTGTCTCGTCCGGGACATACGGCAACGCCACGCAGGTAGGGCAGTTCACGGTGGATTCCAAGGGCCGCCTGACCAGTGCGAGCAATGTCACCATTACCGGTGTGCCTCCGGGCGGAAGTGCCGGCGGTGCTTTGGCCGGGACCTATCCCAACCCGACGATCGCAGCCGACTCGGTAACGTCCGCGAAGATACTGGACGGCACGATTGCCGCCGGCGACCTTGCGGCGACCGGTGTCTCGGCCGGTACGTATGGAAGCTCGACCCAGGTTTCGCAGGTCACCGTGAACTCGAAGGGTCAGGTGACCGGCGCCAGCAACGTCAACATCAGCGGCGTCCCGCCGGGTGGAAACGCGGGCGGCGACCTGACCGGCACCTACCCCAACCCGACGCTGAACGCCTCCGGCGTCTCGGCCGGAACGTACGGAAGCGCCACGCAGGTGTCCCAGGTCACGGTCAATGCAAAGGGCCAGGTGACGAGCGCGACCAACGTAGCCATCAGCGGTGTGCCGCCGGGCGGTTCTGCCGGCGGCGGCCTTACCGGTACGTATCCCAACCCGACTATCGCGGCCGACGCAGTATCTTCGGGCAGTATCGTTGACGGCAGCGTGACTTCGGTGGACATCCGTGACACGACGCTGAACACCGCCGACCTGAAGGATGCATCGGTGACGATGGCCAAGCTCAACCAGGCCGGAGCCGGAACCGGGCAAGTCATCAAATGGAACGGCACGGCCTGGGCTCCGGGCAACGACAGCGCAGGCAGCGGTGGTGGCGGCGGAACGGTCAGAAAGGTAGTCCCGACAACCGGTGTGGTCATATCACCCAACCCGCTGACTGACTCCGGTACGGTCGGCTTCGACACGACGTGGGGAGACGGGCGCTTCGTGAACGAGTCCCAGGCGAACTCCGTCTCGGGCGCGATGATCACCGACGGTCAGGTGAGCTCGGCCGACATGCGGGACACCACAATCAGCACGGCCAAGCTGAAGGACGCGGCGGTCACGGCGGCCAAGCTCAACGAGATGGGCGCGGCCTCAGGCCAGGTGATGAAGTGGAACGGAACGGCATGGGCAGCGGCAAATGACAGTGTCGGCACCGGCGGCAGCGGGACGGTCAGGAAAGTCTACCAGTCCACGGGCGTCGTGGTGTCGCCCAACCCGATAACCGACTCGGGCACGGTACGCTTTGATACGACGTGGGGGGATGCGCGGTTCGTGAACGAAGCGCAGACGGCAGGTGGCGGGTTGACCGGGACGTACCCCAGCCCGACCATCGCAGCCGACGTAGTATCTTCGGGCAATATCGTTGACGGCAGCGTCACGTCGGCCGACATCCGCGACACGACCATTACCACGGCCAAACTCAAGGACGACGCGGTGACCTCGGCCAAGGTGCTCGACGGCACGATTACTTCGGCCGACATCCGTGACACGACGGTGATTACCACCGACGTCAAGGATGCAGCGATTACTGCGCCCAAGCTCAGCCAGATGGGCGCGAGCAGTGGACAGGTGATGAAGTGGAACGGCAGTGCCTGGTCCCCGGCCAATGACAGCGTTGGCGGTGGGGTCGGCACGGTCAGAAAGGTGTACCAGTCAACCGGTGTGGTTCTCTCACCAAACCCGATAACCGATTCGGGCACGGTGCGTTTTGACTCCACCTGGGGAGATGCGCGGTTTGTGAACGAGGCGCAAGCCGCGGGTGGCGACCTTGCGGGCAGCTACCCGAGTCCAACGCTTACGACATCGGGCGTGTCATCCGGCACCTACGGCAGCGCAACCCAGGTTGGCCAGTTCACAGTTGATACGAAGGGCAGACTGACCAGCGCGGGTAACGTTACCATCAGCGGCGTGCCGCCGGGCGGTTCTGCCGGTGGCGGGCTGACCGGTACCTACCCCAACCCGACGATTGCGGCTGACGCAGTATCTTCGAGTAACATCGTGGACGGCAGCGTCGCTTCAGCGGACATTCGCGACACGACTGTGAATACCACCGACTTGAAGGACGCAGCAGTCACCGCACCCAAGCTCAACCAGATGGGTGCGAGCAGCGGGCAGGTGCTCAAATGGAACGGCACTGCGTGGACGCCCCGGAACGACTCTATGGGTGCCGGGACGGTGCGGAAAGTCACGCAGGCTACGGGCGTCGTCATATCACCGAACCCGCTGTCCGACTCGGGAACGGTGGGTTTCGACACCGCGTGGGGTGATGCACGCTTCGTCAACGAGGCGCAGGCCGCGGGCGGCGACCTCACTGGGATCTACCCGAGTCCGACGCTGGCCGTTTCCGGTGTGTCGTTGGGTTCCTATGGCAGCGCGACTCAGGTCGGCCAGTTCACCGTTGATACGAAGGGCCGGCTCACCAGCGCGGGCAACGTCAGCATTACCGGCGTCCCGCCGGGCGGCGCAGCAGGAGGGGGGTTGAGTGGGACCTATCCGAACCCGACCATCGCAGCGAACGCTGTCTCCTCGAGTAACGTCGTTGACGGAAGTATCACTTCTGCTGATATTCGTGATACGACAGTGAACACTGCCGACCTCAAAGATGGAGCAGTCACGATGGCCAAGCTGAACCAGGATGGCGCGGCAGCCGGACAGGTCATCAAATGGACCGGCACGACATGGGCGCCCCGCAACGACTCGACCGGCATAAGCGGCAGCGGTACCGCAGGATATGCAGCCCGCTGGACCGGCACTGGTTCGTTGGGCACTTCATCGCTCCGCGACACCGGTGGCGGCAACGTCGCAGTCGGCGGTCCGGTGGACGCCAATTCCAGGATCTACGTCTACGACGGTCCATCGTTCGGTGTCTATGCTACCAGCACGATCGGCTGTGGCGTCTACGGCATGAGCACCAACAGCAAGGGTGTGTATGGTACTAGCAGTTACGATAATGGTGTCAATGGAACGAGCAGCACCGGATATGGAGTCTATGGTTCGAGTTCGAGCAACCACGGAATATGCGGTTCGAGCACGGACAGTGCAGGCGTTCGCGGCACAAGCACCAACGGTGTCGGCGTCTCCGGCGTGAGTTCGTATGGCTGCGGCGTCAAGGGCATCAGTACGACCGGCTACGGCGCCTATGACTCATCTGCCGGTACATACGGACTCTACGCCGCGGGCGGCAGCTATGGTGTCTACGGCAAGGGCGGCCATGGAGTGTACGGCATTTCGACGTCTTCGTTAATGTCTGGCGTGGAAGGCGTCGGCCAGGACGGCATGGCCGTGGAAGGTTACCGCGTAGGCGGGCATGGCGGCACCGGTTATGCAGAGTACTCATCGCGCGATGCTCTCCACGGCTACAGCGCAGAGGGGGATACGTATGCTTTCGGCGCAGCCGGGTTCACCCACGGCGACGACATCAGGACCGGCGGGGTACTGGGCGCCGTTAGCACTGCGGGTACCTGGGGCTCGCTTGGATACAAGAACTCGTCCAGCACGTGGTACGCCGGCTACGGCACCTCCGGCTGGACCAGCGGCTCCGGACTCAGCAATCACGAGGCCACCGGTATCGGCTGCGGCTACGGTGGCGGTCTGATGGGCGGCTGGCTGAAGGGCAAGTGCTACGGCGCGACTGTGAGCGGCGACCGCTACGCGCTCTACTCCCAGGGAAACGCCTATACCTCCGGCTATACTGCAGAGATGCAGACCACCGGCGGAAGGCGCGAAGCGGCGTATGGAACTACTTCGACCAGCGTGGACATCTATACGTCAGGCGTGGCCGAGATGAAAAGCGGCACGGCCTCAGTGTCGTTCCCGGCCTCGTTCAGCACCATGGTTTCAAAGGACGTACCGGTCGTTGTGACCGCCACCCCGATGGGCCCGGCCTCAATATACCTGTCATCGAGCAACAGCAAAGGCTTTACCGTGGCCGCGGTTGACGCCAAGGCGTCGGTGAAGTTCTCTTGGATAGCCGTGGGCCGCAGGGCTGGTTATGAAACCAATCCTGAAGTGCCGGTCGAGCTCACGAAGACCGACTTCGACAGCAAGATGGACGGCGTCATGTACAACGAGAACGACCTCAGGCACTCGGCACAGCCGGTCTGGTTCGACGGGACGCAACTTCGATTCGACAACCCGCCCGCGGACCCCGTGCGGCCCAAGCCCGCGCAGCCGGTGAACGTAGGGCTGCAGGCGCCGTCCC
>CAZAKP010000175.1:0-5683 GCA_964485845.1 uncultured bacterium | reverse complement strand
TGGCAGAAGAAGTACAGCCCGGAACGGACCAAAGCTACGCTGGACCTTCTGCAGGAAGAGATGCAGCGGCGCTACGCGGCCGCAACCACAGAGATGACCGCGATGGAACTCCAGGTCAAGGAAGTCCTGAACCAGCAGGGAGTTCACACCACCAACTATGTCCCGTACCTGAGCTATGCCCGGCAGCTCTGGAAGCTCGGGCGCCAGCAGAACATATCGGGCGAGAGCTTTGCCATGGCCAGTGAGGTCCTGCTCCAGAAATGGGCCGGTCGCGGTCAGGACCCCGATGTACTGGCGGCAATCCGCACCAAGGTCTTCAACTCCCCGCCGCCGTCACCGTAGCCTCTCCCCTTTCGGCTGGCTCTGGCCGTGACCGAATAGCTCAGGGCCGCTCGCATCGCTGCGGGCGGCCTATCTCACTTGAGCCCTTCGTACTACTCGGTCAGGATAACCTTCCTGACAGCTTGGGCCCCAGCTTGCGCCTGTACCTCTCGCACAAAGTACACTCCCGGCGCCAGCGAGCGCACGTCATTCGCGCCGGGGTGCAGGTCCATGACCTTGCGGCCGCCGATGTCGAGCAAGACGCTCGAAGCACCTCGCGTGACGCCTGGCGTTGGAGGCAGAAACAGCACGCTGTTGATAACGGTGGGTATTCGGCCGATCGCCCGCAGCTCGGCGTTCAGCATCTCTTCGATTCCCTGCAGCGAATCGCCCAGGACTGAGATGCTTGAGCTGTGGTTGTTGGCGACGTAAACCCGGTTCTGAGCCGGATTCCATGCGAAGGCAACCGGCGCAGCGCCGACCCCGACAGTCGCGACCACGCCGTCGGTAACCCCGTCTATCACCGTCACACTGGCGCTGCTCTCGTTCGCGCAATAGACCTTGTTGTCCAGCGAGTCGTAGCAGAGAGCCTCAGGATGCCCGCCTACAGCGACGGTGGCGAGGACGCTGTCGGACGCGCAGTCGATCACCGTCACCTTGCCGCGGTCGAAGCTCGCGCAGTAGACCTTATTGTTCTGCGAGTTATAACAGAGACCACGAGGGGAGACGCCTACCTTCGCAGTGGCGATGACGCTGTCGGTCGCCCCGTCAATCACGGTCACGCTGTCGGCGAAGTAGTTCGTGCAGTAGACCCGGTTGTTCTGCGGGCTGTAGCAGATGGCCCAGGGGTAGCTGCCGGCATCAACGGTGGCGACGACGCTGTCGGTCGCCCCGTCAATCACCGTTACGCCGTCTCCGTAGTTCGCGCAATAGACCTTGTTGTTCTGCGAGTTGTAGCAGAGAGCCCAAGGTTCGCCGCCTGTAGCTATTGTGGCGAGCACCGTGTCACCAGCGCCATCGACCACAGTCACGTCGCCGCCTAAACGGTTCGCTGAGTAGACCTTGTTGTTGGTGGGATTACAGCAGATGGCCCACGGGGTGCTGCCGGTAGTCACAGTTGCCAGGACGCTGTCAGTCGCCGCGCTGATTACGGACACGCTGGGACCCCCGAAGTTCGCGCAGTAGACCTTGTCGCTGGTCGGGTTGTAGCAGATAGCCACGGGATTGAGGCCCACGGCCACGGCCGCGATGATGTTGTTGGTTGCGCCGTCAATCACAGTCACATCATTGCTGCCACTACTCGCGCAGTATACCCTGTTGTTCAGCGGGTCGTAGCACATAGTCTGCGGGACTTTGCCCGTAGCTAATGTGGCAACAACTTCGTTCGTCGCGCCGCTAATCACGGTCACGATGTCATCGTCCCCGTTTGCACAATAGACCTTGTTGCCGGCCATGTTGCAGCAGAGAGCACGAACGTCGCTGACATCGGCCAGCCTGGCGACGATGCTGTCGGTCACGCCGTCAATCACCGTCACGCTGTCGCCGTCCGCGCAATAGACCTTGTTGTTGGTCTGGTCATAGCAGAGGGCACCAGAGCCGGCGGCCACGGTTGTAACGATGCTGTCGTTGGCACAGTCTATCACTGTCACGCCGCCGCTGTTCGCACAGTAGACCTTGTTGTTGGTCGGGTTGTAACAGAGGGCACTCGGATAGAGACATGCACCCAACGAGGCGATTACGCTGTCGGTCGCACCGTCTATCACGGTCACACCGCTGGTAACACCCGCGCAATAGACCTTGTTGTTCTCCGCGCCATAGCAGATGGCACAAGAGCCGCTGCCCGTGACCACGTCGGCGGTGATGCTGTCGGTCACACCGTCAATCACAGTCACGGCGTGGCTCGCGCTACTCGCGCAATAGACTCTGTCATTGGCCCGGTTGTGACACAGAGCCAGCGGACAATCGCCGACAGCCACGGTGGCAGCAACCCCATCGGTCGAGCCATCTATGATGGTCACATTATGGCTGTAGCTGTTGGCGCAGTAGACCTTGTTGTCCGTCGGGTTGTAGCAGAGGGTCCGAGGGTTGCTGCCGGCGCTCACCGTCGCGAGGACCCCGTTGGTCGCGCCGCTGATCACGGTCACGCTATTGCTGTCCGCGTTCGCGCTGTAGACCTTGTTGTCGGCCGGATTGTAGCAGAGAGCCGTACTGTGAGCCCCTACCGGAATTCTGGCAATCTTCTGATCCGTAGCCCCGTCAACCGCCAGAACGCAATCGCCGCGATAGCCACCGACATAGATGGAGTTGTTGGCCGAGTCATACACCAGGCACTCAGGGCTTATCAACCCGCCGAACGAGTCCGGCAGATAGATGGTCTCCTCCAGGTGCTGGGCGGAACTGACGGACACCAGCATTGTCCCGAGCATCAGTGCGCCCAGGAGCAGGTTCTTTCTGGTTGTGAGCATCCTGCAGTCCTTTCTCGTCCGCTACCGCCGCGCCCTATGCGCGGCGGGGCCGGACAAGCACGAACTCGGCCGCTATCGGCCTCCTCTCGCGGACGTGGTTGTCTTCTCTTGAATGGGCAGACAGGTTCTGCCCGATAGTACTACTGTTGCGCGTCAATCACGCAGTGTTGGCTGGTAGTCTCCTCAATTGCTCTGTTAGTGTAGAATCCCCCTTATTCACTGTCAAGAGCGGGGCAGGCATGGGTCACGATTGGATTGCGAACGTTTGGCGCCTTGACCCGCCACCGATGATCATCTACTCAGTCAGGATAACCTTCCTGACAGCTTGGGCACCAGCTTGCGCCTGGACCTCGCGCACGAAGTACACGCCCGGCGCCAGCGAGTGCACGTCATTCGCGCCGGAGTGCAGGTCCATGACCTCGCGGCCGTCGGCAGAGAGGAGAGAGAAGTGAGGAAAGAGGACTGGGGATGGAAGAAGGAGGACGCCTCGCATGATTGTCGGCCCGGCACTCGAAGCTCGCACTTCGGCGCTCGGCGCTTCCTCGATTCCCAGGCGGTCCTGCACCGCGGCCGCGATGAGCCACTCTCCTTCGCGGGACGTCGAGGGCCAGAGAATCCAAGCACCGGGGCTGCCAAAGTAGCTGTGACCGCCACCCGCGCTGTCGCCCGCAGTCGCCGGAAAGCCGGTCGAGCTGACCGGAACCACCGCGACGTAGAAGTCACCGGTATTGATGACGACCATCGAGTCGAGGTCGGCGTAACCGCGCTCGCCCGGTGTCGCCTCCAGGGTCTCACTTTCGTAGAGCAGGACCTGGCCATCGCCGCCGTAGACCTTGAATGTGAATGACGAGTCATCCCACGTCTGCAGGCTGTCGGAACTGAAGTCGGCCCTGAGGCACGCTATCCCCAGCGGGTAGGTCAAACCGAAGTCGGCCGGATGGAACTTAAGCGCCCGCTCTGGACCTGCCCGAGTCAACGAATCCGTGACCCCTACCTCGGCGCCGTACTTGACCCATCTTCCGATACATAGGTCCCACGCGATTGTGTCATCGGCCGGCCACTTCTCACCCGCGGCCTCGGACCAGACCTTGATGTGGTAGTAGCCCTGCCGTTCCGGCATAGGCCAGGCCGGCGAGAAGCCGATCTGCCCGGCTTCGCCGTGGGCCAGTTTCGCGGCCGTCGCGGTCGAGTCATTGAAGACGTAGCCGCTCGGACCGGTTATGCGCAACCGTGCCGGCGTGCCGGCAGGCAGCGTGTCGCTGCCCATGTTCTTGATGGTGGCCAGAATGGCGATGTCACCGCCGGGCATAGTATCGGGAGTAATGCTCCGGGCGAACCGGACGACGGCCGCGTTCGTGTCCTGCGGGGTCCAATCAAATACCGCGCGAATCATCCAGTCACTCCACTTGAACTCCTCGTGGAGATTGCCGGCATTGTCCATCTGCCACTGGCGGTGGGAAGGGGTGTAGATGTGCCTGTCGACAGACAACCCCGGGCAGTTCGGATTGGCGCCGACCTGCTTGTAGAAGATGTAGAAGTTCTGCGCCACGACCGGTACATCGACCGGGATGAAGTTCCAGGCGCCTCGCGTGATGCCGATCGAATCGACGGCAAAGAGCTGGGTTCCGGGCGCGCCATTCAGGCCATCAGCGGCATAGACCCGCAACGAGGCTAGTGTGTCGCCGGGCACCGGCCAGTTCGGGTAGAAGTTGATGAGTGCCCCGGAGAGCATGACACTCTCGGCCGGGCTGATGAACTTGACGCCCCAACCGCCGCCGGCGTCGTTCCGACACCAGGCGGACGCTACGGTGTCGTCGTCATAGGCGATGCTATCAGCCGTTTCGGGAAACAGCATGGTCGCGGGCAGGAAGACTCCGGGCTGCGGGTCGGGATTCGGGCAGCGCATGGCCGGACTCTGCTCGATCCACTGCGCGCTGACCGCTGACAGGCAGCAAGACAGTGCAAACAGCAGTACCATCGGCCGCGGGGCTCGGTTGTGAGGACGGGTCAATTCAGCTCCACAGACTCGCTGGCGGCACAGCGACATACGCACCTCCAGAACCGGGTCACGAACGAATCCTATCTGGCGCCGATAGAATATCGTGGCAGCTTCCCAGCGCCGTCACTTTCGGCGTCGCTAGGTGAGTGTAGGTCGCGGCAGGCAAAAGTCAATGGGGGCATCAAGCAAGTCAAGTCGGACGCAGGACCAGATTGTCGGTCCTGGTCGCTAGAACCGGCCGCCGATGCCGACGAGCGGGGTGAAGGGAATACCGGTGGACTGGCCGGTGACGATGTTGCCGCTGCGGTCCTCGAACTGGACCAGGTTGTACGCGTTCTGCCGGTTGTAGATGTTGATGACCTCGATGTACATGTAGGGATGGAGCGGCAGCTTGGGCAGTTCGCGCGAGAGCTTCAGGTCCAGCCGGTGGTAGGTCGGCACCCGCGCCGAATTCTTCTCGCCCTCGATGACGTAGGCCGAATGACCGCGGCGGATGTCCGAACCATTCGTCTGATTCGGCGCCTGGGTGTAGAGCAGCGGCGTGTACGGCGCGCCGGTGTTCAGGTGGAACGTCGCGGCCAGGGTCCATTCCGGTCCGAAGGCCTTCTGGACCTGGAAGTTGAACGAGTTCCTCCGGTCGTACTTGTCCCAGTAAAGCGTCTCATCCGTGCCCTGCTGCTTCCGGCACCACGAGAGCGCGTAGGTCAGCCAGCCGCTCCAGCCGTTGACCGCGGACTGCTCCAGCACCGCCTCGACTCCGCGCGCGTAGCCGTAGCCGTCGTTACCCGCATCGGAGAGGTTACCCTGCAGGTCCACCTTCCAGGTGGGAAGCGAAGCGTAATTCTTCACGTAGCCCTCAAGCGAGAACCGCGTGTTCGCTGCCAGCGTGAACTCGCCC
>CAZAKP010000174.1:1415-5764 GCA_964485845.1 uncultured bacterium | reverse complement strand
GAGCTTCGTCTGCCGGCCACGTTCAATCAGCCGCGCGTACTGGGACGAGAAGGTAAACGATTCCAGTTCGGTCATCCCGCCGCGCGACCCGCACACATAGAGCCCATTCTCGACCGAGTCGAGCATGTCCTCGATGTTGTAGCCCCGCGGCTCGATAAAGGTGTTTCTCATCCGTACAATCGGCGCGAATCGATAGGAGACCGCGCGGGCGTTGCCGGTCGGTCTCTCGCTCATCCGCTGGGCGCTCTGCCGGTCGTGCAGGTGCCCGGCGATGCGGCCCTCCTTGATGAGCTCGGTCCGCTCCGCCGCGCTGCCCTCGTCGTCGTAGCGGAAGCTCCCGCGCTCGCCCGGCATCGTCCCGTCGTCCACTATCGAGAGCTCGTCCACCCCGTACTTGTTCCCGACCTTCATCAGCTCCCGCAGCCGCTCGTTCGCGGCGAGAAAGTCCGCCTCGCTCAGATGGCCGAACGCCTCGTGGGCAAAGACGCCGGCAAGCTCCTGGTCGATGATGACGTCGTACCTTCCGGCCGTCACCGGCTCGGCCTTCAGCAGGTCGAGAGCCACCTTGGCAATCCGCTCCACCATCACCTCGCGGTTCAAAAGCGACGAGAAGCCCGCGGTCTTGCCGAACGTATCGTGGTAATCCTGAACGTTGGTGCCGTCGCGGGCGACCGCGCGGCAGACGAACCCGGTGTAAACCGAGTCCTGGGTGATGAAGCGGCCCTCGGAAGAAAGGAAAGACGACCGGCGGAACTTGTCCTCGTACGCCGACATCGTCGTCGTGACGCCGGGGGTCTTCAAAAGAATGTCGTTATAGTGCTTGATGAGCGCGTGCTTCTCCTCGAGCGGCACCTTGCGCGGGTCGTCGGCCTCGGGGATGGTCACGCTGTCAGTGAGCGCGGGCAGCGAACCGAGCGTCTCCGGCTTGGCCGGCATCGCCTCGACCGCGGACGCAACGTCCCTCGCCAGCCCCTCGAGCTTTTCGTCGACCTGGTTGAAGCTCGCCGTACCCCAGTTGCCCTGATGGAACACACGGATGCACCCGCCCCGCTCAAACGAACGCTCGACCTGGTCGAGCTCCTGCCCGCGATAGACGATGTCGGTTTCGTCCGACTCCTCAACCCGGATATCGGCGTACTGACTCGCCACGCCGGCGAGCACCTGGGTAAGGAAAGGTTTCAGATTGTCCATCTTCGTGGCCTAAAGCGTAAAGACGAATGCCGCGTTGTCAATCCGCACCCCGGAACCGACTCCTCCGCCCTCATGCCGGTCGCTCGCTACTAACCTGCGATTCAACCAGGTCCTTAAGCTTCCTCAGCGCACCCCGCCAGTTCTTCTCCGATATCACCCTTGCCTCCTCCGAGGGCAGATTCACCTCGCTCACCGTCAGGTCCGTATCCTGCGCTCGGACGGCGAGCCCGTAGGTTACCGTCTCATAGTTCTCGGGCCGGTCGGCCCGACCGGAGAACGGACTCCAGTGGCCGTGCGAAAGCAACCTCGGCGGCTCAAACGCGAGCACCACCCCCTTGTCCTCATACGCCTTCCCCGCCATCGGTGCCCGGTGCACGAGCCGACTACCCACCTTCCAGTCCGTCTCCGTATCTACGCCAAAGAACCACTGCTTGAGAATTGCCGGCGTAACAAGCGCCTCCCACACCCTCTCCGCCGGCGCATGAATGCAGACTGTTATCCTGTTCTCATATCCCGTGCCGCTTTCGTTCATCCTTGTTAGACCGGGCCCCGGCCCGGCGGTTGCGTAAATACCTGCCGGCGCGACTCACTAAAGCCAGCGGCTTCGGCCGGACCCCACGGCCCGGCTGCAACAAAACCAGGTGCGGCTAGTGGCCGCCTCTGCCGCGGCCGCCCTTCCGTTCCGGGGGCCTCACCGGCTCGGGACGCGGCGCCTCCGGGACTGGTGTCGGCTCAACCCGCCCTACCGGTATCGGAATCCTCACCGGCGCCGGACGCAAACCGAACTGGCCCGAAACATGGGCGGTAAAATACGCATCACGCTCCGGCGCAGCCAGGAACTCAAGATAGACCCCTTCGGGCACGTCCTCGTACTGATAAACCACGCCGTCGGCCAGGGTAACCACCATTACCCGGTTGGGCCTGTCGTAGGTCACCTCGGTTACTCTTACCACCTGACGCCGGCCCGACTTCTCGGCAACCGGAGCCGACTTCGGACCCTTCCCGCATCCACCCAGCGCCAAAACCGCGCCGCAAATGAAAGCAAGGAACGCGATATTCACGTTTCTCATACAACTCCCTCCACCCCTTAGACGCCGGCTCCCACCGCCAAGGCGCACCATATCCCATGCCGCCTTCCACAAACATCCGGCATCCGCAAATCTGCATTGGCCCTCTGGATTCTGAATTCTGGACTATCTGAATCCTCTTCGTGCCTTCGTGCCTTTGTGGTAAACCTCGGTATCCGCTACTCTGCACTCTAGACTCTGGATTCTGAACTCTGAACTATCCGAGTCCGCCCTCATCCGCGTTCATCTGTGTCCATCCGTGGTCCCCCACTCCGGTTCCACAACTCTCAATTCTGGCCTCTGGATTCTGAATTCTGAACTGTCTGAATCCTCTTCGTGCCTTCGTGTCTTTGTGGTAAGCCTCCGGTCCGCAATTCCGCATTCTGCTCTCGGGATGTTCCTCCCCGTTAGCAGCACCGCGCTTCACATTTATCCTTCGGTCATTAGTTCTTTACAGACTATTGCTTAGTCGTTAAAATACAAACGTGAGATTCGACTCAACCCGCCTCGACGAATTGCTGACCGCACTGGACCGCCAGATTGCCCTTGCCGGAGGCAACGAGGTCGGGCTCGTTGTCTGCGGCGGGTCGGCTCTCGCTGCCCTCGGGCTCATACACAGGACCACACGGGACGTGGACGTGCTCGGGCTGGCCCGAGCTACACGCGGCGGCATCGTCGTCGAGCGGCTGGAACGACTGCCCGAGCTGCTCGCCTCGGCTGCGCTGAAGGTCGCGCGCGACTTCAACCTGCCGGCGGATTGGCTGAACCTGGGACCTGCTCCTCAGGTCGGCATGGGCCTGCCCGACGGATTCGGCAGCCGCGTCGAGCCGAGACGCTATGGCCGCTACCTTGTGGTGTACTATGCGAGCCGCTACGACCAGATTCACTTCAAGTTGTATGCTGCGGTCGACCAGGACAGCTACCACGTTCAGGACCTTGCGCTGCTCAAGCCAACCCGAGAGGAACTGCTCGCTGCCGCGCGCTGGACACTCACGCAGGATGTGTCCGGCCCGTTCCGCAAGAGCCTGCATGATTTCCTGCGCGCGAACGGCCACGCCGATGTCGCCAAAGCGATTTAGGGCCGAACTCCGCGAGCTGTTGCTGGAACTCCACTGGCGGCAGTGGTGCGCGCTCGGCGTGGCAGGACAGGTCGAACCGGAAGAACACTGGGTGATCGACCTCGAAGCGCTGGTCGTTTCCACCTTGCGGCTGGCGTCGACGGACCCAAGGTTGGTACAGCGGGCAAGAGAGTGGCTGGCGCTGAACCAGGATTGGGTGAGCACGGCCCGACTGAGGCGCATTAGTCGTGTGTTCAACTCCACATCGGACTCGGGAGCTCTGGTACAGAATGCAGCATTTCGCGGCCGCACCAAGGTTACAAGGCCGGTAGTGACTCAGCCGGCGCTGCTGCAACTGCAGCTCCGCGCATTACTGGGCATGGACGTTCGGGCCGACGTCTTCGGCTACCTGCTGTTCAACCGTCACGGCAACTCCTCCTCCATCTCTCGCGCTCTCTGTGTGGACCAGAAGCGAGTCTACAATGTCCTGGAGCGATGGAACTCCGCCGGATTCGTGCGGCGGACCTCGGGTGGATACTCACTGGCGCCAACGGCGGTCCCGCCCGCAGTTGCGGAAGCAAGACAATGCGTCGAATGGCTTAACTGGCCTGCGACTCTGTCAGCCCTCGCAAATCTGGACGGGTCAATGACAAGCGCAGGCGCAGACGACGAATACGTCCTTGCATCACTGGCACGCGACGTCACTCCCCTGCTGGACTCGCAAGCGGCGGCGGTTGGAGTCGCTCTGCCCCAGGCCAACCGCTACCCCGGCGCAGCCTACCTCGAACCCTTCATTGCTGCGGTAATTGACTGGCTCCGCAGGCTCACCGAGCCGCGCAGCTAGCCTCCGGCCTGGCAAAAGGGGCCGTCCGCCGGCCCAGCACGTTGTCTGGCGATTTCATTCCGTGACGAGAAACCAGGGACGGAGGACTGTGACGGGGACGAACAGCGGGTCAGATGTCCGCCGAGATCCCAATGTTGTGCCATTCCCAACCCTGCGGCAGACCATGCCCGAGCGGCCAATCTGCAATCT
>CAZAKP010000174.1:0-1315 GCA_964485845.1 uncultured bacterium | reverse complement strand
TCTACAATCTGCAATCGGAAATGCCCCAGCGCCGTCGCCTGATAGGTGACTGTCCCATTTCCCCGAGTACGCGGCCGGCTATGACCACTTGGCCGGGCGAGCCACGTTAAGGCGGTGAGCGGCGAGAAGGTAGAATGCGACAAGACCGCGATAGGGACGAAAGGGCTCGAGCTTCCGCGACACCCCGGCCGCCGTCAGTCGCTGGCCGCTGCCAAGGTACTCGCCAATCACCCGCCGAACCCCAAGGTCATCTTCCGGCAGGCTGTCGGAACGGGCAAGACCCCGAATGAGGATGTAGTCCGCTGACCAGCGCCCGAATCCGTTGAGCTCCATTATCCTTTCGCGCGCCTGCTCGTCGCTCAGCGACTGCAGCGCTTCGAAGTCGAACGTCCCATCGCTGACCTTGCGGGCAAGCTCGTGGATGTAGCGCGCCTTCTGATGCGAAAGACCGCAGGCAAGAAGCTGCTTGGTCGTGGCCTCGGCAAGCACCTCAGGCTCGGGGAAGACCCACTGGTCCCGGAACGGCGCGCCGAAGCGCTCGACGATTCGGTTTCTGACGTGGTATGCTGCGGCCAGCGATATCTGCTGCTCGGTAACCGCGTAGACGGCCATTTCGAAGAGAGAAAGCGGGCGCATCGGCTTCAGCCCCTCGAGCCGCCTGGCGATAGGTCCCAGCGTTGGGTCTCTATTCACGAGCCGGTAGAAAGGTCGGAGGTCCAGCTCCGCGACGAGCACCCACTCGACAATCCGCTTGAGCTCGCGCCGGTCGGCATCGGGCGTTGATGACACGCTGACAGAACTGACCTTGCCGGGAACAGGACTTACCTCGATAAGCGTTGGTGCGCCGCTCACTCGCGTCGCCATTCGCAGACTCTCGCCAGGCCCCCTGCGCTCAGGCCCGAACGAATGGGTGACCCGCACCGACAATCCGAAGTCGTAAGGCGGCGCAAAGGCGACAAACATGACCGATTCTTAGACGCTGAACGCCCGCATTGCGCTGCCGGACGCCCTCGACGTACGCCATCGCTGAAGACGGCGGCTGTCGCTGGTTTCCCCTGGTTCCCCGCCAAAACCAGTGGCTGTCCATAATTCCCCCTGAACTACGTCCTGCCGGAACCCGTTCCCATCCGCGTTTATCTGTCCGAAGGGCTGTTTGAATGAAAACCAGGACCGCGAGCCTGCTACCAGGCGACTTTCTGCATCAGCTCCGCGATGCTTCCGACCCAGAACCGCCGGTGGAGTTCGTCGCACTGCGCGGCGTCGCGGTTGTAGCAGAACGCCTGCACGGTGGCCGTGACGCCCTCATGGGCGATGC
>CAZAKP010000173.1:0-5816 GCA_964485845.1 uncultured bacterium | reverse complement strand
TCGCCGCGTAAACCGCGCCGTCATTGTGATAGGTGCCGGGGTGTGCCACCACGGCGACGCCGCCATAGCGGTGGATGAAGTCCATTGCCTCTTTGGGGGCGAGTTGCATCTTCGGAAAGTAGGCCGGGCCGTCGTACCCGATGTAGCGCTGGAAGGCCTCTTCGATAGTGCGGACCGCGCCGGCTTCAACCAGCGCCTGGGCGACGTGCGGCCGGCCGGTCGCGGCGCCCTGTGCCTGGGCGCGCACCTGCTCAACCGTGATGTTGACGCCCAGCTCCCTCATCTTCGCCACCATCTTCTCAGCCCGCTCGAACCGCTTCTGCCGGACCATCGCGAAGAACTCCTGCACCTCCGGTCTCTCGCAGTCTATATAATAACCAAGGACGTGCACGTCGACCCCGTTCGTGCTGCAACTCATCTCGACGCCGGGTACGACCTCAAGCTGCAGTTGCCGGCCGGCGGCGACGGCGCGGTCGATGCCGCCGACCGCATCGTGGTCGGTTATCGCGACCGCCGTCAGCTTGAGCCGCGCCGCCTCCGTGACCAGCTCCTCGGGCGTGAAGAGCCCGTCGGAAAACACGGTATGGGCGTGGAGGTCAACGAGACCAGAGGCTCCTTCGCCGGCCGGCGCGCGATACGACATCAGCTCTGTCTCAACTCAGGTGGCGAGCATGCAGCGAGAATTCCTACTTCCTGATTTCCAATGACCAACCAAATCCCAGTGCCAAATGACCAGATGCCAGGCCGGGCGACATTCGAGCTTCGTCATTTCCTCACTCGTTAGGAATTAGTAATTGGCAATTAGGAATCAGGAATTGTCCTCAGTCGCCCATTCTCTTGGCGACTGTGTTGCCGTACTCCTTCACCAGCGCGTCCATCTCCGACGCCATCTCGTCCATCGTCTCGTGCTTCGCCGCCACCCAGGCCGCGTCCTTGATGCCGGCGAGGTTCGTCAGCACGTTCAGCCGCGCTCCGCGGAAGCAGGCGTCGAGGTTCATCGTGCCGACGCCGGCGTCGGTTATCGAGCTCTTGTTGCCGTAATCGACTATCGGTTTCGACAGCTTGAGCACGTCGAGCGCCAGCTTCATCGTCCGGAACGGGGTTTCGGCCGCGACCTTCAACGCCTCACTGATGGCCAGCGCCCGCTCCTGCTTGTCCGCCTCGGTCATCTTCGGCAGCTTGTAGGCCGTCATCACCTTCTTGAATGACTCGGCGTCCTCGTCAATCAACGACACGAACCGCTCGCGCAGCGGCAGCAGCCGGTCGCGCACGGCCGAAAGCTCATCCGAGAACTCCTCGTAGCCTTTCTTGCCCGCGGTCAGATTCGCGACCATCGTCATCAGCGCAACCCCGACTGCACCGTTCAGCGCCGCGGCCGAGCCGCCGCCCGGCGTCGGCGCGGACGAAGCGAGGTCGTTCAGGAAATCGGGCAGGCCTTTCGCCGGCACCAGCCGGTTTTCGAGGATCTGGTCCTTCTTGAAGCTGTTGAGCTGCAGGAAGTAGCGCGCGCTGGCGTTCAGCGCACCCTGCGGTACGAGGCCGACGATTTCCGACTCGATAACGTTCACGCCCCATCGTGCCGCCTCGCGCCTCACCGTCTCGAAGACCCGGTAGAGCGGGGTCTTGGTGTAATCGGTCATGTTGATGGAGACCTGCACGCAGCCCTTTTCCTTCACCTCGAATCCCAGCGCTTTGGTGAACCGGAATCCGCCGTCGCGGAAGCGGATTGCCTTGGCCACCCGCTCGGCGATCTTCAGGTCGGTAGTCGCCAGGTTCACGTTGTAGGCGATGAGCGGCGCGCGCACGCCGACTACCGTTGCGCCTGCGGTGGAATGGAGTTCGGGCCGTCCGAAGTCCGGCGCGCGCTCCGGGTCGGTGCGGATTGCCTCCCTGAGCCCCTCGAACTCGCCGCGCCTGATCTGGGCCAGGTCAACGCGGTCAGGCCGGGTCGCGGCCAGTTCGTAAAGGTACGTGGGTATCGAGAGCTCGTCAGCGATCTTCTTGGCCAGGCGCTTGGCCATCTCGATGCACTCCTCGACCGTGGTGCCGGAGATCGGTACGAACGGAACCACGTCGGTCGCGCCGATGCGCGGGTGCTCGCCCGAATGCGTGGTCAGGTCAATCAGCTCGGCCGCCGTCTTCACCGCCTTGAATGCCGCATCGAGCACGGCTTCCGGCTCGCCGACAAAACTGATGACCGCCCGGTTGTGGTCTCCGTCCATCTCCTGGTCGAGCATCGACACGCCGTTGACCGACTTGATGACGTTCACGATTTTCTCGATTACCTCGGGCCGGCGGCCCTCGCTGAAATTGGGCACACACTCGACGATTTTACGCATGGCCGGAACTCCTTTTGTTGAATAGCATGGTTTTCAAGGGTTGCGGACGGGAAATCTTAGCCGGTGGAGCGGAACTGTCAAATCCACCCCCGCGGAGGCGGGCCGGCGCTCATCACGCCGGCCCGCCCAGAACATCTGCCACCGCTCTAGCGCCGGGCGCTGACCTGGACCAACCCAACCGGTTCGCCGGCGGCGAGGCCCCGTGCTCCGGCCAACTCCCGGTTGAGTTCCTCGACCCGCCGCTGCATCGTCCGGCATTCCACGTCCGCGTTCGGGCGCAGTTCACCGCGGGCCAGACCATCCCTGACCATGGCCCGTATCTGCGCCTCGGGTGTGCCGCTCGACCTTGCATCGCGCACTCTGTTCAGGAAAGCCGCGACCTGTGGCTTCCTGCCTCCCCGCTCGAGTGCCTGTCGGCGCAGCAGAAGTTCACCAATCTGCCGGCAGATGCCATCCGTGCTGCCGTTCCGGCACGCGCACCCTTCACGGACCCCACCCGTCAGGGTACCGACGCTCCTGACGAATACTCTCAGTCTTCGCGCTTCCGGCGCCGTCCCGCAAAGCAGGTCGTTGACCTTGTCCGAGAGCCTCGTCGTCGTCTGCCAGGTCACTGCCGGCGCTGCGGTCAACACCTGTCCGGTCTGCGCCATTGCGCGGTTCTGACTGGGGACAATCCCCACGAACATCACTACCGCCAGAATCACTTCCACTATCTGAGCTCTGCGTCCCATGAGTTCCTCCGAGTTGTTCGGGCCTTTGCTGCTGATACTAGACATGCCCTGCTAAAAGCACGGCACGTGCCACGACGACTCGGGGAGCTAACCCACGCTGCCACAGCATGTTACGAATATGACCGGCAATACGACTGTCTCGCGGAATGAGACCTCAAGCGAAAACGGCGGCAGGGCGCCGCCGTTCTAACAATCCGAATCTGCTTGAGTTAGCCGGCTATCTCATTGTGAGACACACGTCTCACCGTCTCGGGTTCTCGTGACTTCGACCAGACACCGATTCTACAACCACAGGGGTCACGAAGATAAGCGTAGAAACCCATGCCACCGCCAATCTCGGTCTTGGGCCGCTCAACCCTGGCGCCGAGTGCCTCCGCCTTCTTGAGCGCCGCCGGGATGTCATCGACGCTGACATAGACGTCGATGCAGGGCTCGGGCATCTTTTCGACCTTGGCGATTCCGCCGCCCACGCCGTCCTCGACGTCGAACATGGCGTAGTCCTCCGACCAGCTCTGCATCTTCCAGCCGAACAAAGCCGCGTAGAACTCGGTCGACTTCTTGAGGTCAGTGGAAGGTATCTCCCAGTGACATAACCTGCTCATAGTGAACCTCCCCGGCTAGGGAATCATCAGCACCTGAACGACAGCGCGTGTTGGTTCGAGTCTCTTCTTGACACGAACGAGCCACATCCAATCATCTTGTCGGAATGCGCCAATGTCAAGCCGGAGCCGGTCACATACGACGGCTAGCGCTGGAGGACGAGGCGCGTGGTGGCGTGCCTGCCCGCGACGTCGCAGCAGCGAACCAAGTACGTCCCCGACGCCAGCAATCTTCCGCCGTCGTCTTTTCCATCCCATATGGTTTGCGATTCACGGCTCACGGCGAGCGTCCGCACGAGCCGTCCCTGCACATCGTAGATGCGGAGGTGAGTATCTGAAAGCCCAGGCGGCTCAGCAGTCAAACGCAGTACGGTCGAAGAGTGGAACGGATTCGGTTCGCAGGTAAGCGAGTAGCCCGACTTGCGGGCGGGGCGTGCCTTCGGTTCCGCGACCGCCAGTCTGCCATTCTCGTCAGTCTTCACGAGATAGAAGTCCGCCTCACCTGCGCCGAAGGAGTACGTCTCTCCGCAAATGACATAGCCGCCGTCTGCGGTCTGCTGAACGCTAAGGCCCAGATCGAAACTGGTCCCGCCGATGGTCCGGGTCCACAGGGTGTCGCCGCCAGCGTCGGTCCTTACCAAGAGAACGTCGATGTCGCCCGTGGTATCCTCGAAGGTCCCGACAACAACGTAACCACCGTCGCTCACCTGCTGACCCGACCTGCCCTCAGACCAGCCTAAGCCGCCGATGGTTCTCGTCCAGAGCGTATCACCCGTGGAATTGGTCTTGACGAGATACGTCTGCGGCGAAGGCGAATAAGACCAAGTCCAACCGGCCACGAAGTAGCCGCCGTCCATGGTCTGCTGCGCCCACGCGCTGAAACTGAACGAGTCACCACCGAAGGCCCTTGTCCACAACGTATCTCCGATGGAATCGGTCCTGATGAGCCAAATGGTCTGGCCGAATGACCTGGTAAAAGCAGCGATGATGTATCCGCCATCGCTGGTTTGACGTATGGAGTTGCCCTCGTCGTCGTCGGGCCCGCCGTAGGTCCTCGTCCAGAGCGTCTCGCCACCGGCGTCGGTCTTTATGATGTACACGTCCCCGCCGCTTGGACTGGAATACGATGCGGTCCCGGCCATGACAAAGCCCCCGTCGGCGGTCTGCTCGACCATGCTGGCGGCGTTGTTGCCCGGGTAGATTCTCTTCCAAAGCGTGTCGCCGCCGGCATCGGTTTTGACCAGGCAGATGCCGCTGTCAACCCCTCCGACAACGACGAATCCACTATCGGGGGTCTGCTCTACCCAAGCGCCACCGAACCTCCTGGTCCAGACCGTATCGCCATACGCGTCGGTCCTGACAAGATAGCCGACGCCTGAATCAGAGAAAACATCATACCCTCCCGTGACGATGTAGCCGCCGTCCGCGGTCTGCCGGGCACACGAGCCCATATCCTCGCCTGGGCCACCGTAGGTACGCTGAAAAGTGGTTGGCGAGGCCTCGGCGAGCACGGATAGAAGGACCGTAGCCAACGCTGACGCCGCTAGCGCGGAGTCGATATGGGTGCTACGCACTTTTGCCTCCAGGTTTGCTGGTATGTTGAAGAATGGCACGAGTTGGCTAGACAGCCCGCGCGACCGAGAACCGCGAGTTCCAGACAAGGGGCGGCCACAAGGCCGCCCCCCATCGTGATAGCGGAGCAAGAACTAATACAGGACCTCGCGTCGTTCACGGCACAACGTCTACGTAGCTATACTGCCAGTCGCTGCCCCAACTGTGCGTTCCCCACAGCCGCCACCACCAGTAGGTGTTATAATAGGGATACATGATACGGTTCCATACTATCATCGATTTCCCGGCCGGCCAGCTTACCCATGGGTTGTGCACGTATCGATCACGATACTTGAATGAATCAGTCACTGCCACGTATCCGGGCCAAAAGCCTGTCCGATACGTCCCCGACTTGCACTCCATGATCTTCCACAGCTTTTTATCGTACCACATGGTACCCCAAGTCAGCCGCGACTGCCACATACGTCCTGGGCTGACTTGTGAGTCTACCACGTAGTTCCCGGATGGAAGTGCTAAGGAGAAGAGACTGTCAAGACTGTCAAGTCCGGCGGACGTAATCGCCACAAAGCCGTCCG
>CAZAKP010000172.1:3341-5821 GCA_964485845.1 uncultured bacterium | reverse complement strand
GCATACTTCGTCCGGCTGGTCGCCGACGACGTGACGCTTACGAGTAAGGTCGTGAAGACGGAATAGACGCTCCGCGAGCTTCGTTACGACGGCCGGCAGGCCTCGCGCCTGCCGGCCTCGGCTTTTTGGGCACACGCCAGCAAGCAGATTGGGCCGACCCGCCTCGCGCCAATCCCCTGGCTCATCCTCGATCTTCATTCCTTAGTCCCCGCTCTTCCGTCTCGCTGCGTGAATCACGTGGGGAGACGCCGCGCAAATCATCCCGCGAGTTCCCGACCGAGTCATCGGGCACGTCACTACACAAGTGAAACCGCGAGTCGCGCCGAGAACCGCGTCGCAGGTCGAACCCGAAATCGCCCCGCATTTGCTCCCGCAAGCCCTCCTTGGAATCCCCCTCCTTGTCGCCGCCGGAACCCGGCCCCAAACCTCCGCCAAAGTCAGGTCGGGGGTCCCCATCCGAATCACCGTCCGAACCGTCCCGGGAACGGTTCCCAAGGCGATTCCCAAGACTACCACTTACGCGACCAATCTGGCGTCTAGCAGCTTGCTTGTTAGTGACTTAGGCTATCCACCCTCGGACCAACTGCATCAGTAAGCGCCGACCTGTAGCATCTGCCGGGTTTGACGGTCAGAATCGCCACCTTGGAGCAGCCCGGATTGTCGTCCGGATGCCTCGGCCCGGCGTCGATGCCGACCTAATGCGTGATGACGACCTTAGTGACGGCTGACGGCCCACAACGCACGAAGTAGACGCCCGGGTCTGGGCTTACCACCCTCCGCCCCATCACGTCAAAGGCCTCAGCGCCTGGCGGCAATCTGCTTAGTAGAGTCTTGTCGGGTCTGCGGCTTGAGGCCTGCGGCTTGTTGCTCTCCTCTACCCCCGTGACGTAGTACTGGAAGATCTGGAGCCCGCGGTCGCCGTACGCCACATACGCCTGGTCCCCGCTGACAGCCAAACCGTTGGCCCAGCCGGACATGTCGTAGTAGCGCCAGAGCGTGTCCGGGAGCATCGGACTCACCACCGACAGGACACGCAGCCCGGCCTCATCCGCCGCCACGAATGCACTGCCGCCCATAATCGCCACTTCCCAAGACCAGCGAAAGGTCCCGCGCTTTCCGTACGACCGCACGCTTGTCGACTCGCTGTACGAGAAGACATGCAACCCGCTGTCGCTGTATGACACATATATGTAGTCTCCGCTCACGGCTATACCAAGGGCCGAGGCAGACCAGACATAGCCGCCATTGACCACGATAGCCGGGTGTGCCGGGTCGACGACCGAGATGACGGAAAACCCGGCGGCACCGCCTGCGACGTAGGCGTAGTCACCACTCAAGACCACGCCCAAGGCCCCGCTCGGCGTATCGCAGTGCCCGACCTCAATCGGGTTTTCAGGGTCCGCGACCGAGACAGTGCGCAGTCCAGCGGTATCGGCTGCTACGTAGGCATAGTCGCCGGCAACGGTCACCCGCCAAGCAGACCCGTGGGTGCCGCAGTGCCCCACCTCCATCGGATGAGCCGGGTCAGAGACCGAGACCACTCGCAGACCGGAATCACCCGCCGCAACAAACGCATACCCGTCGTTAAAGGCGACCCCATACGCCTTACCCGCTGTCTGAGCGTGGCCGACTTCGACAGGGTTTGCCGGGTCCGCAACCGAGATGACTCGCAGCCCGGAATCGCAATCTGCAACATACGCATAGCCATCGCTCACGGCGACCGAGTAGGCCTCGCCGGGTGTATCGCAGCCACCGATGAGCCGGACGTCGAGCGAATCAGCCGCCGCTGCTACGTTGACCAGCAACAAGGCAAGCGAGAGAACTGTCAGTGCCTGCCTCATCGCCCGCTCCTACTCCGCAACGATGACCTTACGAACTGCTCGAGCATCACGGTTTGAGGCTCGGGGCTGCTCTCGGACAAAGTAGACGCCGGGCCTCAGGCCTGATGTCCGCCGTCCCAAGGCATCGAATGCAACCGCTCCGGGCGGAAGCTCACGGATGACAGTCGCAGCCAACTTGCGGCCATGCGGCTGGGCTTCCGGGCTTTCCTCTATTCCGAGGCGCAGGTACTGGAATACCTGGAGACCCATATCACCGTATGCAACATAAGCAAGATCTCCCCTGGCAGCGACTCCGTTGGCCTGCCCCGGTAAGCGGTAATATCCGGCCGTATCCGGATACGCTGGATCGACGACCGAGACCACCCACAGCCCGGTCCCGTTGGCTGCGACGTACGCGTAGCCATCGCTGACCGACACGCCCCTGGTCGCGTTGAAGGTGAGCCTTCCCACCTCAACCGGACGAGTCGGATTGGCGACGCGGATGACCTGCAGATAGTGAGGGTCAGACGCAACGTAGGCGTATTGCCCGATCACGGCTAGCCCGTGTGCATTCGTCAGCCAGTAGTTGCTGACCACTGTGGGATTCGTCGGGTCGGCAATTGAGATGATGCCGAGGTCGTTGAAACCACCAACGTAGGC
>CAZAKP010000172.1:0-3241 GCA_964485845.1 uncultured bacterium | reverse complement strand
GGCGTGTCAAAATGCCCTACTTCGCTGGGCCAGCCAGGATCGGAAACGGAGATCACGCGCAAGGTGCCGTCCGTGACATACGCATGGTCTCCGCCCACGGCCACTCTGTTGGCCACGCCCGGAACACCGCAGTTCGCGATTTCCAGCGGATGCACCGGATCGCCGACCCAGAAAACCCGAAGCCCGGTCGCGTCATCAGTCAGGTAAACGTACTCGCCTTCAACTGCCACGCCAAAGACCATTCCCGGCGTACCGCGGGATGCGACCTCCCTCGGGTTAGTGGGATCAGCAATCGAGACTATCTGCAGCCCGGCAACATAGTTGGCCACGTACGCATAGTCACCGCTAAGAGCAACACCATAGGCGCGCCCGGGCGAGTCACAGTAACCAACTTCTACCGGGTGCGCCGGGTCGGCAATGGAGATGATACGCAGACCGGCACCGCGGGCTGCGACATATGCATAGTCGCCGCGCACGGTAACGCCATAAGCATCATCAAGTGTGATGTAGTAGCCAATCTCGACCGGGTGTTCCGGATCGGCGATTGAGATGATTCGCAGGCCGAAGGTATCGTCGGCAATGAAGACGTACTCCGCGCTCACAGCCACTCCGCGAGCCACACCAGGAGTTGCGCACCTCCCCACCTGAACTGGGTCTGCCGGATCGGCAACGGAGATGACCAGCAACCCATCGTCACTGTCCGCGACGTAAAGAAGACTGTCCAGGTAGCAGATACCCAACACCAGATTCGACGTTCCGACTTGCGACAACTTGACCGGAGACCCCGGAGTGCCCACGTCCAGAACACATATACCGCCGCCAGCGCCGACGAACGCTAGGTTCCGCACCGGATCATATGCCACGGCCCGAGCCGGCCCCAGCGTCCAACTGCCTACCAGCCGGACGTTGAGCGAGTCTGCGGCAGGCACTACACCGACCAAGAGCACTGCCAGACAAAGGCAGTATGTCAGCACTGAAGCTCTCACAGCCGACTCCTACTTCACCAAGATGATCTTGCGTGCTGCTTGGAGCTTGTGGCTTGAGGCTTGTGACTCCTCCCGCACGAAGTACACGCCGCGCCTCACTCCGCTCACATCATTTGCGCCGGGTCGGAGTCTAAGCACCTCTCTGCCACTCGCATCCAGCAGGCTCATCGGCTCTGCCATAGGGCTACTGCCCGTTGGGAGGGCGAGCGTCCCGCGTACGACTGTCGCGATCGTGCTCGCTTGACGCGCATCGTCGATGGGTGCTTCCTCCACTGCCTCGCCGTAGAACTGGAGTATGTGAAGCCCGGCGTAGCCCACAACGTAGGCGTAACCACCCCGGAGGGCCACGGAACCGGCGTTGCCGATACCATAGTGACCGACCACGACTGGATGCTCAGGGTCAGAAACCGAGACCACTGAGTAGCCTGGGCCGTTCCAGGCTGCGACGTGTGCAAAGTCCTCTGTGACCTCTACGTCAGTTGCCGAACCCAGTGAATCACAGTATCCGACTTCGAATGGATGCGCTGGGTCCGCAATGGAGTCAATTCGAAGACCAGAGGAACCGGCGGCCAAGTAGGCGCAGCCTCCGGACACGGCCACACCGTAAGCGCGACCGGTCCCCACGTAACGCCCGACCTCAACCGGATTTGAGGGATCCGCAACCGAGACAACGCACAATCCGTTGCCGTTGTCCGCAACGTATGCGTAGTCCCCAACAACAACCACATCTATGGCGCCGCGCACACCGGCGTAGTGTCCGACCTCGACCGGATGCGCGGGGTCAGCTACCGAGACGACACGCAGGCCGGAATCATCATCCGCCACATACGCATAGCCGCCGCTCACGTCAATACCCATTGCTCGGGCCGGCAATTCGACACGCCCGACCTCAACCGGAGTCGACGGGTCAGTCACCGAGATGATTCGCAGCGAGGAGTCACAGTCCGCGACATACGCGAGGTTCCCCACCACTTCCACGCTACGCATCTGATTGCCCGACGCACCGAAGTAACCTACCTCGACCGGGTGCGCCGGGTCGGCAACTAATATGACTCGGAGCCCTGCGTGAAAGGCCGCCACGTAGGCATAATCGCCACTTGCCGCCACGCCGAGCGCCCAGTCCGATGTAGGGCAAAAGCCTATGCGCCGGACATTCAGGGAGTCCGCCGCCTGCGCCGCACCGACCAGTACCAGCACGATGCAGGAAAGCCGCGTCAGTATCCTCATTGACTACTCCTCGAACCTGCCATCCGATCCGCCGAGGGAACAGCTCAGCATCGGTGCCCGTCAGGGTTCGGGCGGCCGATCACTGACCGTCGTCGTATATGACCTTAATGCGAGGCGCAGAATCGCCTCGGCAGATTACATCAGCGTAGGTGCCGCTCACGGAGCCGGTGTACGTCCAACCCGTTATGTAACTGCTACCGCCGCCGCGGGCCCCGAGAGCAGCGATTGAGTCGGCGGCGTCGTCAGAAAGCAGGAGGGCGTGGCGGCCCTCGTCCTGGGCCGAAGCCTCTGCAATCTGGTAGGAGCCCTCCCACGCATTCCAGAACACTTCCACATAGTCATAGGGCGCGGTTATTATCTGGTCCAGCCAGGTGACACGCAAGTCTGCAGAGCCGTAGTGCGCGCTCTGGTAGTAGATGAGCGAACACACGACGGGGGCCGCTTCAGTGTCTGCCTGAAAGTCGGGCACCTCGAAAGTACAGAACCCGTTCATCCGCGGATGCTGAAGGCCGGCGCTGTCCGTATAGCCGCGCCTGATCACGTCGTAGCATGTATCGTAGTAGGAGTTGATTTGACCTGTCTGGTACCAGTCGACGTGTCCGGTCAGCAACGTGTCATCCGCAACGTAGCAGTACGTTGTCTGAGTTGCCGCCGTGTGCACGTCGCTGCCTGATAGGCCGATTGGCCTATCGCAGCTGAGAGACATGACAACTGCCAGCACTCCGAGTGCAAGCAGCGTTCTCTTGACTGACATCGATCCTCCCAATGTCAGAGCAGTCTTGCGCACTGTCGCGCCTCGCAGTGCGCTTTGCTGGATCGGCGTTGGGGGCGGCGCCTTGCTGCCACGTCAGTCCATGCTGACCTTAGGCCAGCGCCAGATTCTAGTCCCCCCATACTCCGTGTCAAGCGCGCGCTCGCCGAACCCGCCGGGTGAGAACCTCGGCTCCGCACCCCGGACGTGGCCGAGGAATTCTGAGCTCGGTAAGCCTCATTATTAGGGACACTGGGGCTGTTGAAGAACCACACAT
>CAZAKP010000171.1:0-5829 GCA_964485845.1 uncultured bacterium | reverse complement strand
TACAGCTTCCGTCCGGTAACCTGGGACCATGCTCTATCCAACACGGCCGTGTTGGCCAAGGCCGGGCCGCTTGCCGGATACTGGGAGCCGGAGAGCTCGCGCTACGGGCTGGCGCTGGGTGGCGGCTCCGGCGGCTTCTACTCCGGCATCAGGTTCCGGCACGATTCCGAAAGCCGCTGGGACGTGGCTGCCCTGGCGCGGCCCCTGCCCGAGTTGTCGGTGGGAGCCACGTGGGACGACCTGAACCACCAGTGGGGGCGGCTGGCGTTCGGGGCTGCCGCGCGGCCCTTCGGCAACCGACTCACGCTTTTCGGCGAGACCTACCTGGTGCTTCCGCTGCGACCGGCGGTCGGATTTGAGGCGGAACCGTTCGACGGGCTCGAGCTCGGGCTGAAAGCATTCCTTGCCGAACAGCCGGAAGACGTACAGCTTGCGGCCGGGTTGTCGCTCGGCCTTGGTAAGGGCGGCATCGGGGTAGTCGGCCTCGAACGGCCGCGCGAGGTCGGCATGCTGCTGCGCGGCGGCAGCGCAACCAGGCGGACGCTCGCCCCCGCGCGCGGGCGCTACGTCGAGATAGACTTGAACGAGGAGATCGCCGACCGGAAGCCGGGCTTCAGCCTCAGCTCGCACAGCGTGCGGACATCCTGGGAGCTGCTTGAGGTCGTCTCGCGCGCGACTAAAGACAAGGGCGTCAACGCCCTGCTGCTCAGAATCGACGGCATGAGCGCGAGCTTCGCCCAGATGCAGGAGTTGCGCCAGGCGCTGGCCCGGTTCCGGGCGCAGGGCAAGAGAATCATCGTCTACGCTCCCGGACTTGGCATGGGCAGCTACTATGTCGCCTCGGTCGCCGACCGGGTCTGGACCCATCCGCTAGGCGACGTCACGATTCCGGGCATGAGCATGGGCACGATATTCCTCAAGGGTACGCTCGAGAAGCTCGGCCTGCAGTTCGACGGCACGCGGCACGGAAAGTACAAGTCGGCAATCGAGACATTCACCGAGGACTCGTTCACCGCGCCGAACCGCGAGCAGTTTGAGGCGTATCTCGACGCGCCCTATGGCGAGTTCCTCGATGCCGCCGCGCAGGGCCGCCACGTCAGCCGCGACAGCATGGAGAAACTGGTAAACGTCGGCTTCTTCAACTCCGAGGAGGCAAAGCGGGCCGGGCTGGTGGACGGTGTCTGCTACCACGACGAACTCGACAGCCTGCTCAAAAAAGAGCCTAAGGGCCTGAACAAGGTCAGCGAGAGGAAGTACCGCTCCGAAGTCGCCGAGAACGAAGACTGGGGAAAGAGGTCGGCGATAGCAATCGTCTACGCCAACGGCAGCATCGCCACCGGCGAATCGCGGACCGACTTTCTGACCGGTTCGATGACCATGGGGGCGCAGACCATGGTCCGGGCCATCCGGCAGGCCCGCGACAACAAGCGGGTCAAAGCGGTCGTGCTCAGGATCGACTCGCCGGGCGGGGACGGGTTTGCATCCGATATGATCTGGCGGGAGCTGGAGCTGTGCCGCCAGAAGAAACCCATCGTCGTCTCGATGGCCGGGGTCGCCGGTTCCGGCGGGTACTACATCGCCTGCAACGCGACCAGGGTCTTCGCTCTGCCGACTACGCTGACCGGTTCCATCGGCGTATTCAATTTCAAGCTCGTGACCGAGGGGCTGTACAACAAGCTCGGCGCGCGGCGCCAGACCGTGAAGCGCGGCGAGCATGCGGACGCGATGTCGGACATGCGCGCGATGACGCCGGAAGAGGATTCGATGATGCAGGCTCAGGTTGACTACTTCTACCGCCAGTTCGTGCAGAAGGTCGCGGCCGGGCGGAAAATGTCCTTTGAGACGGTAGATTCAATCGGCCAGGGACGCATCTGGTCCGGCCTCGATGCGAGGCGCATCGGCATCGTTGACTCGTTGGGCGGGTTCCTCGACGCAGTCGGGTATGCGAAACGGGTCGCGAAGCTTGAGGAGTGCGACTACGTGATCCTGCCGGCGCCGAAGTCCGGCTTCGGTTCGATGGCCGGCGACTTCGTCCAGGAACAAGTGAGGAAGGTATTGCAGTGAGCAAGGCCAGGGCGACCGCGAAGTCCAGAGCCCCGAAGCCTGGGCGCAATCGCCGGTCGTCAGTCGCCAATCGTCAGTCCGATGTGGTTGTCTGCCGCTGCGAGGAAGTCACCGAAGCCGACGTGCGTCGCGTCATCCGGATGGGCTACCACTCGCTTGAAGCGGTGAAGCGGGTTCTGCGGACCGGCATGGGACACTGCCAGGGCCGCGGCTGCCTCAGGCTCATCGCCCGGCTGATACAGGAAGAGACCGGGATCCCCGCATCAGAGCAGAAGATGCCCAGGCCGCGGCCGCCGCTGAAACCGGTGCCGCTCGGTTTGCTGAGCTGCTATCGGTCCGGTGTAACTGACCAGTCTGATGAGGTCCCCACTTGACCACCAGAACACTGGACCGCTGGATCATTCTCCCGTGAAACGTTCTGCCGACGCTGTCGTCATCGGAGCGGGCATTGTCGGTGCCTCAACCGGTTACTACCTGGCGAAGCAGGGTTTGAAAGTGCTGGTGCTGGAGCGCGATTTTCCCTGCGCGGGCTCGACCGGTCGCTGCATCGGCGGAATCCGGGCCCAGTTCTCGCACGACCTGACCATCCGGGTGATGATGGAGAGTGTGCGGATGTTCCGCGGTCTCGGCGAGGAGCTGGGGGAAGACGTCGAATGGTTCGAAGGCGGGTACCTGTTCCTTGCCTACGATGAAAAGCGTAGCCAGGCATTCCTCGACGCGATTGCCATTCAGAAGACCTACGGCCTCAAGGTGAGCTAT
The DNA here is from genome assembly GCA_964485845.1 of uncultured bacterium. Taxonomy (GTDB): domain Bacteria; phylum Hydrothermota; class Tepidihabitantia; order Tepidihabitantales; family Tepidihabitantaceae; genus UBA2258. The sequence continues at coordinate 3,006 of CAZAKP010000171.1, read as the reverse complement.
ATCACGCCGGAAGAGTGCGTCAAGACCGCGCCGGGACTCGACCCGACCGGACTTCTCGGCGGCGCCTATTGCCCGACCGACGGGCAGGCGAACCCGTTCAAGGTGACCTACGGCTATCTCGAGGGTATCAAGCGGCTCGGTGGCGGGCTCGCGGTCGGCTGCGACGTCAAGCAGGTCAACCGACAGGGCGACAAAGTCGTCTCGGTCACCGACGCGAAGGGCGACGAGTACGCCTGCGGCATGCTCTTAAACGCGGCCGGTTGCTGGTCCCACGACGTCGGGGCGCTGGCCGGGGTCGAGGTCCCGGTTACCGCCGACCGGCACGAGTCGCTTGTTACCGAGGCGGTGGAACGCGTGTTCGACCCGATGCTGGTTGACTATCGTTCGGACGGCTGCTACTTCGTGCAGCACTCGGGCACCGGCCATTTCATCGGCTGCTACACCCCGGTGCCGCTCGTGCCCGGGCACAACCTGGACGCCACCGAGGAGTTCATCACCGAGATGCCGCGACGGATGGTACGGCTGGTGCCGCGGCTCGCCGGCGTGAAGGTCCTCAGACAATGGGCCGGCTCATACGAGATGAGCCCGGACGGCAACCCGCTTTGCGGCGAGACGCCGGTGCGCGGTTTCTACGTCTCGACCGGCATGAGCGGACACGGCTTCATGTTCGGCCCGGCGATCGGCAGGCTCGTGGCCGAGCAGATGGCCACGGGGCGCGCATCGATTCCCCTCGACGAGTTCTTCCTTTCCCGCAGCTTCGGCAAGGCCGAAGCACTGAAGTAGACAGCGGGACGTTTCGTTCCCCACCAAAGTCTGGAACCGGCGCCCGGCGCGCAGCCAGTCTATAAAACGCCGGAATCATCGCCCCGGTTCCAGTCGAACCCCCATGCTTGCCTCAGGGTCACCAATGCGACGTACGCAGTTCTATTGCCGGTTGGTGCAGATTGCGGCGACTGCCGTATCATTCGCCATTACCGTCGCGTGGAACAGGTCGGCGGAGCCGCGTTCGGAATTCGGGCGCCAACGCGATGGTATATATAATTGCAGGAGGTCATTATGAAGACCAGAACCGCCGTGTTTGACCACGACCTTGAGTACGGTCGTGACATTCGAATCGCCGGCACCGCCGCGCTGGTGCTGGTTACGCTCGCGTTCTTGTTCGTGCCGCAGCCAAAGGTCGGGCCGCTTCGGCTGCGAGGGCCGATGGGGCCTGACGTTACCATTGTCGTGGAGCCTGCGCCCGATATCTACGTGCCGCCCACACCGGTCGAACCGGCTCCTCGCGGCATACCGCTCGCGAGCGACAACCCCGAAGCCGTAACCATCGGTCCGACCACCACGATTGATGAGCTGCACCATGATGTCACCGAAACCCCGCTGCCGGCCGGAATTCCGTTCCCGAAGGTTGAGCGAAAACCTCAGCTCGTCGGTCCGGTCCTGCCCGAATACCCGGAGATGGCCCGCGCCGCAGGTATCGAAGGCAAAGTGGTAGTTTCCGTGGTCGTGGATACCCTCGGCAACGTGACCGGGGCTGAGGTCTATGCGAGTTCGGGTAACACCCTCCTCGACCAGGCTGCGGTTGCCGCCGCGTACCGGTGCGCCTTTGTACCCGGGTTTCAGCACGACCGACCGGTAGTCGTGCAGAACGTGAACGTGCCCTTCAACTTCCGGCTGCAGTAGCGCAGCGTCATGAGACGCTTATTCCGGGCCGCGGTCACGTTCCTCGCGGCCACCATTGCCGCGGGCGAGCCCCAGTTTGAGCCGGCTCGGCGGCTGCTGGCCGGGGCCGCGGTGAAGAGCCCGTCCGGTTACGAGAACCTCACGCTGTTCCCGCTGCTCAGCCGCGGGTCGACCAGCTCCGGCTATTTACTGCTCGACGATGCCATCCGCTCGGGCCAGGTCCGGGTGCAGGAAAAGGACGGCGGCCAGGTCAATACCGTACGCGTGAAGAACACGGGCAAAGCCTGCGTGTTTGGGATTGCCGGCGAAATCGTGTCCGGCGCCAAACAGGACCGGATGCTCGAAGACGACGTGCTCCTGCCGCCGGGCTCGGGCTGGCTCGACGTGCCGGTCTTTTGCACCGAGCATGGGCGCTGGTCCGGTACGTCGGAGAGCTTCGGCACAAAAGGCTACGTTGCCTCGGGCCGCGTGCGCGAACGCGCAGCCCGGACCCAGAGCCAGGAAGCGGTCTGGGCCGAGGTAGACGCGGCCCACCAGGGACTGGGCGTCGTCGCTTCCAGCCGGGCGTTTGCCAGGGTCTACGAAGATAAAGGGGCGCAGGAACAGGCCAGGCCGTACCTCGACGAACTCGACCGGCTCCCCGACCTTTGCCCGGGCGCGCTCGGCGTTGTGGTCGCGGTCGGGAACCGGATTCTCTGTGTGGATGCCTTCGGCTCGGCGGGACTCTTCCGCAAAATGTGGCCCAAGCTGCTCCGGTCCTACGTGATTGATGCAATGCAGAGCCGGCCGGCGGGAAAAATCGGGCAGAAGCAGGTGCAGTGGTTCATTGATGACGCGGCCCGGGCCGAGATTACGGACCGGCCGACGGTTGGCGCGGGCAGGCTCCAGCAGCTTGCAGCCGGAAATGCCGCCGGCTCAGCCCTGGTATTCAAGGGCGCAGTCGTCCATCTCGACCTGTTTCCGGGCCCGAGCCTCGAGGCCGGCGGTCTCGTTCCGCGTCTCGACCTCCGTCGCCACCGCGCACTCCACTAGGATTCACCAACCTCCTTACGTGCAGACGGGGCCGTTCGGCCCCGTTCCTCTTCGCGGCTCCGGCTGGCGGCGGTTGAACGAATCCGGGGCGGGCAAGAGCCCGCCCCGGATTGATTTGAGACCGGCGGCTAGCGCTGGAGCACGAGCTTCTGCGTTGCCGCGTACGGGCCGGCCTCGAGCCGGGCCAGATAGACGCCGCCCGCCAGTTCGGCAAGGTCGAGCCGCGAGATGCCGCTCGCCGTCGCCGGCAGGATGCGCCGGTATGCGGGCCGACCGGCGACGTCGTAGAGGGTG
>CAZAKP010000170.1:0-5847 GCA_964485845.1 uncultured bacterium | reverse complement strand
GAACTCGGGCGGCGGCCGGGACGAGACCAGACGCGGCCGGACCCGGATGGTATCAGCGACGACGTCCAGCGAGTCGCCGTCCACGTCGAGGTCACCACGCGTATTCCTGACCTGGAGAACCGCCGTGAAATCATCCTGTACCATCAGACCCGAGGTGTCCGTGCCCATGATGGCGACTGACCCGACGTAGCCTCCATTCTGCGTTCCCGGCGGTACGTACACCGCTAGCGTACAGACCATGGTCTGGCCTTGCGCGAGAGAAGAAGGCAGATTCAGAATGAGGACGCTGTCGATTGTCCCGCCCGGGCCGGAGAGCGTGCAGGTGAATCTCAAGGAGTCAACGCGGGACTGGCTGGGCCCATCTATGGTGTCCGGATTGTAGGCTGCGCTCGTGTTGACAAGGACGAATTCGCCAAACGCTAGCCCGGTGCTGTCGGGTGAAGGAAGTCGCACCGTATCGGACACGACGTCAAGCGACTCCGGGTCAACGTCGAGGTCGCCCGCCTGGTAGAATTGGAGGATCAAGAACCCACGGTATTTGCCGACATAGACGTAGTCCCTGTTGGCGGCAATAGAATAACACGAATTGTACACGTAGTAGCCGGCTTCCACCGGGTTCGCCGGGTCGGCTACGGAGATAATCTCCACCCCCTTCCCCTCCCTTGACGCGACAAAAACGTACCCGCGGATGACCGCCACGTCTTCGGGAGAGACGAGCAGCGAATCGATGCGCCCGACTTCCACCGGATTCGCCGGGTCGGCTACCGAAAGAACCCGGAAACTGCGGTCGGCGCAGCCAACGTAGGCATAGTCGCCGTCGACTGCCACAGCAGTGGCATTGCCAGGTCTGTAACACCCGACCTCAACCGGCTGCGTTGGGTCAGCGACCGACACGATCCGCAGCCCGGCATCGCCACCCACGAAGTATACATACTCCCCGGCCATATCAAGATGATATGCAGCGCCTGGGCAATATCCTGCCTCAACCGGCTGCGTAGGGTCGGCGATGGAGACTACCCGCAAACCACCGTCTCCGTCCGCAACAAATGCGTGGTCCCCGCTGACCACGACGTCGGCGGCCTGGCCGGGCACGTCCACGCGGCCGACCTCCACGGGCCGTGCCGGGTCGGCAATCGAGAATACACGCAGCGCGGGCTGGATGGGGTCAAGTTCAGCCACATACGCGTAGTCACCGGCCACGTCCAAGCCTCGCGCTATCACCGGCGTGCTGCAACGGCCGACCTCAGACGGATGCGCAGGGTCAGCCACCGAGAGAATGAGGAAGTCGTGATTACCCGCAATGTAGGCATTGTCACCCCGGACGACAATGCCAAAACAGATTGCAGAAGTATCTTCGTACTTGCCGATGACCCGGACGTGAAGCGAATCAGCCGCCGATGCCATGCCGACCAGCAGCACACACAGACAGAGTGTCAACGCTAGTGCTCTCATCTACACCTCCAGTCAAGAGACACGGACTTGGGGCCGACACACATTCGGTTCTTCTCGGCTGAATGTTAATCCAACCGCTCATCTTGTCAACCTGCAACCGAATCAGCATACCCACGGGCGGGCACCGGTAAGGCGCCCGCCCGTGGAGCACTTGGGTCCCGTCACTCGCCGTCGTCGTACCAAACTCTGATGAACGGCGGGTGGACGTAGTCGTAGCCGGCTACATCCGTGTATGTGCCGTCCACCGAGTCACGGTAAACCCAACCCGTGCGGAAAAGCCCGTCTCCATTCGGATACGCGTAGGCCGTTTCTGCGATGGCGACACAAGCTGGACTGTCGAGCGGAATTCCGCACCAGCAACTGTCTGCCGCATGTGTACTGTCCGTCGCTATGACATCGCTGCTGTTCCAGATAGCCCAGAAGTAGTAGTTGCAGTCCGTCTGCGAGCCTGGAGGCCAGGTCGCACCGACCGACTGCTCCCAAGTGTTGACCTCGAGACTCGCGGAGCCGGAGTGCCCGGTCTGATAGTAGTAGAGCGTGCACACACAGGTTGCAGGATTCCCGCTCCCATCCACGAAGTGCGGCACCGTGAAGATGCAGTAGCCGTTCTTGCGCGGGTAGGCCCGGTCCGGATCACCGGGATAGCAGTAGTAAGCGCGCGTAATTGGACTCGCCCAGGACCATGAGTAGCTGTCCCAGATTCTGTCCACGCCCTTGTACCAGTCGATGTGTCCGGTCTCTATGTTGGCGGCGGGGTAGCACGACACCGGGCGGGATGTCGCGACACGCACGTCTCTGCTCGGAAGGCCGACCGGCTCTCTGCAGCCGACCGAGATGGTGATTATCAGCGCAATTAGCGCCAAAGGGAGTCTGTGGGACATATGTCCTCCTTGCTTCGGACTGTTTCAGTCATTGACGGACATCTGTCTGCTTACCCTCAATTCCCTGCGAGTCTGTTACTCCTCCTCGAATTCATCTTCCGCCACGGGCGAGGCTCCGTAGGCGATGGCGATGCGGTGGGAGGACCCGAGCCGGCCGTAGGGCGCAAGGGCGTAGTCTACGCCAACGGCTCCGGGCAGAATTCGCCCCTCATCGCTACCTCGTCACCACGACTTTGCGAACGGCCTGAGGCTTTGAGCTTGAGGCCAGTGGCTCCTCCCACATGAAGTAGATGCCAGGCGTCAGATTCACAACCCTTCGTCCCATCGCATCGAAGGCGACCGCACCGGCAGGCAGATTCCGAATGACCGTTGCCGCGAGCTTACGGCTTTGGGCTAGCGGCTGGTGGCTCTCCTCAATACCGCTCTCGAAATACTGTAGTATCTGCAGACCATCAAAGCTGTTCGCCAAGTAGATGTACTCTCCGGCAGCAACCACCCCGGAGACACCTTCGGGCAGGCTGTAGTACCCCACCTCCGCCGGATTGGGCGGGTCGGCAACCGAGATGACCCGCAATCCACCAAAGTCCGCGCCGACGTAAGCCTTGTCCCCATTCACGTCCACGGCATTGGCAAGACCGGGCCCGCTGTTGCCCACCTCACTCGGGTGACTCGGGTCGCTGATTGAAACGACTCGAAACCCACCCATATAGCTGGCAACGTAAGCATGGCTTCCAGCAACGGCCACGCCCACGGCGCCACCAAGCGTGGCGCAGTGCCCTATTTCAGTCGGATGAGCCCGGTCAGCTACGGAAACGACCGCCAAGCCGGAATCGCTGTCCCCCGCGTACGCATAGTCCCCGACCACAGCCACGCATTGGCAGGAGCCCGGCGTGCTGCAGTGCCCGACCTCGACCGGGTTTGCCGGGTCGGAAACCGAGATGATTCGCAAGCCAGAGTCGTAGTCAGCGACGTAGACGTAGCCTTCTTCTGCGAACAGGCCGGCCGGCTCGATCGGCGTCTTGATGCTGCCGACCTCGACCGGGTGCTGCGGGTCGGTAACCGAGACAATCTTCAGTCCGTACGCGCTTGTCCCGACATAGACGTAGCTCCCGTTTGCGGCAATGGTCGCTGCTGCACGCAGGTTGCCCAGGTAGCCCACCTCAGACGGATGCTCCGGGTCGGCCACCGAGATCACCCTGAGCCCTGCGAGGTGGCAAGCGATGTAGGCATAGTCCCCTACGACCGCGAGACCCCGTGCCGTTGAAGGTGTGCCACACTGGCCTACCCGCCTGACGTTGAGCGAGTCAGCCCACGCATACCCGGCCAGCAGCAGGCCAAAACATAACGCAACTACCAGCGTTCTCATATTCTCCCCCTATCTCGCAACGATAACCTTGGTGACGGCCAACGGCTGTAGGCTGACGGCTGTCGGCTCTGTTCGGACGAAGTACACTCCTGGCGCAAGCCGGCTCACATCATTCGCTCCCGGATGCAATTCAAGTGCCGTGCGTCCACTGATGTCGAGCAGTGCGGTGCGGGACATGACCGAATTGTCTGCCAATTCGGATCGTGTCCCAAGCCGGTCCCGCGGCAGGTTCAGCACTCCGCGCACGACCGTCGGTCTGGGCTTGACGCTTGCTGCTTGTTGCGTAAAGCCTTCCTCCACGCCTCCGCCATAGAACTGGAGTATTCCGAACGAATATGAGTTGCAGACATACGCATAGCCTCCACTCAAGGCCACGCAGTTGCGGCCAAGGTAGTGGTACCCGACCACAACCGGATTCGCGGGGTCCGCGACCGAGATGACCCGCAGACCGTAGGCACCGGGGGCAATACCACGCACGACATAGACATAGTTGCCGCTCACTGTCAGGCGTACGGCGGAGTTGTTCGTATCGACCAGGCATCCGACCTCAACCGGATTCGTCGGGTCCGCGATTGAGACCACCCGCAACCCGGCGGCGCTGGCGGCAACGTAGGCGTAGCTACCCTGGACGGCCACGCCCAGAGCTGACGTGATGTAGCGGCCGACCCAATTGGGCTGTGTCGGGTCGGATATTGAAACGACCCACAGACCTTCGCTGTTTACGATGTACGCGTAGTCCCCGGCAACGGCCACACCGGAAGCCCCGTAGCGATTGTCGTAGCGTCCGATCTCCGATGGGTGAGCTGGGTCAGCAACGGAGATGACGCTCAGACCGCTGTCATCCGCGACGTAGGCTTGGCCCCCATTCACGACAACATCCCAGGCGAAGGCGACCGTGGGGCATTGCCCTACCTTGAAAGGGTGCGATGGGTCAGCAACGGAGATGACCTGTAACCCCGAATCGCCGTCCGAGACATACGCGAGGCTGTCCACGACCGTCACCTCGCGAGCGTGCCCGGGCGTGTCATAGTACCCGACCTCGACTGGATGCACCGTGTCAGCTATCGAGATGACGCGCAGTCCACTGGTATTGTCCGCGACGAACGCGTGGATTCCTTGCACGGCCACTCCGAGTGACTGGTAGTCCGGCAGGCTGTCCCAGCGACCGATCAACCGAACATTCAACGAATCTGCAGCCGGCACGACGCCGGCCAGCAGCAGACTCAAACAGAGTGTCACGACTGATGTTCTCATCGATACCTCCAATGAGTTAGCACAAGCCCAAGCACGAGTGAACGGAATGCAGAAGCGGTCATCGCGTTCCTCGCAACATGATAGACCGGACTCTTCGGAATGTCCACCTGCGACGGCATGCGCTGCTCGCGGCAACTCCCGGTCAACGACCCCGGACGAGCCCGAGGATCCGCGGACGGACATCTCTCCCATCCGCGCGCAGACCGCTCCGAAGTGACAGGCTCACTCCTCCTCGTACCAGACCCTTATGTATGGCGCGTTGGCTCCTACACCGGAAACGTCGGCGTACGTGTCGTTGGTCGAGTCGGGGTAGACCCACCCCGTGACAAAGCCACCTCCTCTGCACGCGAGTATGTCCATGCATCCCGCGGAGTTGAGCGGGACTTTGTACCACGTGTTGTCGCCCGCGTGGTACGTGTCAGTCGCGACGACATCAGTGCTGCTCCATATGAGCCAAAACAGACTGTCGACATCATAGATGGGCCAATCAAGAATCGGCAGCCACTTGACAACCAAGTCCGCATTTCCGTTGTGCGCGGCCTGGTAGTAGTACAGCGTACACGCAAGCACCGTACCGTCTTTGGGTGTGAAGTCGGGCACGTAGAAATGACAGAAGCCGTTCTGGCGCGGGTAGGCCCGGTTCGGTTGTCCAGATGAGTAGTAGTAGTAGCCGCGCGTGATCGTACCGAAGATCAGAGAGTAGCGATCCCAGATCTTCGAAAGACCCTTGTACCAATCGACGTGCCCAGACAATAGCGTGTCATCGCTCGCGACGTAGCAGGATTCTACCGCCACCGTCGCCGTACGGACTCTGTTCCCCGGAAGGCCGACTGGCTCTTTGCAGCCGACCGAGATTGTGATTATCAGCGCAATTAGCGCCAGCGGAAGTCTGTG
>CAZAKP010000169.1:0-5944 GCA_964485845.1 uncultured bacterium | reverse complement strand
TCGTAGAGTGAACCCGGGATTGAAACCGGGAGTAGCCGCCTCACTCCAGTCGGGCTGGGCGAGGAGAGGTGGAGGGGAAAGTGAAGGTAAAGGCAGAGGCGAGGGGAGAAGGAGAGGCAAGGGCAAGAGCAGAGGAGGAGAAGAGGGCAAGGGCTGAGATGAAACGCGCGGACATATCTCAGGCGACCGCCGATGTGGTTGCGAAGGCGGTCTGCGCGGCGGTTCGCGAAGGGACTCCGAAGGCGACTTGGACAGGGACCAGCGCTGTGGCTGCCGCTGCCGCGGGGGCGAAAACGGGCGCAGTCGGACAGGCCGCTTGCGAGTCCCGAGGAGACACGTCCTGGGGAGCGAAAAGGGGGAGAAACCGGAAGGGCCGCCCGGGGAGCGAAAACGGGGACAGTCCCTCGGGAACGGTGAACGATGAACGCGGAACGATGAACGAGTTGGTGTGGTGCAGTCCACGTTTTCCCGTCATGTCCCTGCGCTTGGCGCGCTTGACTGGCCGGGTGCTCTCGATAAACTGCCGTGAGACCCGCTAGATGAGAATAAGCCTCAGGAACAACGGTTCCGTACTCGTGGTCATGGAACTGCTGTTCCTGTTTTTCGTCATCGTCCTGCTTCGGAACACGTTCGTGCCGGACTCGGTGGCGCTGACCACGGTCGTCGCGGTCTGGATTATCCTCGTGGCCGCGAGCTACATCGCCGGCGAGTTCGAATCAACCGCACGGGCCAACTTCGGGCTGACGCTCCGGACCCAGGCCGCGTTCGGTATGGCCTACGCCGGCTACAGCATTCTGCACGGGCTCTGGCCCTGGTGCGAGCCGGTGACCGTGAAATTCTGGCTGGCGCTCTGGCTGTACCTGAACGCGTTCGCGCCGATTATCGGTCTCTCTCTGCGCTACGTCACCCGCCAGCCCGTGCTGCTCGTGACCGACCTGCACTTCACGAAGACAAGGCTTTTGCGCTGGTGGGGGTTTGAGTGTTCGGAGGTCATCACCCTCGAGGACCTGCCGGGCTGGCTTGAGGCGAATTCGGACGACCGGGGACACGTTGCGAAATACGACACAATCATCGTCGATAGTTCGAATCCCCGGACCGAGCATATTGTGGCCGGGCTTTCCAGCGGCTACTTCGTGGACTTCATCGGCGTCCCTTCGTTCAAGATGAGCACGTACCTGTTCGGGCCCCACCCGCGGCCGATTGCCGCCTATTCGCTCTCCGGCGTAGGCCGGAGGCTGAAGCGCGTCGTGGACCTGGTGCTTTCGGTGCTCGTCATCATCATTTTGAGCCCGGTCTACCTCGTCACGAGCATTGTCATCAAGCTCGACAGCCCGGGCCCGGTCTTCTACCGCCACCGGCGGCTGGGCAGGAACATGTGCGAGCTCCGGATACTCAAGTTCCGGACCATGCACCGCGACGCGGACCGACGGCTGAAGGAGCTGCTTGATTCGGACCCGGCTCTGAGGAAGGAATTCGAGGAGAGGTTCAAGCTGAGGAACGACCCGCGGGTGACCCGAATCGGCCGGTTTCTGCGCAGGCTCAGCATCGACGAGCTGCCGCAGTTCTTTAACATCCTGGCCGGCCAGATGAGCTTTGTCGGGCCGCGGCCGATTGTTGATGACGAAGTGAAGTACTACAAGGAGCATTCGCTGGTGATGTTCCGGGTGCCGCCGGGTGCCACCGGCCGCTGGCAGGTATCGGGCCGCAATGATACGAGCTACGAATCGCGGGTGCAGATGGATACGAGCTATGTGCAGGAGTGGACCTTCTGGGAGGACCTGAAGATCATCCTGAAGACACCGCGGGCGGTGTTGTCGAGAAGAGGGTCGTACTGAGGAAAGTGCGAAGTACGAATGACGAATGACGAAGTTCGGGATACTTCTCACCCCATCCCTCTCCTTGCGGAGGAGAGGGAGAGCGAAGCGAGGGTGAGGATGCGGCCGGGGGAATGACGAATTCCGAATGTCGAATAGCGGACGAGGACAGGAGGCGCGGTGATTCTTGAGAAGAGCGATGTGGCGGCGCTGAGGCTGGCCGAGGTAAGGGGCTGGTTCCCGAACGATGCGGAGGTGACGGCGGCAGGACTGAAGCCGGCCGACTACGCCGACCGGTTGCAGCGGCTTCGTTCGCTCGGCGTCATCCGCGCGTTCAAGACGACGCTCGTGGTTCCGCCGCTGCTCGGCGGCGAGTGGGTCTGGGCGGCGGTGCTCGCGAACGCGAAGAGCGGCCTCGGCCTGGCCAACGCGCTCGTTGCCAGGCTGCCGTTCGTGAGCGAAATCGTGCTGAACGCGAGTCTGCCTGACCGGGCAGGCCCGAACGTGGCCGTGCTTTTCTATTCGCGGGATTTCGACAAGGAGGCCGACTTCATCCGCAACGCGCCGGGCATCGAGTACCACGAGGTCTACCGCGTCGCCGACTACTCTTTCCCGGTTGCGCTGCCGCTGTCCAGGGATGAGAAGGAACTCGTGCGCTACCTGATTGAGCAGCCGGAGTCGCGGATTGCCGAGGTGGGTACGGCGATGGAGCGGCCCCAGACCTGGGTGCGCGCCAAGCTCGACCGGCTGCTGTGGAGCGATACGAACCGCACCGGCGTGCTGCGCGTCCTGCCGGAGCTGAACTGGTCAGCGGTCGAGAACTTCGGCCACTTCCACTTCCTCGTTGAGACCGGTCACCGGCCCGACCGGCTGAGCAGCCTGATAGCCGAGGCGGGATTGAGCGTGGTCTTCGGCGGCAAGACCTATCGCGAGCGGTACGTGCAGGTCGAAGCCGACGTCTGGGGTATCGGGAAGCTGCTTGACACTGTGGCCTATCTTGACCAGATTGCCGGTGTAAAAGTGGCCGGGGTGCTCTGGAACCGCGAAGTGGCCATCAATACCAAGTGGGTGCCGGGGCTGGTCTAGTGCGAAGAGGATTCAAGGACTCCAGGATTCCAGGATTCGAGTGCAGAACGCGGCCACTGGAATCCTTGATTCCTTGACCCCTTGATTCCTCGCCATCACGCGCTAGCGCGTGATGATCAACTTGCCGGTTTCCAGCATTGCGCTGCCCGACGTCAGCCGGTAGAGGTAAACGCCCGGCCCCAGGTTGAGAGCGGGTGACAGGCCTGTTGCCGCCATCCTGCCGCTGAAAGCCCGACTGCCGTCAACAGCGAAGACCGCCACCTGACATCCCGGCCGGAAGGGCAACCCGAAGGAGGTCTTCCGGACAGTTCCCGTTCGGGGACAGGCCCCTTCGGCAACGGCGGGCACCATGCCGGCGATTCCGCCCCGCACCGCGACCGCGAACGGCTGACGTGCCGTAAAGACATTGCGGCCGATTACCCGCGCAGTCCAGCGTCCGCTCAGGGGGTGGGGGACGAGACAGACTTCCTCAACATTGCGGCTGTCCCAACCCGTGGGGTTCACGTGTGACCAGCCGTTGTAGAACTGATTGCCATGGTAGTGATTGCCGTCCGGGCTCGCCAGGTCCAGGTCCAGGTCGTTGACGATGGCAATCGCTGCCCCGGGCGCGGCGGCAGTGTCGGTCCACGCGAGGACGACGTGGATGGGCGCGCGGCCGGTGACCTCGAACTCGAAGGTGGTGTCACTCCCGGTGGCGACGCCGGTCGTCTCGTCGAGGAACGCCAGTCCGCTCGAATCGTCGGCGAAGTGCATGATGGTCGACAGGTCGAGCCGGCCCCAGCCGGCGGCGTTGTTGGGCATGTATTCGTCACCGACATTCGAGTCGGTTGCCGCGATGGCCATGGCGCGCATCAACGCCGAGCTGAGTTCGTGGATGCCGTGCGCGGAATCGGGCGTCCCGGTTGGATACCAGCCTTCGGCGAGGTACTGGCGCAGCAGCATCAGGGCGCCGCTCGCGGCCGGCGCCGAGATACTGGTGCCGCTGGCCGAAACGTAGGAGTGAGGCGCCCCGCCATCGGCGGTCGCGACCTCCACGCCGGGAGCGAGGATGTTGGGTTTTATCCTCTCGTCACGGCACGGTCCGCGCGACGACTCGAACCACACGCTGTCGGAGAGCGTGCCGTTGCCGCAGGCGCCGACGGTTAGAATGTTCTTGGCTGCCGCGGGGTGGCCGATGTTGTAATCGGGTCCCCGGCGGTTCGCCGCGGCCCAGATGACCAGGAACCGCTTGTCTTTCCAGCAGACCTCGTCGACCGAGGATTCCTGCAGCCGGTAGTAGCTGAGGCTTTCTTCGTTGCCGAACGAGCCCGAGACCTGGCGGACCGGCTGGCTTACGCCCCGGCTCAGCCGGACCGAGTCCAAAAGCGCGGTCAGGTCCGGACCCGACACGTGGAAACCGAACGCGTCGCCATCGTCCACGAAGTACAGGCGGCAGTCCGGGGCCACTCCATCGAGCTTGGAGGTGTTTCCGGCGACGGAATCATTGCCGCACAGGGTGCCGGCGACGAGGGTTCCGTGATAGTCGCCTGCGTCACCGAAGGCGGCGCCCTCATAGAGCTTGTAGGCCACGAACTTGCGGTGCAGCGGATAGAGCCCGGCTCGGTTCAGCGGCACAACCGGGTCGATGAACATGTCGTGCTCAGTTGTGATTCCCGTGTCGAACAGGCCGACGACCATGTTCTGGCCGCGGATGCCCTGCTGCCAGATGCGGTGGCCGGTGAGTTCGTCCGGCTGCTCGGGGCGCCAGCCAATCTGCATCACCCATTGAACGTCGCTGTTGTAGTCCCTCACCGGCGAGCATTCCTGAATCCACGCGACCGCGTCCAGTTCGGCCAGGGCGGCGATGCGCGAGGCATCAAGCCGGAAGATGACCGAGCGCCCCGCGACCTTGTCGACTTCTCCGCCGGCTGTGGTTATCGCCGCGGCGACCGCGTACGGGTCGCAGCCGGGCCAGACGGAGAGGACGAAGAAGGAGGAGGGAGGAGGGAGGAGGGAGGAGCCGGAATCAGGAAAACGGGGACTGTACCGCGCGTTCTCGCGCTGGGGACACATCCGCGACACGTTCGTCGTGTCGCTCCGTGGACGTGTCCCCTCCCCGGGACTGTCCCCGTTTTCAAGAGGAACCGTGAGTTCGGGTGCGAGTTTGGCTGCTGCTGGCAACGGGCCGAGCCAGTCGACGAAGTCGAGTTTTCTGACCTCGCCTGCCGGCACGTCGCGCCAGGGCCGGCACACCAATGTCTGGTATGCGAGATAGCAGACCGGGTCGACGCCGAGCCGCCTCAGGTCCTTCAGCCATTCCTGTCGCACCGGGCCGGCGACATGAATCAACCAGGATGTTCCGGCTTCGAGACGCGAGCCGGGTGCGGGAAGCGGAGCGACGCGGGCGTCGATCGAGAGACCGTTGGCGAACCGGATGACCGAGGCGTCCGGATAGGGCTCGAACGCGGACCCGCCCGCGGCCCCGATGCCGAGGAGCAACAGCGACACAAGGAGCGTCGGACTGCTCCTCACCGGTGACTTCCTGATGGAAAGGCCTGACGCCCCGCGGCCGGGTGACGGCCGCGAGGCGTCAGCAGCGTTAAGCCGGCCGTAGTGCTACAACTTGAGCACATCCACGATGGCCGACGTGACTTCCTTCATGTCCGCCATTGTGAGGTCGCCCATGTGCGCGATACGGAAGGTCTTTTCCTTGATGTCGCCGTAGCCGTTCGATATCTGCATCCCGCGCTTGCCCAGTTCGCCGTTCAGGTCCTTGACGACGATGTTACGGGTGTTGGCAACCGTGGTCAGCGTAACCGATTCGTAACCGGGCTCGGGGAACACCTTGAAGTATTTGTTCGCCCACTCGCGGGTGAACTTGGCCATCTCAAGGTGGCGCTGGTAGCGGTTCTGCATTCCTTCCTTCACGATGTGGTCGAGCTCGAGGTCGAGCGCCCAGAAGAGCGACACGGCCGGCGTGGTCGGCGTCTGGAAGTCCTTGTCGTAGCGTTTGAGCATCGCGTCGTAGTCGAAGTAGTAGCCGCGGTCGGTCACGGTGCGGGTCT
>CAZAKP010000168.1:0-5956 GCA_964485845.1 uncultured bacterium | reverse complement strand
TGGACATCCGTGCGTACGGCAAGGGATTCGAGGAGTTCTACGACCGGGTGCGCGAAGAGGGCGTGCGGTTCAAGCGCGGGAAGCCTTCCGAGATATTCCGGCGCAAGGGCAAGCTCGTGGTGCGCGTCGACGACACCCTGCTCGGCAAAGTCATCGAGCACGAAACCGACATGGTCGTGCTCGGGGTCGGGCTGGTGCCGAGCGAAGGATACCGGGAACTCGCCCAGACCCTCAAGCTCTCGCTTTCGAGCGACCGCTTCTTCCTCGAAGCCCACCCCAAGCTCAGGCCGGTGGACACGAACATCGACGGCGTGTACCTCGCGGGCTGCGCCCAGGGGCCGAAAGACATTCCGGACACGGTGGCGCAGGCCAAGGGCGCGGCGTCATCGGCCATTGCCCTCCTGAACAGGGGCAAGGTGAAGGTGGACCCGATTGTCGCGGACATCAACGAGGATGTTTGCTCCTCCTGCCACATCTGCGAGGCGCTCTGTCCGTACCAGGCGCTGATTTACGACGAGCACAAGCACACGATGACCGTGAACCAGATTCTCTGCAAGGGCTGCGGGGTCTGTCCCTCGGCCTGCCCGTCCGCGGCCATCACCCTGAAGCACTTCACCAGCGCCCAGATTGACGCGCAGCTTGAAGCCTTGCTGGAGCGGGCAGGGAGCAGTGAGGAGGGAGCAATGCAGGAACCCGTGAAGGAGAAGGTGGAGGCGTAGATGGCCGAGTTTAATCCGACGATCATCGGCTTTGCCTGCAACTGGTGCTGCTACGCCGGCGCGGACCTCGCCGGCACCTCGCGCATGAAATACCCGCCGAACCTGCGCCTGATTCGCGTGATGTGCTCGGGGCGGATTGACCCGCAGTTCATCCTCAAGGCCTTCAAGGAAGGCGCGGATGGTATCTTCATCGGCGGCTGCCATCCCGGCGACTGCCACTACGTCTCGGGTAACTACAAGGCCGAGAAGCGCATCGACCTGCTTAAGGGGCTTCTGGCCGGACTCGGCATCGAGCCCGAGCGGCTGGAGCTCCACTGGGTGTCGGCCTCCGAGGGACAGATATTCGCGAACGCGGTCACGGCCTTCACCGAGCGGATAAGGAAACTCGGTCCGCTGGCGCTGGACGCGCCCGCGCCCGTGCAGCAAGACGCGCCGCCCGAAAAACAGCCCCCGGTCCCAGCCGCGGAGCCTGTCGTTCCTCCGCCGGCCGAAGACAGCGGCAGGAAGCCGGACCTTACGCACTTGAAGGCAGTCCCGGAAGCCGGGCAGTTCGCAAGCCGGATTCCTCAGTTCAAGATTCCTGACGGCGCGTAGCTGCGCCGTACATCGTTCCTCAAGCCGCCGGAGGTTGCCCGCAGACGCGTTCGGTCTACAGTTGCCGAGATTGCCACTTTGAGATAGCCACGGACCACGGTTTCGCGGGTTCACGATCCTCACATTGTCCATCACGCCGCAAGACCTTTTCCCTTTGCTTGATTCTCCCTAGTTCAGCCTGATAATTGTCCCGATGTCTGATCCATCATCGGACGGCGTTGGGCGCTACGCGGAGCCGCTCGACCAGCGCCGGGTTCAGATATATCGGCGCATGACCGGCGAGCAGCGGCTGCGGCTGGCGCTTGACATGACCAGCACGGCATGGCGAATTGCGGCCGACGCCGTCCGTAACGGAACACCGGGCATTTCAGAACAGGATGTCAGAGCCAGGCTGAGAGAACGGCGTACGTGGGCGAACTCGAGACAGCGCTGACGCAGATTGCCGGGACCCTGAACCGGCTCAACCTGCCGTATATGCTGACAGGTGCAGTCGCAGTCCCTATTACGGCGAGCCGCGCACTACCCACGACATCGATGTCGTTATACTCCTCGCGCCCACCGACATTGTTCGCATCAAGGCGGCGTTGGAACCAAGCTTCTCGGTTGACGTTGAATCCATCAAAGCCGACCTGCGAGAAGGAAGCATGTTCAACGCCATCCACGAAGAAACCGGGCTGAAGGTTGACTTCCGGATGCTCAAGGGCGGCGAATACGACCGCAGCGCCTTCGCGCGGCGGGTCCGGGTGAGCCTGCTCGGGACAGAGATGTTCCTGCCCGCGGCCGAAGACGTGATTATTACCAAGCTCGATTGGCATCGCCTGTCCGGTATTGACAAGCACTACTTCGACGCCGGGGGAGTCGCCGCGGTACAGAAAGGCCGTCTCGACACGGCTTACATCGAGCGCTGGTGCGCGACCAAATCCCTGACCGACCTCTGGCTTCGCATACAGAGGAAACCGGCTCGTAGCCCTCTGCGACTTCCCCAAACCTCGCTCGGTATCGGCTGCTTGCCCTCAAGTTGGTGTACGCGGCTGATGGGCTGAAAGAGACAGTCGCATGTTTCTTTATGGGGTTGGCGAGCGCGTCGACCGCTAATCTCGAAGACGAGGACGCAATGAAGCGCCGGGTTCGTTGACCTACAACGGCGTGGGGATAGAATCAAGCAGTGAGAGTTGAGCAGCGTAGGTCGACGAGTAAGCCGGATGAGGATGTGATGGGGCGCGCTCTCCTCGGCAAGGTGAACAACCTTGTGGCCGAGCTTTGCCGGACCCGAAAGACAATCAACCTGATGGAAGTCTGTGGAACCCACACGATGGCAATATCCAGTTGCGGCATCCGGCGCGCCGTGGACCCGCGGCTGCGGCTGCTTTCCGGGCCGGGCTGCCCGGTCTGCGTGACCGCGCAGGGAGAGATTGACGCCGCCATCAGCGTCGCGGGCGAGCCAGGCGTGACCGTCGTTACTTTCGGCGACATGATGCGGGTGCCGGGGACACGGACATCGCTCGAACAGGAGAAGGCGAAGGGCGCGGCCGTCCGCGTGGTCTACTCGGCGCTCGACACGCTGAAGCTGGCGCAGGCAGAGCCGGAACGGAGCTTCGTGTTCCTCGGCGTCGGGTTTGAGACGACCGCGCCGACCGTGGCCGCGACCGTGCTCGCGGCGCAGGAGAAGAAGATATCGAACTTTTGCGTGTTGCCGATGTTCAAGACCATCCCCCGCGCGCTTGACGCAATCGCCTCGTCGAAGCGAGTGTGCGTGGATGGGTTCATTCTGCCCGGGCATGTCTCAACCATCATCGGCACCAGACCGTATGAATTCCTGCGCGACAAGTACCGGCTGCCAAGCTGCGTGGTCGGCTTCGAGGCGCTCGACATCCTGCAGGGCATCTACATGCTGCTCGAGCAGATGATGAGCTTCCCGAAGGTGGAGATTCAATACACGCGGAGCGTGAAACCGGAGGGCAATGTGACGGCGCAGCAGGTGATGGAGACCGTGTTCGAGCCATGCGATGCGGAGTGGCGTGGGCTCGGCACGATACGCGGCAGCGGGCTTGGGTTTCGGAAAGGGTTTCGCGAGTTCGAGGCGCGCAAGCGCTTCCCGATCGTTCATCGTTCATCGTCCATCGTTCATCGTTCCGCGTGTCGGTGCGGGGACGTAATGCTGGGTGTCATCGTACCGCCGGAGTGCAGGCTGTTCGCGAAGAAGTGCACGCCGGAATCGCCGGTCGGGCCGTGCATGGTGTCGACCGAGGGCGCGTGCGCTGCATATTACAGGTATGAACGGGTGTAGGACGCCAATGACGAAGGACAAAGGACTAAGGGTAAAGCGACCGGACCCAGAGTGGAATCCGCCCGGGACTATCGGTGATATCGTCGACCCGAGAATCGTGATGGGACACGGAGCCGGGGGTAGGAAGATGCACCGGTTGATAAAGAACCTGTTCGTGAAGCACTTCGGCAGTCCGGCGCTTAGGAAGTTGGCCGATGCGGCCATTCTGCCGGCATGTGGCGCGAAGATGGGGCCGAATGGGTACAGCCACGGTTTTCCTCGGCGGAAAGCCGTGGCAGTCCCACAGAAGATTGCCATGACCACCGACTCGTATGTCGTGCAGCCACTGTTCTTCCCGGGAGGCAACATCGGTAAGCTGGCGGTCTGCGGCACGGTCAACGACCTGGCGGTGATGGGCGCGAAGCCGCGCTACGTGTCGCTCGCATTCGTCATCCGTGAGGGACTGGAGGTCGTAAATCTCGAGACCATCTGCCGTTCGATCGCGGCCGAGTGCAGTAAAGCCGCGGTGCAGGTAGTAACCGGCGACACCAAGGTGATTGAGCGGGGAGAGTCGGATGAGCTCTACGTCAACACAACCGGGATTGGTGAGCTGCTGCCGGGTGTGCAGCTCGGCCCTGAGCAGGTGAAGCCCGGTGACAGAATCATCATCAACGGTCCGATCGGCGAGCACGAGGCAGCGATTGCGGTCGCGCGGGGAGCATATCGCTTCAAAGGGAAGGCCGTGAGCGATTGCGCGGCGCTCGACGGTCTCATTCTGCCGTTGCTCGCGGGGTCGGGTATCAGGTTGATGCGTGACCCGACCCGGGGCGGATTGGCGACGACCTTGAATGAGTTTGCCGAGGCAACCGGGCTTGGGTTTGTGATTGAGGAGGCGGCCCTGCCGATTTCGAGGCACGTTCACGGCGTCGCCGAGCTGCTGGGCCTGAGCCCGCTTTACATGGCGAACGAAGGCAAGGTGGTTGTGGTTGCTGACAAGAAGGTAGAGGAAGGGCTGCTTGCGAAGATGCGCGGGCACCGGCTGGGAAAGCAGGCCGCGAGCATTGGTGAAGTCGTGAAGGGACGGGAGGGCGTGTGGCTCAAGACCCGGCTGGGCTCACTCCGGCCGCTGATAATGCTCGAAGGCGAGCAGTTGCCGAGAATCTGCTGAGGGAGACAAGGGATCAAGGGACCCATGAATCGAGGGACCAAGTGATTGCTCCCCCGAGGCTGGCTGAGTCCTTGCGCCTGAGTCCGTTGTCTAATAGTCATGTCGGCTGAGAGCCTACCAGGATTCTCCCTCGACCAATTGAGCCGGTTCATGCAAATCGAGGGTATCACCGGCAACCGCATTATCGGACGCATCCACGACCCCGTCCCCGAGAACCTCGCCGCGCTCAAGGAGGTGTTCAAGCAGGCGGGCAACATCGCCTACTTCGAGAAGACTCCGGACGGGCACGTAGTGACGTATGGCTATGCGCCGCCGAAGCGCAAACGAAGGCTGTGGGTGAACGTGCTCCTGCTCATTTTGACCATCGGTACGACCCTGCTCGTCGGCTCGGTAAACCGCGGCGGCAACCCGCTCAAGCACCCGCTCGACCTGCTCCTGCTCGGTTGGCCATTTTCTCTGAGCATCATCCTCGTTCTGGGCAGCCACGAACTGGCGCACTTCCTTACTGCCCGGCGTCTGGGTGTTGAGGCGACGCCGCCCTATTTTCTCCCGGTCCCGCACCCGATGACGGGCACGATGGGCGCATTCATCCGGATTGAGTCGCCGGTGCCGACCAAGAGCGCGTTGGTGCGGGTTGGCGTGTCGGGCCCGCTGGTCGGGTTCCTTGTCGCCATTCCGGTGAGCTTCATCGGCTTGCTGCTTTCCAAGCCGGTTGCGGTGGGCGCGTCGCAGGGCATCCGGCTTGGGTCGCCGCTCATCTTCTGGCTGATGTCCGAACTGGTGCACCCCAGGCTCGGTCCGGGCATGGACCTGATGCTGCACCCGGCCGCGTTCGCCGGCTGGCTCGGATTGTTCGTGACCGCGCTCAACCTGCTGCCGATTGGCCAGCTCGATGGCGGACACGTCGCCTATGCGGTGTTCGGCCGGCGGTGGCAGAAGCTGAGCTGGATTGTCATCGCCGCGCTCGCGCTCCTGGGTTTCTTGTGGCTGGGCTGGCCTTTCTGGGCGATGCTCGTGATTGTGCTCGGCCTGAGGCACCCGCCGCCGCTCGACGACCTGACTCCGCTCAACCGGCTGGACTGGCGCCTGATCGCGGCCGCGGTGCTCGTGATGGTCCTCACTTTCACGCCCGCTCCATTCGGCTCAGTCCGATTCTAGTCAATCCGAGGTCGGGCTTTACCAAGAAGACACCGAGTCACCAAAGAGATT
>CAZAKP010000167.1:0-6123 GCA_964485845.1 uncultured bacterium | reverse complement strand
ATCCAAAATGACTTGGGCCGTGTCAATAATCATTTACCGTGTCCCCCGAACTCCCACATACAAGTCACTGCCCGCGACATAGGCGTAGCCGCCCGAGATGGCCACCGCCTCGCCACCGTTCGGCAGCGGGCAGCGGCCAACCGGCTGCGGACTCGACGGATCGGCGACGTTGACGACCCAGATGTCGTTGTCCATACCCGATACGAGGTAGGCGAAGTCGCCGGCGACAGCGACGTCGTTGACGATACCGACCGTGTCGCAGTGTCCGATTTCCGACGGGCTGGCCGGGTTCGCCACGCTGAAGACTCGCAGGCCCGCGTTGCGGTCCGCCACATAGAGCAGCGTGTCTTTTACCGCTACCCGTGCGGCGATGCCGGCAGTGCCAACGTGCCCGACCTCGGTCGGGTTGCGCGGGTCGGCGACGTTGACGACGTAGATGCCGTTGCTGTGGTTCGCGACGTAGACGAAGCTGTCCTGAACCGCGACGTCGATGGCGATAGTCGCCGCGGCAAAAACCCCGAGTTCGTACGGACTGTGCGGGTCGGCGACGCTGACTATACGCAGGCCACCCTCGGCCCACGCGATGTACACACACGTATCCGCGAGTGCAACGTCGATGGGAAAGCCAGTCGGATAGTCGTAGTTGCCGACCAGCCGGCAGTTGAGCGAATCGGCGTTCACTGATGCTGCAGCGAGCAACAGCCAGGCCAGTACGAGTGTGATTCCTCTCACGTTCTCCTCCTATCTTGTCACGATCACCTTGCGGACGCTGACTGCCGACCACTCACCGCCTACCGACAGCCGCTCCCGGAAAAAGTACACACCCGGGCGCAGCCGGGTTATGTCGTTCGCGCCGGCTCGCAGCACCATGACCTTGCGTCCCATGGCATCAAGCAGGCAACTCGTACTCGTGGCCGCCGGAACGAACAGCACTCCCTGAACCACGGACGAAGCGGGCCCGCGCATGGGCAGTCCTGGTTCGGCTGCCTCGGTCACGCCCGCAGTTATGTCGTAGCCCGCGTTGAGGAACCGTGGAGACATGAGCGAATCGACCCACCGAGTCCTGATCTCGGCATTGATCTCCAGCCGTGCATCGCCCCAGGTCTGGTACGTCTGGTATCGCGTCCAGTCCAGATTGATATAGTTCCAGCCCTTGATATCCGGATGGTTGGCCACGAACTGGAAGAATGGGCCGAACCAGTAGTACCAGTCGGCCCGGCCGGAGTCGCCCTGCGGGTCGAGCGAATCCGGGACGACGAAGACGTTCCGGGCCGACAACTCATTCAGGTAGACCGGCTTCTGCCGCTCCTCGGCGAAGTGAAGAAACGCCTCGGTCCGGCCCTTGGGAGTGAGCTGGCCGCGCTCGGTGTCGGGCAGGGCCGGGTTGAAGTGCTCCATATCGAACGGGTCGAGTCCGAACCAATCAACCACGTCGTCCCCGGGATACCACTTCCAGCCTTGCGCGGTCGAATCGGCGAAGTCCGCTTGCGCGTCCGGTTCGAAGCACCAGACCGAGGCGAACTCGGGCACGCCGCGCGCCCGGAGATCGGTAACCAACTTGCGGAACGCCAGCGGGTAGATGAACGGGCGGTACGGATTCCAGTACCCGTTGAATTCGAACCCGACCCGCAGGAAAAAGGGCCTGCCCACCTGCTGCAGGGCCGTGGCCAGCGTGTCGACGTAGTGGTCGAGCGAGTCGGTGAAAACAAACACCGAGTCGAGCATCAGCGTGTCGCGGCCACGGAAGTGCACCCCGAACTCGATGTACTGGCTGTCGGGATGCACGATGTTACGGGTGAGAGACTGGACAAGATGCGAGACGTCGAACCAGCGAGTTCCCGGCATGTCGGAAACGACCTGCAGCATCAGTGGATCGTGGCCCGGCGGAAACATCGAATCGTAGTACGCCTGGCTCGAATGCCCATCCCAGCCGCAACCGTGATAGATGAAGCCATCCGGCGGCTCGAACTTCGCGCCGTAGTACGCTGACGCTGCCGCCACGCAGAGGATGACGCCGCAAACCATACTCCGCACGAGACCGATGCTAGCCCCGACCTACCTTGCTGTCAAAGCCTGACACCGCCACGCCATGCCGTATGACGAGGGGCTGGTTGTTTCCGTACGCACTCACGGCGCCCAGCCGGGCAGCGCGGCCGCCTGTTTCACCCACGTCGCCAACTGCGCCTCGTTGAACTCGTCCTCGTAGAGGTCGATCCAGCGCGCGTCTTTGCTGTTCACCGTCCCGCCCGGCGGGGCCGGGCGCAGCGACGCGCCTCGGAAGAAGGTCACCTTGACATAGTGGGTGAAGACATGGAACGACAGAAACCAGCCCCGGCCCTCGATGCCGTAGAACGGCGAGTTCCACTTCACGGCCTTTCGGACGTCGGGGACGTGCCGCATGACGAGTGCGTCGAGACACTTTCCGACGTCACGCTTCCAGCCGGGCATCGCCGCTATGTACGCCTGCACCGGGGCGTCGCCCTCCGCCTTCGCGATCTGCGGATTGCCGCCGGCAAGGAGCTTTCTCGTTTGGCCCTTTGCCCCTGCGGCGCGCCCACTCTTCGACCTCATCACTTTCTTACCCATCGACTACCTCCCAACGAGGTGCTAAGGGACGACCTTCGCCGTGTCAAGAGTCACTTGCCATGTCCCCCGAATTCACCCGCTGGCGTCACTCGCCGCTATCGCTTTGACCAGAGTCCGACGCCTGAGCAGCCGCCCGGGTCTTTGAACGCCGCCCAGAAGCCCAAGTCATTACCGATCTCGGTCTTGGACTTCAGTACCTTTCCGCCGAGCTTCACTACCTTGGCGAGCGTGGCCGGGATGTCCTTCACCTCGACGTAGACCATCACGCCCTGCCCCGGCGCTTTCTTGACCTTCTGAATCCCGCCGCCTAGCCCGCTTTTCGCTTGAAACATCACGTAGTCCTTACCCGACGGCGTCATCTTCCAGTTGAAGAGCTTCGCGTAGAACGCGCTCGACTTCGCGACGTTGGTTGACGGTATCTCCCAGTAGCACAGTCCATTCATCTCTTGCTCCTTTGCTTCTAGACTTGCGGCTCGCGCAAGCCCTAGGGTGCCTGTTTCACTCAATGGGCCATGTCGGAATGGCCGCGTCGATTTCGGACATAAGGCGGATGGTTTCTTTGATGGCGACGACGACGCGCTGGTAGTGGGTGATGTCGTCGTTGGACAGCTTGCGAACTGTGGCGAAGTTGCTCGTCGATTCCGGCGGCATTGTCCGGCCGGCGGCGTACACGTTACCTGCCTCATCGGTGGCGACGGCAAGAGCTTCCTCGTATCCGGGATTCGAGCCGACAGTGTCCAGCCAGACCTGGCCACCAGCGGAGTCGAGCGCAACCGTTGTGAACTGAACCCAGGCGGAATCATAGCTCGCCCGGCCGCAGGCGTAGACCCCGCCGCCCGGACGCGGGCAGAGCGCGTTGGCGAACCCGTCGGTTGAATCGCCGCGGTTGTAGTAGACCCAGCGCTGGATGCCGGCCTGCGTCCACGACGCGACCGCGAAGTAACGGTGGGAGAGGCTGTCTCGAAGCTGACCGCAGGCGTAGACGTTGCCATCGGTGCCGATGCACACGTCTTCGGCCTCGCCCCACTCAATGGCGTTGACCCAGTGTTCGGTACCGTCGCCGTTCAGACCGATGACAACGAACCGCAGGTCGTGCCCCGTTACGCTGTCGGAGCCGGCAAAGTAGCTTGTCTGGCCAGAACCGACCGCGCAGGCCCAGAAGTGAGCGCCGGTCGAGTTGTTCGGGCCGACGTGGCGGTAGGACCACCGTGCCTCCTGAGCGAACGCCGCGCAGCTCCATGCGATCAGCACGATAATGCCCGTACGCACTTGAACCTCCCGTCTAGTTAGTTTCACCTTCCAATACGCTTCTGTTCTTCGCTCCGCCAATCGGCAATTCGCAGTCCGCATGAACGAAGAACGATGGACGCACTGTCCGACAGGGGCCGCTGAGGCCAAGAACGATGGACGACCGAGGCCGTTAGCGGTCTCGGCAATCCAGAATCGTAAATCCAAAATGACTTGGGCCGTGTCAATAATTATCTGCTGTCGCCCGAATTCCGCCGATTCGTCACTTGCCGCGTATCTTGGGGTCGACTAGCGGCGTGCCCTCTGCGATCAGAGAGTGCTGGCCGTACAGCAGCGGGATATACCAGAACACCTCCCGTATGCGACCATCCACCAGTGCGACGCCACCCGGGACTGACTGTATCGCCCTGTCTAGAGCCGGTTTGAGTTCGGGTTCGCCAGTCCAAGACAGCGGGAAGATCGTCACCCAGTGCACTACGTCCCTCCCCCTGCGAACTTGCGGGTACCGCTCGAACTCACCCGCGCGGGAGAGGTCGAAGTTCTTTGTCGAGACTATGGTGAAGTCCGTAATCGTTCTGACGCATCCTGCGTCAAACCACACGGTTGAGGCCAGCAGGATTGCCAAGGCCGCAAGCCTCCATGAGTTCCGCATAGTGCGCTCCTTTCTCGTGAGCACGTTGTGTTGGTCCCTATAACGAAGGTCTGCACTTTGGCGCTTTCCTCGCTACGCATCGCCACTTGCTTTTGCCTGCTGCTCTCGTAGGCACTCTCATCGCTGGCGTTCGGCGAAGACGATCTCACGCCGTCGGGATGGGGCGAAAGTAGACACGTCGCATCGCACGAATCTGTCCTTTGGTCTGCCCCCGATTTGCTGGACACTTTCTTGAATCCTTGGGACATAATAAATGATTCCACTTCCGTCAAGGGCGGACGGGGCTCGGATGGCATCGCGCGGAAGCTCGCCGACGGCTTTCGGCTGACGGCCTGCGGCTTTCACGGGTGTGGCTTGCGCTCACGGCTTGCGGCGTCGAGGGCGGGCGGGCTTCGTCGGCGGCTTGTCGCGGACTACCGGTGGTTCGCCGAGGATGTCCGCGGGCGTCTTTCTGCCACGGTCGGTCCGGTCGAAGTCGGCGTCGAAGCTGACGAGCGTCAGGTCGTGCTTTTCCGCTGCGACGTACTGATAGGCGTCGTCGAAGTCGAGGGGAAGACGCTCCCTCGTCTTGGTCACAGCCATCAGGTCGGCATAGTCGAGGCTCACGTAGCGCACACCCGTGTCTACAAGGAGGTCGGAGATGAACCGCACGAACAGGTCATCTCTCTTGTTGCGGGCCAGAACAACCCCGACCGAATGCAGGGCGAAGTCAGTTATGGCAAGCTCGTCCAAGGGAACCGTCCGCAGGAAATCACGCACTTGCGCTGCTCGTTCCTGGTCAAGCAGCAACTCAAGCCAGACGTTAGCGTCGACCAAGAGCATCGTTCGCCCGCCATTCGGAGGCCTTGTGTTGGAGTTCGACCGAGGTGTACTTGTCGCGCAAGTCCTTCAGGCCTCCAGCCCAGTCCAGGCGCAGTCTCTTGCGGGTCGGACGCGCCCTCTTCTCTACGAGAAAGCGGGCGAAGTCCCGGACTTCCTCCTGGAACCTCTCCGGAAGCTCTCGTGTCAATTCTACCACTTCATCAACTGTCTTCATCTTTCACCTCACGTCTTCAGAATCAATATAGCCTCTTCTCGCCGCCAAATCAAGCACAGGTGCGCACACCGCCGGCTCCTCTAACCTCCGGGCTTTTCTTCGACCTTGGCCCGATGGCCGTCGGTGAGCCGGATGACTTTGCCGAGAACGTCCGCCATCGGCTTACGGCTCACGGCTAACCGCTCCGGTGTGTTTCTGATGTCGTATCCGACCGAGGCCGCAAGCTGTAAGCTGTCAGCCGTCGGCGGTAGGCCCTCCTTGATGGCGAGCTTCTGGTCGAGGAGTTGCTTCGCGCTGGGGCTTTGTTTCTTCGGGGCGCGGGCCTGCTGCCAAGCCTCGATTTCCTCAAACGTCTTGAACGGCCCGATCCGTTACCTCCTTACCGATGAACGATGTACGAATCCCCCGAATCCACGATGAACGAATCTCATCCGCGTCACCAGTTCGACCATCCTATCATGCCGCGCCTTGACACCGCTCCGTAATAGGTGACTGGCCATGATTCGCATCCGTGTCAATAATCATTTACTGTGTCCCCCGAACTCACGCATTTTTGTTGGGAATCTTCCCTTCAGCGCCACCGAAGACCAGCTCCGCCAGC
>CAZAKP010000166.1:0-6213 GCA_964485845.1 uncultured bacterium | reverse complement strand
TTTCTTCGTTCACTATTGCCACGCCGGAGCTCGTTCCCAGTCGAGTCGCCCCGGCTTCAATCATCGCGAGAGCCGTCGCATAGTCGCGGATACCGCCCGCCGCCTTCACCCCGATCCTGCCCGCCGCGACTCTCGCAAGCAGCATGACGTCCTCAACCGTAGCGCCCCCGCCCGAGAACCCGGTTGATGTCTTCACGAACGCGGCGCCGGACTCAATCACGAGCACCGTCGCCCTTTCCTTCTCTTCGTTCGTCAGCAGGCCGGTTTCGACAATGACCTTCACCGGCCGTTTCTGCGCCGCGTCCAGCACTCGGTGGATGTCCGAGATAACCATCTCATCCGCGCCCGCCTTAAACCAGCCGATGTTCATAACCATATCCAGCTCGTCGGCGCCGAGATTCACCGCTGCCGCTGCCTCGGCCGCTTTTGCTTCGCGCAGCATCGCACCCAGCGGGAACCCGATTACCGAGCACACCTTCACCTTGCGGTCCGCCTCTCCCTCCCTTCTGTTCCCTGAGAGGGTAGGGGTGAGGACGGCGGCCCAGTGTCCATCAAGCACCCGGCGGCACAGCGGCACGTGGCACGAGTTGACGCAAACGGCAGCGAACCCGTACTCAACCGCCTCGGCGCAGAGCCGTTCGACCTGTGCCGGCGTCGCTTCGGGTTTGAGCAGGGTATGGTCAATCAGCCGGCTGACACCCACGGCGGGTATCTTACCACAAAGCCCAAACGACTCAAGCCCCGCCGCCGCACACTAAGGACTCGGATAGTGCAGAGTTCAGAGACCAGAAACCGGAATTCAGGATTCCGCCGAACGGGAGAAGAGCTGCTGACGGTACGTATTGCCGGACAGGGCCTTGTCCCTTCGTCCCTCGATCACTCTCATCCGACTGGCATTGACTCGCATGCCCCGCGTTCTACGATTAGCAGCCATGTCCGCCGCTTCTCCGCGCCCCGCCATCCGCCTTCATCCTTCAGCCTTCATCCCTCCGCCTTCAGTCTTCATCCCTCCGCCTTCGGCTTTCTTTCTCGTGGCTGTCGGCTGCCTCGGAATCGCCACCCAGCTCATCCTGCTGCGCGAACTGATGGCCGCGTACGGCGGCAACGAGCTCTCGGCCGGTGTCACGGTCGCTGCCTGGGTACTCTGCGAAGCCCTCGGCGCTTGGCTCGCCGGCCACGGCCATCCTGCTCCTCACTCCTCCGTCCTCACTCCTCTCTCTATTCTCGTCTCCCTCGCCTCGGTTCCCGCCGCCGTCCTCGTACGTCCGGCGCTGGGCGTCTTGCCCGGCGAGGCGCTCTCGATTCCGCTTCTGCTGCTGGCGACCTTCACCGTTGTGGTACTGCCCGCGGCGTCACATGGCGCTCTGTTCGTGACCGCCGCCGCGTATCGGACCCAGGGCATCGGTTCCGCCTATCTTTGGGAGGGTGTCGGGACAGCACTGGCCGGACTTGCCTGTTTCCTCATGTTGAACCGACTGCCATCGGTGTCGGTGGTGGCGCTGTCAGCGCTGCCGCTTGTCGTTGCTGAGTCGGCCGGTCAGGGACCCATCCGGACGGCGTGGACAAAACTGGCATTAGGGCTGGTAGCGCTGGCGGCGCTGGTTTTCGGCCTGCCGGTCGAGAAGTCCGCCTGGGCCGGCGCCTGGAAGGGACAGCAGGTGGTTGCGGTTGCGAACTC
Source organism: uncultured bacterium (assembly GCA_964485845.1). Lineage (GTDB taxonomy): Bacteria > Hydrothermota > Tepidihabitantia > Tepidihabitantales > Tepidihabitantaceae > UBA2258. The sequence goes on along the minus strand of CAZAKP010000166.1, from coordinate 4,535 downwards.
ACCCTACGGCAAAGTCGTTCGCCTTGCCCGGGAAGGCCAGCAGCTCATTCTCTATGACGGCCTGCCAATCCTGACCGTGCCGACGACGGCGCCGGAACGCGTCGAGGAACTCAGCCTGCTGCCGGTGCTATGCCATCCCGCTCCCCGTCGCGTTCTTGTGCTCGGAGCCGACCTCGCCGTCCCGATTGCACTGGCCCGCTTACGTCCCGACCTCGAGGTCACGACGGTTCAGCTCGACCCCTTACTCGTCCGGATATCCCTCGCCGCCCTTTCCTCCGACTCCTCTCTCCTCCCTGCTCCTTTCGCTCTCGTCATCGCCGACCCCATATCCTTCCTTCGCACGGTGCGAGACTCCTTTGATTGCATCATCCTGACCGACGACGCGCCGTCGAGTCTTGTCTCAAGCCGCCTGTTCTCCTCCGAGTTCTATCGGCTCTGCCGCTCGCACCTCGCGCCCGGCGGCCTGCTTGCCACGCCCGGGCCGGGGAGCCCGACCGGGTTGTCTCCCGACGCTATGGCCGTGCTCTCGACTCGGCTGGCGACGCTTGAGACAGCGTTCGGCCACGCCCTTCCGTTCGCTGCCGATTTCCCGCTCATCTTCGCCTCGGACCATCCGTTGAGTCTGGAACCCGAGAGCCTCGTTCCCCGCCTCGCGGGTCTCGCCGAGCCGCCCGAACTCCTCGACTCGGCCTACGTCACGAGCCTGCTCGACCCCTTCCGCCAAAGGGCCCTGGCCTCGCTTCTCGCCCGCCATCCCTCGCCCCTCATCCCCCGTCCCTCATCTCTCGCCCGGCCTCGCGAACTGTTCCTGAACATGGTGAGGGAGAACCGGCTCGTGTCGCCCGGATTCGGGGCTCTGTATGCTCGGCTGGACTCGTCGTTCATCGTTCACCGTTCAGCGCTGGTCGTCCTTCTTCTTGGCACCGTGCTCCTCGCCGTCGGCATCGCCGGCAGATTCTCTCGCGGCCACGCATTCAGCCGTGGGTTCGCGATTCTGACTTCCGGCTTCTCGGGTGCGGCCGTCTCGTCGCTGCTTATCTTTACGTGGCAGGTCCGCTTCGGCTCGGTCTTTTCGGGTATCGCCCTGCTGGTAGCCGGATTCATGCTCGGGTCGGTGCTCGGCGCCGGGCTCGGTATGAGTCGCCTCCTCATCCCTCGTCCTTCGTCCCTCGTCCTGCCGTTTGCCGTTTCTGACGTGACACTCGTATCCTGCGCGGCCGCAATTCTGGTCCTGACACATGATGGTGCGGCCGGGTTTCTGGTCGCGGCCAACTGCCTTGCCGGCGCGTGCCTCGGCTTCCAGTTCGCGGTCGCCGGATTCATCACTCATCACTCATCGTTCATCGCTTCCTCGCCGGAGTCCGCTGCCCGCCGTGCCGGCGTCCTGACCGCGCTCGACCTTGCCGGCGGCAGCCTCGGGGGAATCCTGACCGCGCTGGTGCTCGTACCGGTTCTCGGCATCGGTTCGGCGGCGCTCTGCGCCGGGGCAGTCAAGCTCGCCAGCGCCCTCGTTCAGTTGACCCCACGCCGCCCCGTGTCGCAGTCCTGATTTGACTCCCGGCCGTCCCTCCATAGAATAGCCCGGTGAGAATTCCCCCAATTCCAGTCCTGTGCGTCCTGCTCGCGGCGCTGACGTCGGTCCACGGGCAGCAGGCGACACCCACCGGCGCGGCGTCCGCGACCTCTACCGGGCTCAGCGGGTCGCAAATCCTGAAGTTGCCCGGCGTCGAAAGCCCGATCATCTCCGACCAGTACTACCTGGCACCCGGCGACCGTCTTCAAATCACGGTGCAGGGCAGCGTCGCTTATTCGTACGATGCACTCGTCACGTACGAAGGCAAGGTGAACGTCTCCATTCCCATCGGCAAGAACGAGCAGGAAATCGTCGACGTTGTGCCGGTCTCAGGACTGACTCTGGCGCAGGCCCAGGATACGCTCACCGTGGTCATGGGCCGGCTTTTCAAGACGGCCAGAGTGAAGCTGACCCTGACCGGCCTGCGTTCCGGCATCGTATTCGTAACCGGCGAGGTGAAGAACCCCGGCGCGTATGACGCTTTGCCGGTGGAACGCGTCTCGCAGATTATAACCCGGGCCGGCGGTATCGCGCCGCTCGGCACCCGCACCCACATCAAGCTCATTCGGAGCGGTATCGTCTACTCGACGGTCGACATCGAACGGTTCGAAATAAGCGGCGACCTCAACGCCAACCCGTACGTGCAGTCGGGCGACGTCATCCAGATACCGACGGTGGAAGGACTGGTCACCGTAAGGGGAGCGGTCTTCGGTCGGGGCGAATCGCGCCTGCGTGCGCCCACCATTGAGGCCCCGGATGCGACGCGAGAGCGGACCAGTGAAGGCGTCTGTGAACTGACACCGGGCGCGCGAGTGTCAGACGTGATTACCCAGGCCGGCGGCGTCACCCCCTGGGCCGACCTCCCGCACAGCTATATCGACCGGCTGATAATGGGTGGCGCCGGCGCGCGCAAGCGGATACCGATTGACCTCCGCCGCATCATCTTTGAAAGAGACTCGGCGAGCGACATCGACATGGCGGACTTCGACGTCGTGGTTGTGCCGGCGGTTGATACGCTCGTCTATGTTGAGGGAGAGGTGACCAACCCCGGCCCGTTTCCGTTCTATCCCGGCCTGAAGGCCGGCGACTACGTCGGCCAGGCCGGTGGCCCGACACTCAACGGCAATGCCCGGGCGCTGTACGTGATGCGGGATGGAAAGCGCCTTCCCGGTCACGCCAATCCGACGGCTGAGCCGGGCGACATTGTGGTGATGCCGCGCGTCGCGGTCAAATGGTGGCAGGACTACGTGACAATTATCGGCGCGGCTGGTACCGCCACTGCCCTCATCGTCAGCCTCGCCAGTCTCACGCGGTAGATCGCAGGCGGAAAGCCAATACCGTGGCGCCCGGCGTTGAGCCGGGCGCCGGTTTCAAAGACAACTCGGTCAGCGCTGTCGGGCTATCTTCGCGAGTCGCCCCGCGTGCCGGCCGCCCGCGAACCCGGTCGCAAGCCAGATTCCGGCGATGCGGCGGGCCCGGTCGGCGGAGATGACGTCCGCGCCGAGGCAGAGAACGTTCGAGTCGTTGTGCTCCCGCGAAAGCCGCGCCAGCCGGACGCTGTCAACCAGCGCTGCCCGCACGCCGCGCACCTTGTTGGCGGCGATAGCCATGCCGATGCCGGTGGAACAGACGAGAATCCCGCGGTCGGCCCGCTGTCGGGCGACGGCGCGAGCGACCTTGAAGGCGTAGTCCGGGTAGTCCACCCGGTCGTCACTGTCCGGGCCGAAATCGATCGGCTCATGTCCGCGCGCGGCCAGCCAGCGCCTCAGTTCTTCCTTGAGCTTGAACCCGCGGTGGTCCGCGCCAAGCGCGACAATCACGCCATCCCTTTCTTCATTTCACCGGCGTCAGCCAGCCGTACTTATCCGGCTTCTTGCCGTCGATGATGGCAAAGAACTCCTGCTGCAGGCGCTTGGTGATCGGACCGCACTTGCCGGCACCGATGGTGATCTTATCCACCGAACGGATCGGCGTGACCTCGGCCGCGCTGCCCGTGAAAAAGACCTCATCGGCGATATAGAGGAATTCGCGCAACATCATTGTCTCCCTGAGTTCGTAACCCAGGTCGCGGGCGAGGGTAATGACGGTGGCGCGGGTGATGCCGGGCAGAATAGTCGCGTGCAGCGGCGGGGTGTAGATGACGTTGTCCTTGATAACAAACAAGTTCTCGCCCGAGCCCTCGGACAGGAAGCCGTTCACGTCGAGCGCGATGCCCTCGACGAACCCGTACTTGATTGCTTCCATCTTGATGAGCTGCGAGTTCATGTAGTTGGCGCAGGTCTTCGACATCGCCGGGAATGTGTTCGGCGCCATCCGGTTCCACGACGACACCATCACGTCCACGCCGCAGTCCAGCGCCTCCGGCCCCAGATACTTGCCCCAGCACCACGTGATAAGCGCGATGTCCACCGGGCAGTTGAACGGGTTGACGCCGAGCTCGTAGTACCCGCGGTATACGATCGGCCGGATATAGCACTCCTCCACCTCGTTCTTCCGGATCAGGTCGACCATCGCCTGGTTCACCTGGTCCTTGGTGAAGGGTACTTCCATCCGGTATATCTTGGCGGAATTGAACAGCCGGTCAGTGTGCTCCTTCTGCCGGAAAATCGCCGGCCCCTTGGGCGTCTTGTAGCAGCGGATGCCCTCAAACACGCCCGAGCCGTAGTGAATCACGTGCGAGCAGATGTGGATGTTTGCGTCGGCCCACGGCACGTACTTGCCGTTTATCCAGACGTACTTTGACTTGGTTTCCTCAAGACCCATGTTGCCTCCTGCTTAAACAAAAGCGGGGCCATCGGCCCCGCCGTGTGCAATCGCTTACGAGAATCAATAGCAAAGCCACTTCGTGAACGGAGGCTCCGTCCGGTCCGAAATCTGCCACTCGGCAAACGCCATTCGACATTCTCAGATGCCGGCGAAGGGAGTCGAACCCCTGACACTCGGATTATGATTCCGATGCTCT
>CAZAKP010000165.1:0-6225 GCA_964485845.1 uncultured bacterium | reverse complement strand
GCGTGGTTTGTCGGAGACGACGACCGGCTCGGGTGGCGTAGCATGCTCATGCTTGCCCGCCAAGGCTGCCGACTTTCTGCGGATGTAGTCTATCTGTTCCTGGGACGTCATGCCGCTCATTTCCCTACTCATGCGGTCCCTGGCCGCTCGCATGAAGCCGACAGCGTCAAAGCTCTTGTTCACGGACGACATCACAGCAGCCTGATGAACTCGTCCCGGGATAGGCCGGACTGCTTCAGGATTGCCAGTAGGGTTCCCGGGCTGAGGTCAGGATGGAGCGGAACGACAGTCCGGTAGCTACCCTTCTGCAGACTGACGTGGCTGCCGCGCTGCCGAACCTGCACGAATCCGGCGCGTTTCAGCAAGACCACCATCTGTGCGCCGGAGACAACCGGGAGCTTAGGCACCGACTGCTACTTCCAGCGGATAGAAGACCACTTCACCCAGGCTCTGCGGCTGGTCGTCGGAGCCAAAGCTCTCGAGGTACAACTCGACCGCCTCTTTGAGGTTAGCCTGCGCCGCTTCAATGGTCTTTCCTTGGCTGACTACGCCCAGCTCCAGGCAGTGGCCGACGTACCAGTTCTCTTCCTTCGTAACCACGGCCGTGTATTTCCGGTTATCCATGCGTTTTCCTTTCGGTTCAAGTCTAGCCGCACAGGTGGGCGCGTCAATGGGCGTCGCACGGTACGCATCACGGCCCCGTCGGCTGATTGACACCTCTGAGGTGCTGGGCTACAATTCCCAACTGCTCATGAAGCGGTCTTTTCCCCGCGCCGGACTGATTGTCATTCTCGCGGCGCTGGTCTCGCCGATTCTGCTGCGGCCGGCCTATGGCTACCTCGACCCGGGCACCGGCAGCTACATCATCCAGCTTCTAGTCGGCGGGCTGCTCGGCGGGCTCTTTGCCATCGGGCTCTTCTGGAAGCGAGTCGTAGCCTTTGTCAAACGGCTCTTCAAACCCCGAACCGGACAATGAGCCACGAAAACACGAAAGACACGAAACGAACCGGTTGAAACCGCAGATGAACGCAGATGGACGCAGATGTGGTTCCGGATCGGGGACATCCTTCGGTGTCTGTCGGCGTGAATCGGCGGTTGAAATCCGACCCGGCTGATAATGGGAACTGACGAGTCGGTCCCCGGTTCGTTCCGCGACCCCAGTGGATTTCTTTTCCACCGCGGCGGACGGCTCTTCCGCCAGGTCAACGACAGCTATCGCGCCGACTACAAACTGCTCATGGAATCAGGTCTCTACCAGGACCTGACCAATCAAGGTCTACTCGTACCGCACGTTGAGACATCCGAACCCCACATGTCCGGCGGAGGCAGCCTGGTCATCGAGCCCGAGTTAATCCCCTTCATCTCCTACGCCTACGAATGGTGTTTCAGCCAACTGCAGGACGCGGCGTTGGCGACACTCGCCATCCAGAAGAAGGCGGTGGAACACGGCATGTCGCTCAAGGACGCGAGCGCCTATAATATCCAGTTCCGCGGATGCCGGCCGGTCATGATCGATACGCTGTCGTTTGAGCGCTACCGCGAGGGCGAGCCGTGGGTCGCCTACCGCCAGTTCTGCCAGCACTTCCTCGCGCCGCTGGCGTTGATGAGCTATTCCGACGTTCGTCTCAGCCAGTTGCTGCGGGTGAACATCGACGGCATCCCGCTCGACCTCGCCAGCCACCTGCTGCCCTCAAAGACGCACCTCAACCTCGGCCTCGCAACCCACATTCACCTCCATGCCCAGGCCCAGCAGAAGTACGCGGACAAGCAGGCGAAGCCCACGGGCCGCAAGATGAGCCGCATGGCGTACCTCGGGCTGATCGACAACCTCGAATCAACCGTGAAGAAGCTCTCCTGGAAGCCAGAAGGCACCGAGTGGGGCGACTACTACGCGGCGACGAACTACACCGATGCCTCGCTTGAGCACAAGACCCAACTCGTCGGAGAGTATCTTGAGAAGGCGCGGCCGAAGACGGTGTGGGACCTCGGCGCGAATACCGGCCGGTTCAGCCGTATCGCCGCGGAGCGCGGAATCCCGACCATCGCGTTCGACATCGACCCGGCCGCGGTCGAACTCAACTACCGCGAATGCCGCAAGAAGGAAGAACGTAACCTCCTGGCGCTGCTCTCCGACCTCACGAATCCCAGCCCGGCAATCGGCTTCGAGAATCGCGAGCGCCAGTCGCTCATCGAGCGTGGCCCCTGTGACACCGCGATGGCTCTTGCCCTTATCCATCACCTCGCCATCGGCAACAACCTGCCGTTTGCCCACATCGTGGATTTCCTCGCCGGCATCTGCCGCACCCTTATCGTCGAGTTCGTGCCCAAGTCGGACTCGCAGGTGAAGCGGCTGCTCGCGACCCGTGAGGACATCTTCCCCGGGTACACGCAGGCGGAATTCGAGCAGGCATTCGCCGCCCGATTCGTGACCCTTGCCTCGTCTCCGGTCAGGGAATCCGAGCGAACCATCTACCTGATGGAACTCCGTCGGACCTGACGTGAAACCGCGTCGGCCGGCGAGCCGCGCCAAGAAGAGGAACCCCTTTCCGGTCCATCACTTCCTCCTCGCACTCGCGCCGGTTCTGTTCCTGTATTCACACAACGCCTCGAAGCTGCCGATCGCGCCGTCCGAACTCATACTGCCCCTCGTGGCTTCGCTCGCCGCCGCGCTCGGGCTCTGGCTGCTCTTCTGGCTCGTGATGAGGAGCAGCCGACGCGCTGCGCTCGTCACGTCTGTGCTCCTCGTCCTGTTCTACCTCTACGGCCGCGTGCAGGCGACCATTGGGTCAAAGGCGCCTCGCTTGTTGCTGCCGGCCGCGGCGGGCGTCATTCTGCTGGTGGCAATAATCGTTTTTGCCCGGCCGCGGCGGGAGTTCCGGGGACTCACCATTTTCGCAAATCTCGTCTCACTCGCGCTTGTACTCATAAACGTCGTGCCGTCCATACTCATCTCCCTGTCTCCGCATCCCTGTGTCTCCGCCTTTCTGCAGGCTTCTTCGCCCCATCCCGGCGTCTCCGTGGGTTCCGACCTGCCCGACATCTACTACATAATCCTCGACAGCTATGCGCGAGAGGACATCCTGAGTCATGACTACGGCTACGACAACTCGTCCTTCATCGGCCATCTCCGCAGCAAAGGTTTTCTCGTCGGCTCGCGCAGTCGCTCCAACTACGCCCAGACCTACCTTTCGCTCGCCTCCTCGCTCAACATGACCTACCTCGATTCCGTTGCCGGGCGAACCGGCGCTGCATCCGACGACCGCGCGTTATTGCTCGCGATGATCGCCGATAGCCGGGTCGAGCGTGTCCTGAAGCAGCACGGCTACACCTTTGTGTCGTTCGCGTCCGGCTACACCGGTACCGAGTTCGAGGACGCCGACGTCCATTTCGCCCCGCGCTGGGCCCTGAGCGAATTTGCGAACGTCCTCATCAGCACGACTGCTTTGCCGGCCATACTCCAACTGGTCGCTCGGCACTCGCAGTGGGATGCCCAGCGGCAGATAGTCCTCTACGCGCTGGAGCGCCTGCCTGACGTTGCCCGCATACGGCCCCCGGTCTTCGCCTTCTGTCACATCATCGCGCCGCATCCGCCGTTTGTGTTCGGACCGCACGGCGAGAAGCTGAATCCGTCCGCGGTCTTCACGCTGAACGACGCCGATGCGGTGCCGGTCATCAACCACGAGACCATGCGGGAGGACTTCATCAAAAGCTACCGGGACCAGCTTCAGTTTGTTACTGCCAAAGTGACGCAGACCATTGACCGCATTCTTGCCCGGTCAACGCAGCAGCCGATAGTCATCCTGCAGGGCGACCACGGCCCGGCTTCGTTCCGCAACTGGGACGACCTTTCCCCGGACCAGCTCGTAGAGCGCATGGCCATCCTCAATGCCTGCCTTATCCCGCCGGGCTCTACCGGCCCGGCCTGGTACGATTCCATATCGCCGGTCAACACCTTCCGGCTCATCTTCGACCGTGTGTTCGATGATACCCTGTCACTCCTGCCGGACCGGAGTTGGTTCTCGACCTTCCGGCAGCCCTACCGGTTCTACGATATCGATCATCCGGAAACATACGAGCAGGCCCGCAGCCGGCAGAACGCACCCCTGAGTGTACTCGTGTTCGCCGCCGGCAATTCGGAGCCCGCAGACCCGGACCGCTACGCGCGCGGCCTCATTCGCCTGCGCTATCCCGGCGCGGACCGTCTCCCGGCCGGCGTCTACTTCCGGCCGCTGCCGTCCGACTCACTGGCCATAACTGTCGCCGAGCAGACGTACCGCCGGGCGGTCGCGTCCGGAAACCTGCCTGACCTCGGGCCGGAACCCGACAGCTACGCCGGCCCCGGGCCGGACCATAGACCAGTGGTTGCGCTCTTTTTTGCCACCGGAGAACAGAAGCAATGACCAGTAAGAAAGAACCCGGCCGCCGACCGCTCCCGTTTCACCAGTTTCTGCTCGCCTTCGCCCCGATCCTCTTCCTTTATTCCCACAACGTCACGAAGATACCGATAGCTCCCGCCGAACTAATACTTCCCCTCGCCCTCTCGCTCATCGCCGCGCTCGCCCTCTGGTTGCTGCTCTGGCTGGTGCTGGGCAGCAGCCGCCGCGCCGCCCTCGTCGTCACCCTCTTCCTTGCCCTGTTCTTCAGCTACGGCCGCGCGGCCGGCGCGGTCGGTACCGATATCCCGCCGCAATTCCTGCCCGCCTTTGCCGGCGCCGTTCTTCTGCTCGGCATCATCTTCCTGGGCCTGGCGCATCGGGAATTCGCCGGGCTGACAATCTTCCTGAACCTCGCCTCGCTGGCCCTCATTCTGGTCAACCTGGTCAGCGCAGCCCCGGCACTGCAGCGCAGCCGCACGGCGGCGCTGAACGCGTCGCGGGCCGCGACGCCGCCGACCGCGGGCCAGCCCGATATCTACTACATCATCCTCGACGGCTACGCCCGCGCGGACGTCCTCGACTCGGTCTACGGCTACGACAATTCCGAATTCACCGGCTGGCTCGAAGAACACGGCTTCCGGGTGGCGAGCCAGAGCCGGTCGAACTACTCGCAGACCTACCTGTCGCTTGCATCTTCGCTCAACCTGACCTATCTCGACGCGGTGGCGGACAAAGTCGGGCCCGAATCGGACGACCGAACCGCCCTCATCCGGATGATCGGCGACAGCCGGGTTGTGAAGGAACTCCGGCAGCGCGGCTACACGATCGCTTCGTTCGCCTCCGGCTACACCGGCACCGACCTGGCGAACGCCGACGTCCACTTCGCCCCGCGCCTGGCGCTCAGCGAGTTCCAGAACGTCCTCTTGAGCACGACCGCGCTGCCGCTGGTTCTTGACCGGGTTCTGGAAAAGTCTCAGGCCGACCTGCACCGCGAGCGAATCCTCTACGCCTTCCAGCATCTTCCCGATGCCGCGCGGCTGAAGCATCCGGTGTTCGTCTTCTGCCATATCCTGAGTCCGCACCCGCCGTTTGTCTTCGGCGCGCACGGCGAAAAGACGGAGCCGCAGGGCTACTTCACGATGACCGAGGGCGGCGCCTTCCAGACCGTGGACCGGGAAAAGGTCCGGCGCGAGTATGTCGAGAAGTACCGCGCGCAACTGCAGTTCGTCAACGCAAAGACGAAGACGGCGGTCGAACGCATCCTCGCGGCCTCGCCGCAGCCGCCGGTCATCATCCTGCAGGGCGACCACGGCCCGGGTTCGGTTCTCAACTGGAACGACCCGGAGCCGTCCGACCTCGCTGAGCGGTTCGCGATTCTCAATGCCTACCACGTTCCGGGCGGAGACAGCCTGGCGTACGACTCAATCTCGCCGGTGAACAGCTTCCGCATTCTCTTCGACCGGCTCTTTAACGCTGACTACCCCGTGCTCGCCGACAAGAGCGTCTTTTCGACCATCGTCAGGCCGTGGCACTTCTACGACGCCGACCGCCCCGACGAATACGGACAGAGCGGCGACCGGCTGAGAATCTCCATCGTGGCCTATCGCGGCGAACTCCAACTGGAAGACCCCGCAACCTACTGCCGGCGGCTGGTCGCGACGCTGTACCCGGGCAAGACCGTCACCATCGAGCGGTTCTTCGTCCAGGGGCTGCACCTTGAGCCGGAGTCCGCCGAAGACGCCTACCGCAGCTACCGGGAGTCGGTCGCGAGCAAAGAACTCCCCGACCTCGGCACCGAGTACGAATCCTATCGCGGCCCCGGCCCGGACCGAGTCCCGGTCACCGCGCT
>CAZAKP010000164.1:0-6303 GCA_964485845.1 uncultured bacterium | reverse complement strand
TGGCCCCATCGTCTAGCGGTTCAGGACATCACTCTTTCAAGGTGAAGACATGGGTTCGACTCCCATTGGGGCCGGGTTTCAGGATTGGTGAATGACGACTGCCGATTGTCAAAGGGGAAGGTCGGATCCGACAATCGCAAATCGTCAAACGGTGTGCGGGAGTAGCTCAGTTGGTAGAGCACTACCTTGCCAAGGTAGGGGTCGCGGGTTCAAATCCCGTCTCCCGCTCTTCTCAAGGGCGAACGACAAGCGCCGAACTCCGAACCGCAACCTCGGCGGTCGGCGTTCGTACCTCGACGTTTTCTCTGGCGGCTTAGCCAAGCAGTAAGGCGACGGTCTGCAAAACCGTTACACTCGGGTGCGAATCCCGAAGCCGCCTCTTTCCATTGCCCATTCACTCCCTTCGCCGCCCTCAGTCCCGATCTGCAATCTGAAATCTGCAATCTCCAATCTGCAACCCCCTTGTCCTTGCCGCTCGGCGTCCATCTGCGTTCTAGCTTCTAGCCTCTAGCTTCTAGCTTCGTTCCCCTCGCCCTCTTCGGTTCATTTTGCCTTTTGCAGTCTGCATTTTGAACTGCCCCTTCCCCTCCTCTCGTTCCTCCGCTCCGCCACTTTGTCTCTTGCGCTTTGCAGTTTGCATTCTGACCTGCCTGCCTGCCCTCCACTCTACCCCTTGAATCCTCGATTCCTCGAAACCTTGTTTTCTACAATCTTCAATCTACAATCTCAAATCGCCAGTGGCTCGCCGGGGTGGCGGAATTGGCAGACGCCAGGGACTTAAAATCCCTTGACCCGTAACGGGTCGTGCCGGTTCGACTCCGGCCCCCGGCACCTCCGCCCTCACCGGCCTGCGAACGAAACCGGAATATCACCCATCGCTTCAAGACGATTCGCCTTCCGGACCGGCGCTGGCCGATCTTCCTTCAATCGGTGTAATCGGTGGACCTCCTCGGCCGCTCCGCTCCGTTCTCCCGGGCCTCGACTCTGGATTCAGCCCGCCACAGAATCCTTGACAACGCCGCCGCCGCGCGGAAAATCACGCAACGAGATGAGCACCACATCTCCTGAAGGAAGCGCGGACCCCGGCATTGCGCTCGACCAGACCTACATTCCCTCGGATGACATCGTAGCTCGCGAAATCGAGGGCGAACTCATCATCGTGCCGATGGTGGCGGGCATTGGCGACATGGAAGACGAGCTCTACTCGCTCAACGACACCGGCAAAGACATCTGGCGGAGACTGGATGGCAAGGCCACGCTGGCCGATATAGCCAGGAACCTGACAGAGGAATACGACGCCCCGCCCGGCGAGATCGAGACCGACGTGGTTGGCCTAGTCGGCGAGCTCGTCCGCAGAAAGATGCTGCGGCTCATCAAGCCGGATGCCTGAGCGTCCCGTAGTCCCCAGTCTTAACCAGCTCAGCGGCAACGAACGGCGTCTCTCGGGACCGGCGCTGGTTGAGCTGATGCGGGCCATCCTCGGCAAGGGGCGGCCCTTTCGGTTCTGCGCACGGGGCTGGAGCATGTCACCCTTCGTCCGGGATGGCGACCTGATTACCGTCGCGCCGCTCCCCCCGCGGGGCCGCACACGCGCTGGAGTGTACGACCTCGGCGAGATAGTTGCGTTCGTCAGCCCGTCAAATGGAAGGCTCGTCGTGCATCGGATTGTCGGCCGGCACGAATCACGTTTCCTCATACAGGGCGACAACCTGCCGAACCGGGCCGTCGCCACGGTTGAACGAGACGGCATTCTGGGACGGATTGTCCAGGTCGAACGTGGCCGGAAACGCGTCTGGCTTGGACTCGGCCCGGAGCGCTTCGCCATAGCGCTCCTCTCCCGGGTAGGTCTGCTCATCCCGGCTCGAGCGCGGGTCGGCGCTCTGCTCCGTTTCCTGTGGAATCGTCGCCATGACTCAGCGACCACGGCCGAGGCTGCCGGAGACCGCGAGGTTAGATGACCGCGAATTTCATCGAGCAGGCCCCAGCGGACGTGCTGCCCCGGCTACCGCTGCAGGGGAGCATTGATTTTACCTACCGATGCAATAACAATTGCCGGCACTGCTGGGTACGCTTGCCCGCAACCGCGAACGAGCGGGAGCAGGAGCTGAGCTTCGACGACATTCGACGCATCGCCGACGAGGCGCAGTCGATGGGTTGCCGAGAATGGGCGATATCCGGCGGCGAGCCGATGCTGCGCCCGGACTTTCCGGAGCTGCTCGACTACCTCACGCTCAGGGCCCGCAGCTACACCATCAATACCAATGGCACGCTCATCACGCCTTCGATCGCCCAGCGGCTGAAGCGCAAGGGGTCGAAGATGGTCGCCCTCTACGGCGCTACCGCCGAAGTGCATGACCACGTCACTCGTACGCCGGGTTCGTTTGATGCCGTAATGAGGGGCTTTCGTTATCTTCAAGAGGCCGGTGCCGGTTTCACCGTCCAGCTCATTCCGATGCGCGACAACTACCACCAGTATGACGACATGGTGAAGCTGGCGCGGACCATCAGCCCACACTACCGGGTAGGCGCTCCATGGCTCTATTTCTCAGCCTGCGGCTCTGCCGAGCGCAACGCCGAGATATCCCGCCAGCGGCTGGAGCCCAGGGAGGTTGTCGAATTGGACCAGCCCGACATGGCCGGCGAAGAATCCACGGGCCCACCGGCGACGGTTGATGGTGATGACCGTCTGTTCGTCAGTTGCATAGCCGGCCGCCGCGAGTTCCATGTAGACCCGTACGGTGGGATGACGTTCTGCTCTTTCGTTAAGGACCCGGCCTTGCGCTTCGACCTGCGCAAGGGGACGTTCCGCCAGGCCTGGGACGAGTTCATTCCCGGTCTCGCCGGCAAGGTACGAGGCGGAGACGAGTACCTGGAGAACTGCGGTTCGTGCGAACTCCGGCGCGACTGCCGCTGGTGCGGCGTCTACGGCTATCTGGAGCACGGTCGGTACGGTGCAAAGGTGGAGTACCTGTGCGATGCGGCGCGTGAGAACCGGCGATTCAAAGAGCGGTGGCAGCAGGACCACCGCCGCTACTTCGAGATAGCAGGTATTACCCTGCAGGTCGAATCAGACCTGCCGGTCACCGACCAGACTTTTCACCCCAAGTTCCGAGAGTTCCGCAGGGACGGCCCAGGTCATGATACAGTTGTGGTTCGTCACCATTTCGAGTTGCCTGCGGTGAAGCAGGACGAGCTTGGCCAACAGGTCTATCGCAAGCCGCCTTGGGCGGTATTTCGCAGGGGCCGGTCGTGGGTCTATCTCGGTATCTCGCCCGAGCCTGATGACCGCGAGCTACACCGGGTGGCTGTTTTCAGCCACGACTACTCGCGGGGCGAGGTCTACCATCCAACCGATGCCGTCTTCCGGCAGGGAAACCTGCATTCGCTAACGCTGCTGCCTACGGACCAGATCTTGTTGGCCCAGCTTCTTGCCGACCGCCAGGGCTGCCTGCTCCACTCGGCCGGAGCGATATTCAGACCGGAGGTCAAGGCTAAGGCTGAGGTTGAGATGACAGAAGACCCAAGTCATGCCGTCTTTCCTTTGTCGGCCTCAGCCTCAACAGCTACCTCGGCGCCGGGAGCCGGGTTGTTGTTCGTTGGTCACTCGGAGGCCGGCAAGTCGACCACGGTGAAGCTCCTCCAGGATAGAGCCCAAATACTATGCGATGACCGGAACATCGTCCGCCGCGGGGCAGACGGTTTCCGGGTCTATGGTACATGGAGTCACGGCGAGGTGCCAGTGGTCTCAGCAGCATCGGCACCGCTGAGGGCCGTTCTGTTCCTTAAGCAGTCATCGGACAACTGCCTCGTTCCGGTCACTGACCGCCGCGAGGTGCTGAAGCGTCTGCTCGCCTGTGTGATTCGTCCGATGGAGACGACCGCTTGGTGGCGGAAGACTCTCTCCGTCGTCGAGGCACTTGCGCGAGAAGTTCCCAGCTACATCATGGAGTTCGACAAGAGCGGCCGAATCGTGGAGCAGCTCCTGAACCTAGCCAGACAAGAGGTTAAGGTTGAGGTTAAGGTTAAGGCAGAGGAAATCGGATGAGTTCCGGTTCTCTACCTCCACCTCAGCTTCGACCTCGACCTACTCCTTACGTCGAGAAGGTCAGAGCCAGCGATGGCGAGCTGTGGCAGACCCGAAGACCATTGCTCGGTCACCTGGACATTGAGCTGACCGAGCGCTGCAACAACAACTGCATCCACTGCTGCATCAACCTGCCGGAGGACGACCGCCGCGCGCAGGAGGCAGAGATGTCGAACGCTACGGTCAAACGCGTGCTCACCGAGGCCGCTGCGCTCGGCTGTCTGTCCGTGCGGTTCACCGGCGGAGAGCCGCTTCTGCGTGAGGACTTCGAGGAGCTTTACCTTTTTGCGCGGCGGTTGGGGTTGAAGGTGCTGCTCTTCACCAACGCCCGGCTCGTTACGGCTCAGCTTGCCGACCTGTTTGCCCGCGTCCCGCCCGGCGAACTGATGGAAACTACGGTTTACGGCATGAAGCCGGCGTCCTACGAGGCAGTGTCACGGGTGCCGGGCTCGTACGCCGAGTTCCGGAGAGGCGTAGACTTGCTGCTCGACCGGCGAGTGCCCTTCATCGTGAAGGGTGCGCTGCTACCGCCGAATCGCGGCGAGATGGCTGAGTTTGAGGCTTGGGCCGCAACCATTCCCGCCATGGACAAGCCCCCCGGCTTTTCCATGTTCTTTAACCTGCGGGGGCGGCGCGATTCTCGGGCCAAGAACCGACAGATTGCCGGCCTCCGGGCAACGCCTGAGCAGGGCGTAGCAGTCCTGAATCGTCAGCGCGGAGCTTACCTAAGTGAAATGGCGCAGTTCTGCACTAAGTTCATGGGCCCGGCCGGGGACAGGCTGTTCGGCTGTGGTGCCGGGCACGGTACATGTGTCGATGCTTATGGCCGTGCGCAGATGTGCATGGGTCTTCGCCATCCCGAAATGACCTACGACCTTGGGTCGGGTTCACTCCGCGACGCGCTCACGCGTTTCTTTCCGGTTCTCAGAGAGAGGAAGGCTACGAACCCAGACTACCTCGCACGCTGCGCGCGATGCTTCCTGAAAGGCCTGTGCGAGCAGTGCCCGGCCAAGTCGTGGGCCGAGAACGGCACGCTGGATTCTCCGGTCGAGTATCTGTGCCGTGTCGCTCACGCTCAGGCCCGGGACCTGGGCCTGCTGCGGGAGGGGGAGAAGGCCTGGGAGGTTTCCGACTGGCGGAACAGAATTGAAAGGTTGAGGTAGAGGTTAAGGTTGAGCAGATGACAGAAGACGGACGACCGAGGACCAAGGACCGGAGACCGATGACCGACGACCGATGACCGGAGACCGAGGACGGAAGACGGAAGACTGAAGATAGAAGACTAAGGACGAGATGACAAAGGACGAAGGACCAAACAACGAAGGACGTTTGACCTCGTCCTCTACCTTTACCTCTACCTCTCCCTTGCCTGAATTCGAACTCTGGGACCGGATGAAGGCGCGGCGTGCGCCGATTTCCTTCGACCTTGAGGTCACTGCCCGCTGCAACAACGACTGCCGTCACTGCTACATCAATCTGCCGGCCGGCGACAAAGGAGCCCAGGCCAGCGAACTCGCGCTCGCCGAAGTCGAGCGCATCGCCGGCGAGGCGGTATCCATGGGTGCGATGTGGTGCCTGCTGACGGGCGGCGAGCCGCTCCTGCGTGACGATTTCTTTGAGCTGTACCTGATGCTGAAGCGCATGGGCCTGCTCGTTTCGGTCTTCACCAATGCCTGTCTGGTTTCGCAACAGCACGTCGAGCTCTTCCGCAGGTACCCGCCGCGCGACGTTGAGGTGACGGTCTACGGCGTAACCGAAGCCACCTACGAGAGGGTAACGCGGCGGCCGGGTTCGTTTCCTGCCTTCATGCGCGGTCTGGACCTGCTGCTCTCGGGCGGCGTGAAGGTGCGCTTGAAGGCAATGGCCCTTCGCTCGAACATCCATGAACTGGATGAGATTGGCCGCTTCTGCCGCGCCCGGACCAAAGACTATTACCGGTTCGACCCGTTGCTTCACCTCCGCTTCGACCGCGACCCGGTTCGCAATGCCGAGATAAAGGCGGAGCGGCTCAGCCCGGAGGAGGTCGTCGCTATTGAGCGCGCCGACGCGCAAAGGTTCGGAGCGTTGCAGAAAGCGTGTAACGAACTCGTCTTGCCCAAACAGGAGCACGCGGGCTGCAACCACTTATTCCACTGCGGGGCGGGGATTGGTAGCTTCAGCATTAGCTACGACGGCAGGTTTCGGCTCTGCTCGTCCCTGTGGTCTCCGGACACGGTCTA
>CAZAKP010000163.1:0-6332 GCA_964485845.1 uncultured bacterium | reverse complement strand
CGGCCGGAGATGTAGTTCTCGGTGTCCGTCTCTTTGGGGGTGGTGAAGATCTGTCGCGTCGTTCCGAATTCCTTGAGCACGCCAAGCAGCATGAAGCCGGTGTAGTCGGAGACGCGTGCCGCCTGCTGCATGTTGTGGGTCACGATGACAATGCAGTACTTCTCTTTCAGACTCCGCATCAGGTCCTCGACGTGAAGCGTGGCAATCGGGTCGAGCGCCGAGCAGGGCTCGTCCATCAACAGTACCTCGGGTTCGACCGCAAGCATTCGCGCGATGCAGAGACGCTGGCGTTGTTCGTCGGTCAGGCGCAGCCCGCTCTCGGTCAGCCGGTCCTTGACCTCGTCCCACATATGAACCGCGCGAAGGCAGCGTTCGACGATGGCCTGCAGTTCGGAGCCGTTGTTAGTGCCGTGGATGCGGGGGCCGTAGGCTACGTTGTCGAACACCGTGAGCGGGAAGACGTTCGGGCGCTGGAAGACCATGCCGACCCGTTTGCGCAGTTCCAGCACGCTCAGCCGGTAGATGTCCGAGCCGTCGAGCAATATCGAGCCCTGGATGCGAGCGCCATCCACGAGTTCGTTCATGCGATTGAGGCTGCGCAAGAGAGTTGACTTGCCGCAACCGGACGGGCCGATGATGGCGGTGATGGCGCGGGCGGGGAAAGCGATGCCCACCGACTTTACCGCCTGAAAGCTGCCGTAGAAGACGTCGAGGGAACGGGTGGAGAGCTTGGGAGGATTGTGGTCCAGTGGTCCGGTGGTCATGTGATCAGGTGTCGACACCGGCTAGCCTATTCTGCCGGAGACGTAGTCGTCGGTGCGCTTGTCCCTCGGCGTAGTGAATAGCTGTGCCGCTTCGCCCTCTTCGACGAGCTCGCCGGAGAGGAAGAACGCGACGCGGTCCGAGACCCGGGCCGCCTGCTTCACGTTGTTGGTCACAAGCACCCAGGTGAACCGGTGCTTGAGCTCACGCATAGTGTTCTCGACCTGGGCAGTGGATATGGGGTCGAGCCCCGACGTCGGCTCGTCCAGCATGATGACTTCCGGGTTCACCGCGATTGTCCGCGCGATGCACAGGCGCTGCTGCTGGCCGCCGGAGAGACGCAGGGCCGATGTGTGCAGACGGTCCTTGACTTCGTCCCAGAGCGCGGCCGAACGCAGGCTCTGCTCGACCAGGTCGGCGATTCGGGGTCTGCGCAGCCGGGCTTTGAGGCGCGGGCCGTAGGCGACGTTGTCGAAGATGGTGCCGGGCAGAGGAATCGGCGTCGCGAATATCAGCCCGACCCGACGACGCAGGACGTCGATATCCAGTCGGCGGACTTCAGTGCCATCGAGCAGGACATCGCCGGAGCGGAGCAACTCCCGTTGCGTCTCGATCAGGCGGTTGATGACGCGGAGCAGTGTGGTCTTGCCTGAGTGGGCCGGGCCGATGACCGAAACGATGGTGTTCGCTTCGACGTCGAGGTCAACGCCCCTGAGAATCAGCCGTTTGTTGACGGCGACCGCCAGTTGCCGGATGGATAGCTTGGCAGCCATCTAGCGCATCTTCTTCGTCAGGCGGAACATCAGGGAATAGGCCACAACGTTGATGAGCAGGATCGACACAATCAGCATCAGCGCCGTGCCGTAGGCGCGTTCCATTGACAGGCCCTCGCGAGCGAGGATGTAGAAGTGCACCGCCATGGTGCGGGCCGGGTCGAAGAGTGACCTCGGGATCAAAAGCGAGGAGCCGGCAGTGAAGATGGTGGCCGCGGTTTCCGCCACGCTGCGGCCCATGCCGAGGATGACGCCGGTAAGGATACCGGGCAGGGCGTTGGGCAGGACCACGCGCGCGATGGTCTGGGATTTTGCCCCGCCGAGCGAGTAGCTGACCTCCCTGAGATTGTAGGGCACCGCGCGGATCGCCTCTTCGCTCGTGCGGATGATCGTCGGCAGGATCATGAACGTGAGGGTGAGCCCGCCGGCCAGCAGGGACCAGCCCATACGGAACTGGACAACGAACAGTATGAACCCGAACAGGCCGAAGATTATCGAAGGAACGCCGGCGAGCGCGTCCGCGCCGAATCGTATCACCCTGGTCAGGGCCGACTCGCGGGTGTACTCGCACAGGTAGACGGCGCTGCCCACGCCGATGGGAGTGGCGATGACAATCGCGAGCACGGAGATCCAGATCGTCGCGATGATGGTCGGCAGGATGCCGCCCTCCTTGCCCATCCGCTCCGGCAGGCCGAACAGGAACTCGGGCGTGATGACGTGCGCGCCCTTGCTGGTTATGAACCCGATGATGAAGAAGAGGACGACCAGGGTGAACAGAGTCATGGCCGCGAGGAGGAACCAGACCACGCGCTGCCAGACGGAAGGGCGGACTAGCATGGTAGAAGGGTTCCAGGATTCGAGGATTCAAGGATTCGAGTGAGGACGAGGCCAGAACCGGCCGGCCACTCGACCCCTGGGATCCTTGACCCCTGGAATCCTCTCCTCATGTTCTCGGCCTCGCTATCACCAGCGCAATGGTGTTGAGGATGGCGATGATAATGAACAGCACCATGCCGGTGGCGAAGAGCGCGGCCTGGTGGTCGCCCGAGGCGTAGCCCATTTCGAGCGCGATATTGGAGGTCAGGGTACGAACCGGTTCGAGCACCGACGTGGGCATGGTGAGCGCGTTGCCTGATACCATGATGACGGCCATCGTCTCGCCGATCGCCCGGCCCATACCGAGGATGAAAGCGGCGATAATGCCGGAGCGGGCGGCGGGGAGCTGTACCCGGTAGAGCGTCTGCCAGCGGGTGGCGCCGAGCGCGAGCGAACCCTCTTTGTAGAGCGGCGGCACGGCGTTGATTGCATCGAGACTGATGGCAATGACGGTCGGCAGGATCATGATGCCGAGGATGATGGCCGAGGCGAGCACGCTGAAGCCGGGTCCGCCGAAAACCCGGCGAATCAGCGGGACCAGCACAACGACGCCGATGAAGCCGTAGACGACAGAGGGGATCCCGGCAAGGAGCTCGATCATCGGCTTCAGGATGCGCACGCTCCAGCGCGGAGCGAACTCGGCAAGGAAGGTTGCGCACGAGAGACCGAGCGTTGCGCCCACGACCACTGCCGAGAGCGTGACCTCAAGCGACCCGACAATCATCGGCAGGATGCCGAACTGACCTTTGCTCGGCGCCCAGTGGGTCGAGGCAATGAAGTCCCAAACCCCGATCTTCGCGACGAGCGGTACGCCCTGGCGGAAGATGAGGAAGGCGATGAGAAAGATCATCGTCACCGCAGAGAACGCGATGAGGAGCAGACCCCGTTCGATCAGCTTTTCGCGCACGGGAATAAGAGAGTAGTCAAGTGGTCCAGTGGCCTGGTGGTCCAGCGACAGGACAGAGGGCTCGAGGGAGCTGGCGGCGGGACTCCGGCATTCGTCATTCGACAATCGCCATTTGTCATTTGACCGGTGTCAGGCCTTCTTCTTCGAGGATGCGCTGGCCCGAGTCACTGAGCACGTAGTTGATGAACTCCCGGGCAGTGCCGCCGGCATCGCCTTTCGTAAGGAACAGGAACCGTCTCACCACCGGGTAGCGTCCGCTGCGAATAGCCTGCTCGGTCGGAGCCACGTGATCCAGCAGGACGGCCGCGGTACGTTCATCAATCAGGCCGGATGAGATGTAGCCGATTGCCGCGGGGTCCGAAGCAACGATTTCGCGGACCGAGCCGTTGGAGTTCTGGACGAGCGCGTCGGGCGCGAGCCCGGCCGGAACCACTTTGCCGTCCTTGTCTCTGGGCATGCCCGCGGCCATCACCTTCTCGTCGAAGCTGGCGCGCGTGCCCGAACCTTCTTCGCGCGTTATCGGCGTTATCCGCTGGTCCGGGCCGCCGAGCGCTTTCCAGCTTCGGATGCGGCCGGCGAATACGTCGCGGGCCTGCACCATGGACATTTCACGCACCGGGTTCTGTGCGCTGACGACGAGGGCGATGGCATCGTGAGCGATGGGGATTTCCGTCAACCCCTTCTCTTCGGGTGTGAGTTCACGCGAAGACATGCCGATGGCGCAGATGCCGCTCGCCACCGCTCGGACACCGGCGCTCGACCCGCCGCCCTGCACCCGGATATCGACGCCGTGGTGCGTCGCCATGTAGTGCTCGGCCAGCAGTTCGGCGAATGGCTCGACCGACGTGGAACCGGCAAGGGTGATTGCGTTCTTGGAGCCGCGGCTGCAACCGGGCGACACGAACAGCGCCAGCCAGGCAAGCGTCACGGCCGACCGGAAGAGCATTCGCATACGGTTTGACACTGACTCCATTATATGGAGCCGGGTCAAGCGCGTATCAGTTTTGCGTTAGGGAAGTGTTAAGGCCGGTCTACCACTTCTTGAAGATGAAGAAGACGGCGGCGATGATGAGCCCGAAGCCGACCAGATAGTTCCAGCGGAGCTGCTCTTTCAAGTAGACCACCGAGAAGACCGAGAAGACGACGAGCGTTATGACTTCCTGAATGGTCTTGAGCTGCGCACCGGTGAAATGAGCATAGCCGATGCGGTTGGCCGGGACCTGGAAGCAGTACTCGGCGAAGGCGATTCCCCAACTCGCGACGATCGCCAGGAACAGCGGCGAACTGCGGTACTTGAGGTGACCGTACCACGCGAATGTCATGAAGACGTTCGAAACGAGGAGCAGTCCGATAGTTGTCATTGGCCCCCAATTATGCCT
Organism: uncultured bacterium; assembly: GCA_964485845.1. Lineage (GTDB taxonomy): Bacteria > Hydrothermota > Tepidihabitantia > Tepidihabitantales > Tepidihabitantaceae > UBA2258. The sequence continues at coordinate 1,635 of CAZAKP010000163.1, read as the reverse complement.
CGTACGAGGCGGATTGTCAAAAGACGGCCAGGTCCGCCGGACGGAGGCAGAAGTTAACCACAGAGGTCGCAGAGGAGACAGAGAGAGGGCCACAAATCCGACCCGCACCTTCTGTATGTCTCTGTGGGCTCTGTGGTTCAGCTTCGGGTCCGGGGCAAGCAAGAACTGCTTGACTGCGGAGAGTGCGTTTCTATAATCGCACGTGCATCCATCCGTGGAGGTCCGGCGGCGCCTGGGCCTTCAGATTCTCTTCGATTTCTCAAGCATCATCGAGGCCATCGGTTTCTGCTCCGACAGCGGGCTCCGTGTGCTTGAGCTCAACCTCGGCAATGTCGGATTCCAGCGGCAACTGGCTCATGCCCGGGAACGGCGGCGGATACGTGCCGCCGCGCTCCGGCAGGAGGTGGCCCTGGCAATCCATGCGATTGACGGGCCATCTTTCTTTATACCCAGTCCGCTGGTGCGTGCGGCCGGCGTGAGGCAGCTCAAAGAGGAACTCGACTGGGCGGAGGGCGTCGGCGCAAAGAACGTGGTCATGCACCTCGGGTTCGACATGAACTTCGGCATGGACGGCGGCTCGCGCTACACCCACCAGGAATTCCCGAAGTACTACTCGACGGCAATGGCCGAGTCGCTGGCCGAGCTTAAGGCTTACGCGCGGGGAAAGGCCCGGCTCTGCGTCGAGAACGTCGGCGGGTTCCGCTACGACCTGACGCCGCCGATTCTCGACCGCGTGCTGGGCGGCAATCTCGGGCTCTGCCTCGACGTCGGTCACATCAACATACTGAAGCCGGAGATGCGCGCGAAGGAACTTGCCTTCTTCAAGCGGCACCGGCAGAACATCTTCCACAGCCACGTGCACGATAACTCGGGGCTGCGCGACGAGCACTCGGCGCTCGGCCGCGGCCGCATCGACTTCGTACCGTTCTTCAAGCTGCTTGAGAGGACCGACGCGCTCGTCGTCTTCGAGGTCAGGCCCAAGGAGTCGGCGCTCGAGAGCCTGTGCTACTTCGAGAAGGAAATTGAACCGAAGTTGGGCAGATGACCGGCGCAATCCGAATCCGAGATAATGCCACGAAAGCACGCACTGTCGGACAGGGGCCTCTGCGGCCAAACACACGAAATGGAACGCCGGATCCTGGCTCCATCCGTTTCGTGTCCTTCGTGTCTTCGTGGCGCTCATGTCGGAATTCGGTTCCATACGGGGAGCGGAATTGGCGGTAAGCAAGGCCAAGCAGCTCGAACAGCTCGAGCAGGAGTGCCGCGAGCGAGGCATCAAGCTGATGTACGACGACCTGCGGAGCGAAGGCGGACTCTGCCGGCTGCGCGGGTCCTGCTACGTGATTCTCAACCGGCGGCTGGCATGCGAAACCCGGGTCCGCATCATCACCGAAGCGCTGGCACGGGCGCAGGCGATGATGGCGAGCCGACCGGTGGCCGCCGCACCGCAAGAGGTCGTCGCGGAGACAGCCGCCGTACCCGAGCCGGTCGCCGCGCCGCTACCGCTCGCGACACCTCGGCCCGAGCCGGTGTACGAAGAGCCCGAGTTCGGTGTCCCCATCTCCGCCGGCGTCCCAGACAGCCAGAGCTAATCCCGGATTGGATACCCAGGGGCGGCCTTCCGGCTGCCTCTGC
>CAZAKP010000162.1:0-6413 GCA_964485845.1 uncultured bacterium | reverse complement strand
ACGCGATAGTCAACTACATCAAGAAGAACTACAACCTCATCATCGGCGAGCAGACGTCCGAGTCGGTGAAAATCGCCATCGGCTCGGCCTACGCGACGGGCAAAGAGGAAACGATGGAAATCAAAGGGCGGGACCTCGTCTCCGGTATACCCAAGACCATCCGTGTGACCAGCACCAAGGTGCGCGAGTCGCTGGAAGAGCCGATTACGCTGATTGTCGACGCCGTCCGCCTCGCCCTGGAAAAGACGCCGCCCGAGCTTGCCGCCGACATCGTCGACCGCGGCATCTACATGTGCGGCGGCGGCGCGCTCCTGCGCGGGCTCGACCTGCTCATCAAGGAAGAAACCAGCCTGCCGGTGTTCGTCGCCGAGAATCCGCTCGAGAGTGTGGTGCGCGGCGCCGGCCGCATCCTGGAGAACATCAGCGTCAACGACAAACTCGTACTGCGCGCCAAGTAGCATAACCCTGAGGGTCCGGTGATCGTGTCCTGTCCGGTTGGCAACGGCAGCCGCTTGGCGCGGCTGATTCGGTCTTGTTGAGGCCAGCCGCCGCCACCTGGCAGGACCGCGCTGCCTGGCTCGTTATCGTCCTCGGCCTGGCCCTGCTCCTGTTTCCACACCGATTCCGCATCTTTGCGGCGCAGCCCGTCCAGACCGCGCTTCTCGCTCCACTCCGCCTCGTGGCTTCAACCAGCCGGGTCTACCGTGACCTGCGGGCCGAAAACGACCGGCTGTCGCTGCTCGCGGTTCGCCTCGCGGTCGAGAATGCCAGCCTGGAGGCGGCCACGCCGGACACGGCCCCCGCGCCTCGCCTGAACCTCGTGCTGACCAGTGCACCAGTTATCGGCCGCGACCTGACCACGTTCGAGCACTGGCTCGTCATCAGCCGCGGCTCGCTCCATGGCATCAAGGTCGGTGCCCCGGTAATCACGCCGGACGGCGTCTGCGGCAAGGTGGTCGCCTGCGGCCCGCACCAGGCACTGGTTCAGACCCTGCTCGCCTCCGAATCCCGGATATCGGTAATCGACCTGCGGTCGCGGGTCCCGGCGCTCGCCCGGCCCGACCGCTCCGGACGCCTGATTCTCGACTATGCGCCCAAGGACTCGGACTTCCGGCCGGGTGACACGATTGTAACCGCGGGGCTCGGCATCGTGTTCCCCAAAGGGCTTCGCGTCGGCGAGGTCACGGGCACGCCGGACCGGCCGGACGCACTCTTCAAGCCGGTCATGATCCGCCCGTTCGCGGACGTCAGCCGAATCGAGCGGGTCTTTGTCATCTCCCTGCCGGCGCAGACCGGCCTTGATACCGGGACCGTGTGGCTCGAAAACACGGCCCCGCCCGAAGTCACCATTCCGGACCAACCCGCCGGCCAGTGAAAACCTTCATCGCCTTCATCCTGCTCTACCTGCTCTTTCTGGTCCAGGCCAGTGTGACCCCGTGGTGGCCCGACCTTCTGCTGCTCGGGCTGATTGTCGTATCGCTGCACGAAAACCGTCTGACGTCCACCCTCGCCGGTGCCTTTGCCGGGCTCTGCCTTGACGTGGCAAGCCCGGCCTTCCTCGGCGCGCACACCGTCACCCTGGCGGCCACCGGCTACGGCGTAGCGGTTCTGCGCACGCTCTTCTACCGGGCGCGCTGGGCCACGCTCCTGTTCACGTCCATGGCGCTCGCGCTCAAATGGCTCGCGGTCGCGCTCCTGGGAGCCGGCCTGCCCGGCCTGCCTGCACTGCTCGTCTCCTCCGCCCTCACCCTGCTGCTCGCGCCCCTGGTTGAACTGACCCTGACCCGCGTCCTCTATCACGGATGGCAGCCCGCCTGACCCGGCTGACGCAGGTGCTCTTGCTCCTGCTCGGCATCCTCTCGGCCCGGCTGGTCCAGCTCCAGCTCATCCAGGGAGCACGCTACGCGCGGCTGAGCGACCGTAACCGGATCCGCAAAATGGTCCTGCCGGCTCCCCGCGGCCGGATTCTCGACCGGAACGGCGTGCTCCTGGCCGACACGCGCCCCTCGTTCACGGTCGCGGTGGTCCCGACCGAGCTCACCGACTCCGCCCTGCCCCTGCTTGCCCGCCTCATCGACATCCCCGAACCGGACCTGCGCGGCCAACTGCAACCGGTCGCGATGTTCGCCTCGCCGGTCAACGTCAAACGCGACGTCTCCATCGCCGAGGTGGCGCGCATCGAGGAGGCGAGCTTCCGGCTGCCCGGCGTCCACGTCCGCGTCGACCCGGTACGGAACTACCCCGGCTCCAACAGCTACTGCCACGTCATCGGCCACATCGGCGAGGTAAGCAAAGAAGAACTGAAGCGCGATACGTCGCTCCGGCAGCTCGACTTCATCGGCCGGGCCGGAATCGAGGCGCAGTACGAGTCCCTGCTGCGCGGCCGCGACGGGTCCGAGTACGTCGAGGTCGATGCCCGCGGCCAGGAGATCGGGCCGCTGCGGGAAAAGCGGCCGGAGCCCGACGTTCCCGGTTGCGACCTCATCATGACGATTGACGACCGCATCCAGCGGCTGGCCTGCGAACTCCTGGAGCCCTATCCGCGGGCGGCGGTTGTCGGCATGGAGACGAGAACCGGCGCCATCGTCTGCTTCGTCTCCAAGCCCGACTTCGACCCCAACATCTTCATGACGCCGATCGAGGCCGAAACCTGGGACTCGCTCATCTCCAACCCCTCCAAGCCCTTCTTCAACCGCGCAATCACGGCCGGCTACCCCATCGGCAGCACCATGAAACCGGTGGTGGCGCTGGGCGCGCTGCGCCAGGGTGCGCTCACCCGCTACACCCGGTTCCAGCCATGCTTCGGCGGCTTCCGCTACGGCAACCGGACGTTCAAGTGCACCAGCGCTCACGGCAGCCTTGACCTGGTCGGCGCTATTGCCCAGTCCTGCAATACCTACTTCTACCAGGCCGGACTCCGGCTCGGGCTCGACAGCCTGACCGCCTATGCCCGCGAAGTCGGCCTGGGCCGACTGACGGGCATCGACATGCCCGGCGAAAAGCCCGGCAACATCCCGACCCGCGCCTGGCTCGATTCTCGCTACGGCAAGAACAAATGGGGCGCCGGTTCGGTGCTCAACTTTGCCATCGGACAGGGCGAGGTGACGGCCACGCCGCTGCAGATGGCGGTGCTCTACGGTGCGATCGGCAATGGCGGCCGGGCGGTTCGACCGTATCTCGTGGCTCGCATCGACTCTGCCGGCCGCACGATTCATACGACCGTCCCCGAGATAAACCAGTTGCCGATGCGCCCCGAGGACCTCGAAGTGGTGAAACTCGGCCTTGAGCGGGTAGTTGAATACGGAACCGGGACCGGCGCGAGGGTCGGTGAAATCAGCATCGCCGGCAAGACCGGAACCGCCCAGAACCCGCCCCGACCCGACCACGCCTGGTTCATCGGCTATGCGCCGGCCGAAGAACCCGAGGTCGTATTCGCGGTGCTGGTCGAGAACGCCGGCCACGGCGGCGTGGTATCGGCGCCGATTGCCGGCCAGCTCATTCGCGCCTACTTCTCCCCGGCGGTCGAACCCCAGCCCGAACCCGACACCGCCGCGGCGAAACCCGATACCACACCCGCCGCGACCGAAGCGGCTCCAGAATCTTCTCAACTCGAACCCCAGGACCCCTGAACCCGTGAACCCTCTCCTATGAAACGCTTCGACCCCGGGCTCATCATCGCCACCCTGCTGCTCGCGTCGTTCGGCCTGCTTGCCATCTTCTCCTCCGGCGGCTCCTACTTCTTCTTCCGCCAACTCATCTTCCTGCCGATAGCCGTGGGCGCCGCGGTCGCGGCCATCTTCGTACCGCGGCGCATCCTCTACGGCCTGGCCGAACCCATCTACGCCCTGACGGTACTGATGCTCGTCGCGGTGCTGGTTGCCGGCACCGGTCCCGGCTCCCACCGCTGGTTCGTGCTCGGCCCGGTCTACATCCAGCCCTCGGAATTCGCCAAACTCGCAACCGTCCTGCTCCTGGCCAAGCACCTCAGCTACAAGCGCACCATCGGGCTCAACTTCCGCGACCTCACCCTGCCGGTAGCTATCGCCGCAGTCCCGTCGCTCCTCGTGATGGTCGAACCCGACCTCTCCACCTCCCTCATCTTCGCGGCCCTGCTCGCCGCCATGCTCTACTGGCAGGGAATGCGGCCGCTCCATATCCTGCTCCTCTTCTCGCCCGCGCTCTCATTCGCGGCCGGGTTCTCGCTCTACACCTGGATTCCGTTCTTCCTCGTGCTGGGAATCATCCTGCTCGTTCGCGCCGGCGTCACGAAAGCGCTCATCGGCCTCGGGGTCAGCGCCGCGTTCGGCCTGCTCTCGCCGTTCGTCCTCTCCTCCCTCAAAGACTACCAGCGCGCCCGCATCATGAGCTTCGTCGCCCCCTGGTTCGACCCGCACGGCATCAGTTGGAACGCCATCCAGTCTCAGATTGCCATCGGCTCCGGCCGGCTCATCGGCAAAGGCTTCCTCCAGGGCACCCAGAAACGGCTCGGCTTCCTGCCCAACCGCCACACCGACTTCGTCTTCTCCTCGCTCGGCGAAGAACTCGGGCTCGTCGGCTGCCTGATACTTCTCGGCCTCTTCTACTGGCTGCTCCGCCGCCTGCTCATCGCCGCGCGCCACTCCGGCGACTCCACCGGCTCGCTCCTCTGCGTCGGATTCGCGGCCATCATCGGCTACCAGATGTTCGTCAATATCGGCATGCTCCTCGGCATCCTCCCCATCACCGGCATCACCCTGCCCTTCCTCAGCTACGGCGGCTCCTCCCTGCTCCTCAACTTCATCCTCGTCGGCTTGGTCATCAATGTCGTATCGCGACCCGAATGACCCGAATCGCACCACCAGGTCCGGACCGGTTCCGGCTTCGGCCATTCATAACTTTGCGTCTTGCTACTGACACCCGCGTCAAACTCGGGGTGCCTCATGCCACTTGACCTGAAACCGCACGATACTTATAATGCCGTCGGCGACCACCGTCGCCAATGGGTCTGCAAACTCATGGTTTTGGGAGGTGTGCATGCAGTTCGTTCGAGCCGCCGTCCGGCTACCGCTGCTTGCGTGCGTCGCATTACTGGCTGCCGGCGGGTGCGTAGCGCCGCCGATAGTCTTTCACGACGGTATGCCTGCCTGGGCCCCGGGCCCGGGCGAGCCTGAAGCAAACCTCGGCTATCAGCGAGTGTTCTACTACAGCTCAGGCGAATACCAGGGCAGTGCCTGGTACCTGACGCCCGGGTTCCGCTGCGGACTTGCCCGGCCGCCATTGGCCGCGGACGTCGGACTGACCTCTGCGGTCATCGAGAACGATTGGGAATTCGGGGCAATTGTCGGTGCGGGCGCGGGGATCGGCTACCAGAGCAACAGTGTGAGCGTCATGGTCCGGCCGAGCATGTACTTCATGAGCATCGTCCCGGGAAGCGGGGTGCAGTGGGGATTCGACGAGCCCCTCTGGCAGGTTTCCCTGCTCGCCGGGAACGGCGTGCAATCCGGCCAGACTCACGTCTCGGCCGGCGGCCGCATCGGCAGGCTTGGAATCGGGCCGGCGCTCCTCGTCGACCACAGCGTCGGGCCTGTCAACCTGAGATTGGAAACATCGTACATGTTCCCGCGCACATCCGAAGCTGAGGGACGCCTGCTGACTGTAGGGCTCACCGTCGGCGGGCCCGTGTCGCAGGACGAAGACGAGACGGGCCCGGAATACTAGCGGCATGGAGCGGTCCCGCGAATAGCCTTCAGGGGCGCTACCGGAAACACCGGAGGATCTCACCATTCTCTATTCACTCTTCTCTGTTTCCTCCTCATTCGGCATTGATTAGGAATTAGGAATTAGAGCTTAGGAATTCATATGCAGGACCTCCGCGCTCTCACTCTCGCCGAGCTTCAAGCCGAGTTCGCCGCTCTCAACTGGCCGCGGTACGCCGCTGCTCAGGTTTTCACCTGGCTCTGGCAGAAGGGCGTAAATGACATCGGAGCGATGACAGACCTGAGCAAGGACCGCCGCGCTCTGCTTGCCGAACGCTACACCATCGGCCGGCTCGAACTACTGCGCACCCTCGCCGACGACGACGGCACCACCAAGTTCACCTTCAAACTCGCCGACGGCAACGTCATCGAATCCGTCCTCATTCCCTCCGGCGGGGACATGACCCAATCGTCGTCGACTGGGATCGTGTCCCAAGCCGGACCCGATCGGACAACCGTCTGTGTCTCTACCCAGGTCGGGTGCAGGCTGGGCTGCGACTTCTGCTTCACCGGCACCCTCGGCTTCAAGCGCGACCTCGTCTGGCACGAAATCGCCTCCCAGGTCCTATCTGTCAGGTCATTGGTCATTAGTCATTCGTCATTCTCCAATTCTCCGACTCCTCCCTCATCCCTCCTCACTCTTCCCATTTCCAACGTCGTCTTCATGGGCATGGGCGA
>CAZAKP010000161.1:0-6441 GCA_964485845.1 uncultured bacterium | reverse complement strand
AGCGAGAACCGGCCGGCGATGCGTTCGGACAGCGGCTCGACGACGTCCGCGCCCTCGCGCAGCGCCGTGACCTCCTGCCCGAGGATCGTGCCGCAGTCTTCGGTCGTGATGACGACGTCCTGCGCCACATCCACCAGCCGGCGGGTAAGATACCCGGCCTCGGCGGTCTTGAGCGCCGTGTCGGTGAGCCCCTTGCGCGCGCCGTGGGTCGAGATGAAATACTCCCAGACCGACAGGCCCTCGCGGAACGAGCTCTTGATCGGGGTCTCGATGACCTCTTCGCCGACCGACCGGCGCTGCGGCTTCGCCATCAGGCCGCGCATGCCGCCGATCTGGGCGGCCTGCGTGCGCGAGCCGCGCGCGCCCGAATCAATCAGCATGAACACCGGATTGAACCCGCCCTGGTCCTCGGAGAGGCGCTTCATCAGCGCGTCCTCGACTTCGGCGGTCGCAAGCGTCCAGGTGTTGACCACGAGGTTGTACTTCTCCGAATCGGTCATCAGCCCGCGGTCGTAGGCCTTGTGCACCTTCTTCAGGTCACGCTCGCTCCGTTCGAGGATTTCGTACTTCTCCTTCGGCACCACTACGTCGTCCACGCCGATTGAAAGCCCGGAGCGGGTGGCCTGCTCGAACCCGATGTCCTTGACCGCGTCGAGCAGCCGAGCGGTCGCCTCAAGACCCATGGTCCTGCTGCAGGTATCAACCAGCGCCACCAGCTTGTCCTTGGGGTACGTCTCGTTCACGAACCGCAACTCGGGAGGCAGCACCTCGTTGAAGAGCACGCGGCCCACCGTGGTATCATACACTTTGCCGTCGTAGCGGAACCGGACCGGGTCGTGGATGTCGAGTTCGCCCAGGTCATAGGCCGAGTGGACGGTCTCGAAGTCACCGAACGAACCGACCGACTCAGTCCGGTCGAGCCGGCTCTTCGTAATGTAATAGACGCCGATTACGATATCCTGCGACGGCGTCATCAAAGGCCGGCCGTGCGCCGGCGAGAGGATGTTGTGCGACGAGAGCAGCAGCACCGACGCCTCAAGGATTGCCTCCGGCGTCAGCGGCACGTGGACCGACATCGTGTCGCCGTCGAAGTCCGCGTTGAACGGCGGGCAGACGAGGGGATGGATGCCGATTGCCCGGTGCTCGGCGAGCAGCGGGAAGAACGACTCGACCGAAACCCGGTGCAGTGTCGGCGCGCGGTTCAGCATCACCGGATGGTCCTTGGTGACTTCCTCCAGCACCTCCCAGACTTCCGGTGCCTCGCGGCGGTACATGCTCTTGGCGCCGCGCTCGCTTTCGGCCAGCCGCCGCTCTTCGAGCCGGCGGAGAATCATCGGCTTGAATAATTCCAGCGCCATCTCCTTGGGCAGGCTGCACTGGTGGAGCTTCAGCGCCGGGTCGACGACGATGACCGAACGGCCCGAGTAGTCCACGCGCTTGCCCAGCAGGTTGCGGCGGAAGCGTCCCTGCTTGCCGCGCAGCGCCTCGCAGAGCGATTTGAGCGGCCGGTTGCCGCGGCCGCGCACCGGCCGGGGTCGCGTCTCGTTGGAGAAGAGGGCATCGACCGCGTCCTGCAGCATCCGCTTTTCGTTCTTGAGAATGATGTCCGGGGTTCGGATCGAGAGCAGGTGCTTGAGCCGGTTGTTCCGGACAATCACCCGCTTGTACAGGTCATTCAGGTCCGACGTGGCGTACCGGCCGCCCTCGAGCGGCACGAGTGGCCTTAAGTCGGGCGGAATCACCGGCAGCACGTCGAGGATCATCCACTCCGGCCGCGCGCCCGAGGCACGGAAGGCCTCGACCACACGCAGCCGCCGGAGCAGATTGAACCGACGGTAAGTCTCGTGCTTGATGCGTGCGCGCAGTTCCGCCGCCAGGTCGTCGAGCTCGATCCGGGAGAGCAGCGTCTTGAGCGCCGGCGCACCGCCGGCCGCCTCGAAACCTTCGGACTTGGGCCCGATTTTCTTCAGCTCCTCCTCGGTGATGAGGTCCATCTTCTTGTACGGAGAGTTGCCCGGTTCGATTACGACGTAGGCTTCGTAGTTGAGTATCGTCTCGACCTGGTTAATGGAGAGCGCAAGCATCAGGCCGATCTTCGAAGGCGGAACCTGATAGAAGAGGGTATGGGCCACCGGCGCCACGAGCTCGACGTGCCCCATCCGCTGCCGCCGGACCGCCGAGGTGGTAACCTCGACTCCACAGCGGTCGCAGACAATGCCCTTGTACCGGATCTTCTTGTACTTGCCGCAGTTGCACTCGTAGTCTTTGACCGGCCCGAAGATCCGCTCGCAGAACAGCCCGTCGCGCTCCGGCTTCTGGGTCCGGTAGTTGATAGTCTCGGGCTTAATCACCTCGCCGCTTGACCCGCTCCGGATCGTCTCGGATGACGCAATCCGCAGCCGGAGCGAATCGAAGTCGAAGAAATCCCGGTCGGTCATCATGTGGTCTCCTTTCCCCGCTCGGGGATGAGTTCCAGACCGAGCCCCTGAAGCTCCTTGACCAGCACCGCAAATGAGGCCGGAGTCCGGGGCCGCGGCGGGTTCTTGCCGCGGATGAGCGACTCGTACAGCGCGCTGCGGCCGTCGACGTCGTCGGATTTTATCGTCAGCATTTCCTGGAGCGCGTGGGCAGCGCCGTACGCCTCAAGCGCCCAGACTTCCATTTCGCCGAACCGCTGGCCGCCGAACTGGGCCTTGCCGCCCAGCGGCTGCTGGGTGATAAGCGAGTAGCGGCCGGTTGAACGGGCGTGGATCTTGTCGTCCACCATGTGGATGAGCTTGACCATGTACATCATCCCGACCGTGATCTTGCCTCCGAACCGTTCTCCGGTCCGGCCGTCGTACATCACGATCTTGCCGTCCTCGGGCAGACCGGCTTTGCGCAACTCGGTCCTGATTTCCTCCGGCGTGGCGCTCTCGAACACCGGACAGAACGCCTGGTAGCCAAGCTGCTTGGCCGCCCAACCCAGGTGGGTTTCGAGCACCTGGCCGAGGTTCATGCGCGACGGCACGCCGAGCGGGTTCAATATCATGTCAACCGGCAGGCCCCGCATGCCGCGGATCGTCTCGCTCGCTTCCTTGCTCTCGGCCTCGACCGAGATGTAGGGCATGTCCTCGATCGGCAGCACCTTGGAAACCACGCCCTTGTTGCCGTGGCGGCCCGCCATCTTGTCGCCGACCGCCAGCTTACGTTTCTGGGCGATAAAGATGGTAATCCACTTCAGCACGCCGTGCGGCAGTTCGTCGCCGCGCGACACGCGTTCGATCTCCTGCCGGCGCTCATTGTCCGCCTCGGCCAGCGCGTCCTCATACTCCTTCACCGCCGCCCGGAGCTCCAGTTGGAGCTTGGGGCTCGAAACGAGCTGCTCGATGTTGCGGAGGTCGCTGAACTCCTCGGAACGGAGGAACTCGTCGGTCATCGGCTGTCCGGCCTTGTGCAGGATTTTGCCCTTGGAATCCTTGGCGTTGGCCGCCGCCTTCTGTCCGCGCAGTACCGAACGCAGCCGCTCGTCACGTCGCTCCTGCAGGAACTCCTTCTTCAGCTCGTACCGGTGCGCGGCTTCGGCGGTTCGCTCTTTCTCCAGCCTCCGGTTCATCGCGTCCCCGAGTTTGCGGGAGAGTATCCGTTGCTCAATCACGACCCCGAACACGCCCGGCTCCACCCGCATCGAAGTGTCGCGGACGTTCGCCGCCTTCTCGCCGAAGATGGCACGCAGCAGCCGCTCCTCCGGAGTGAACTCGGTCTCGCCCTTGGGCGTGATGCGGCCGACCAGGATGTCGCCGGGACCGACCTCCGCCCCGAGCCGGATCACGCCGAACTCATCCAGGTTGCGCAACTCGTCCTCAGTCGCGCCCGGGATATCACGGGTGATCTCTTCTGATCCGAGCTTGGTCTCGCGCGCCTGGATCTCGAATTCGAGAATCTGGATCGATGTGAAACCGTCTTCCTTGATCAGATCCTCGGAAACGATGATCGCGTCTTCGTAGTTATATCCCCGCCAGGGCACGAACGCCACCAGCACATTACGTCCCAGGGCGAGCTGGCCGTCCTGAGTGGCCGGACCGTCGGCCAGCAGGTCGCCTTTTTTCACGCGGTCACCGGCCCGGACGACCGGCCGCTGCGACAGACAGGTGTACTGATTCGACTTCTTGTATTTCCTGAGCTTGAACTCGGTCGGACCGTGGTCGGTGCGCAGGACGACCTTGCGCGCGTCGACCCGCGTGACCACTCCTTCTTCCGGAGCCAGCAGCACCGCGCCCGACTCGGCCGCGAACTTGCCCTCGACGCCGGTCGCGACATACGGCTTCTCCGGCAGGAGCAGCGGCACGCCCTGGCGCTGCATGTTGGCACCCATCAGGGCCCGGTCGGCGTCGTCGTGCTCGAGGAACGGCACCATCACCGTCGACGGCGCGAAGATCTGCTTCGGCGATACGTCCATGAAGTCAACCTGGTCGGGCGGCAGGGTTACCACGTCGCCCTTGCGCCGGCAGATGACCTCTTCTTCCGCGAAGCGGTGGTCCGCTGTCAGCGGGCTGGTCGCCTGGGCGATGGCGTAGTGATCCTCTTCATCCGGGTTGAGATAGACCTCGCGGCCCTTGCCGACCATCACCTTGCCGTCGCTCACGCGCCAGTACGGGGTAGTCATGAAACCATACTGGTCAACCTGGCCGTAGGTTGCCACGGTCAAAATCAGACCGATGTTCGGCCCTTCCGGAGTTTCGATCGGGCAGATCCGCCCGTAGTGCGAGTAGTGGACGTCGCGCACCTCGAAGCCGGCGGTCTCTTTGGTCAGGCCGCCCGGACCCAGAGTGGACACGCGGCGCTTGTGGGTCAGCTCGGTCAAGGGGTTCGTCTGCTCCATGAACTGGCAGAGCTGGCTCTGGGTAAAGAACTGCATGATGGCGTTGGCCACGACCCGTGTGTTCACCAGTTCCTGCGGAGTGAGCAGGCTGTCGTCGATGAAGGCGGCCCGTTCCCGGATGTTCTGGGCGAGCTGCATCAAAGCGGCGCGGAACTGGTTCTCGAGCAGCTCCCCCACGCGCTTCACCCGGCGGGAAGACAGGTGGTCGACGTCGTCGGCCTGATACCGGACCGGCTCGGCCACCATCCGCTTGCCCCTGGCTGCGACGAACTTCTCGGCCTGCTTGCCGCGTCCTTCATCGTAGTAGGTCATCTCGACCTCGGCCCGGCGCTCGTACCAGTGATATCGGTCAGGCAGCAGCTCATGCTCCTTCAACTCGACCAGCGCCTTGTCCCGTTCGTCGGATGAGCCCGCCTGATACCGGATCTGGTACAGCCGGCCCTCCCCGGCAAACAGCAGCAGGTGCGAAACGATCGCGAGCACGTCCTTCTGCTGCAGCCCGGTCTGCGAAAGCGGCTCCTTGGCCATCAACCGCTGGTTGAGTTTGTAGCGACCGACCGCACCGAGGTCGAACCGCTTCTGGTCGAAGAGCATTCCGAGAATCACCGACTCGGCCAGCTCGATCGAATGGGGAGCAATCGAACGCAGTCGGTAGTAGATCCGCTTGATGGCGTCCTCTTTTGACGTCGTGCGGTCGGACCGAAGGGTATTGGCGAGGATGTCGAGCCCGGCCGGATTTCCGTCGACGACCCAGCCCTCACTGACACCCTTGGACGACAGAAAGTCGAGCAGGCCCTCGGTGACGTATTCACCGGCGCGCGCCCACGACTCGGCCGTTTCGGATTTGATGTCCCTGGCGACCACCTGTCCCGGTGCGAGCGCCCGCTGGACGACCCGGAAGAGCCTGGCGATGATATCTTCGTGGGAGTAGCCGATTGCCCGCAGGAATGTCGCGGCCGATATCCGCCGCTTCCGGTCGAGCAGAACCACCATCGAGTTGTGCTTGTCGACAACCAGCTCGAACCAGGCGCCGCGCAGCGGCACCAGGAGCGCCGAGAACTCATCGCCGTCCCGCGAGAAGTAGACGCCCGGCGACCGGTGAAGCTGGCTGACAATCACCCGCTCTACGCCGTTGATGATGAACGTACCGGCGGTCGTCATCCAGGGCAGTTCGCAGACGAAGACCTCCTGTTCAAGGATGTCCTTCACCTTCTCGCTGCCCGGCGCGGGCTGCCCCTCGGCAGTTCCGAACTCCTTCTTGACCATCCGGAACACGACCTTGAGCGGCATCGAGTAGTTGACGCCCTTGGCCATGGCTTCGTCCGTCGTGTACTTCGGCTCGCCGAAGTTGTAGTTGATGTACTCGAGCCGGAAGTTCTTGTGCGCGTCCTCAATCGGGAACGTCTCCCGGAGTACGCCCTCCAGCCCGCGCGGCTGCCGCCGCGCCGGCTCAGTGTCGAACTGGGCGAACTCCCGGAACGAATCGAGCTGCAGCGAAAGCAGGCTCGGGATCTCTAAGTGAGTGGTGCTCCTAGAGAAGTCTAGCTGTTCCATACTGCGAGCCTCCCCCGTGATCGGCC
>CAZAKP010000160.1:0-6622 GCA_964485845.1 uncultured bacterium | reverse complement strand
GTCATCGATGTAGGTTCGGTTGTGGTCACCGCCGGCTCTAAGGTCGCGCCGACTTCACTCCGGCCCGAGTACGGTCACGGCCGGTACCCGAACGTCGTGTCCAGCCTGGAATTCGAACGAATTCTGTCGGCTTCGGGTCCGTTTTCGGGCCACGTCCAGCGCCCGTCCGACGGCAAGGCTCCGAAGAAGATAGCCTGGCTGCAGTGCGTCGGATCGCGCGACGACTCGGTCGAGCGCGGCTACTGCTCGGCGATGTGCTGCATGTATGCCGTCAAAGAGGCGGTAATCTCCCGCGAGCACATGGCGGAAGTCCAGCCTACAGTCTTCTACATGGACATGCGCTCCTATGGCAAGGACTTCGACAAGTACGTGGACCGGGCCGAGAAGCAGTATGGCGTCCGCCTCGTCCGCGCACGAGTTCCGGAAATCCGCGAGGACGCGGCAACGCGCAACCTGATTGTCCGCTACGCCTCGGATGCCGGGAGCTTCTCCGAGGAGTTCGACATGGTCGTTCTTTCCTGCGGGTTCGTTCCGCCGCCGGAACTGGTTGACCTGGGCAGGCGGCTCGACTTCGAGCTGAACAAGTACGGGTTCGCCGCCACCGACGCATGGACGCCGACTGCAACCAGCAAGTCCGGCATCAGCGTGGCGGGGAGCTTCGCACAGCCGATGGCCATTCCTGAAACCGTGACCGGCGCGTCGGGCGCGGCCGCGTCGGCCGGGGCAATCCTGGCAGAGGAGAGGGGCAAGCTGGTCGCGCAGGTTGAAGCGCCGGCAGAGCAGGATGTCGCAAACGCTGAGCCGCGCGTGGGCGTCTTTGTCTGCCACTGCGGAGTGAACATCGGCCGCGTGGTACGCGTACCCGAGGTTGTGGAGTTCGCGCGGACCCTGCCCAACGTTGTCTTTGCCGAAGAGAACCTCTATTCCTGCTCGGGCGACGCTCAGGAGCGGCTCAAAGACCGCATCCGCGAGCACAAGCTGAACCGCGTGGTCGTCGCGTCATGCACACCGCGAACGCACGAGCCGCTATTCCAGGAAACCCTGGCGCAGGCGGGCCTGAATCCGCACCTGTTCGAGATGGCCAACATCCGCGAGCAGTGCAGTTGGACCCACAGCGACCAGCCGGACAAGGCCACGGCCAAGGCTAAAGACCTGGTCGAAATGGCAGTGGCCAAGGCGCGGCTGTTGGAGTCGCTCCATACGGTGAGCCTGCCGGTAACGCAGAAGGCGCTCGTGGTTGGCGGCGGCATCGCCGGTATGACCTCGGCTCTGACGCTTGCCGGCGAGGGATTCGATGTCTTCCTGGTCGAGCGTGAGAGGGAACTCGGCGGCAACGCCCGCAGCATCGCAAAGACGATTGAGGGCGACGACGTGCAGAAGCACCTCAAAGACCTTGCCGACAGGGTCACGAGTCACCCGCGCATCAAAACGTTCCTCGGCACTCAGGTCAGGAAGGTCGAGGGCTTTGTCGGCAACTTCCGGACCACCGTCAGGCCATCTGACGCATCCGACTCGTCTGACAAGTCCGACGTTCCGCTGCAGCACGGTGTCGTCGTCGTGGCCACTGGCGCGCAGTACCGCACGCCGACCGAATACGGCTACGGTCAGAGCCCACGCATCGTCACGCAGAAAGAGTTGGAACAGGCACTGGCAGGAGTCAAGGAGTCAAGGGGTCAAGGGGTCAAGGGTAGGGCACTCGAATCCTCGAATCCTGTAATCCTAGATTCCTTCCGTTCTGTCGTCATGATCCAATGCGTCGGATCGCGCGACGCTGATCGGCCCTACTGCTCGCGCATCTGCTGCACGGAAGCAGTCAAGAACGCGCTCGCCATCAAGGAACTGAACCCGGAGACCGACGTCTACGTCCTCTACCGTGACATCCGCACTTATGGGATGCGTGAGGAGTACTACCGCAAGGCCCGCGAGAAGGGCGTCGTCTTCATCCGCTACTCGCCGGAGGCAAAGCCGGATGTCCGGGTAACCGAAGGCAAGCCGGTGATAACCGTCAACGATCCAATACTGGGCAGGCCGGTTGAACTCCAGCCCGACCTCCTTGTCCTTTCCACCGGTATCGTTGCGCAGAGTGGTTCCGAGGAACTGGCCCAGATGCTCAAGGTGCCGCTCAACGCCGATGGTTTCTTCCTCGAGGCCCACGTGAAGTTGCGACCGGTTGACTTCGCCACCGAGGGCATATTCACCGCCGGGCTGTGTCACTTCCCGAAATTCATCGACGAGGCCGCGGCCCAGGCTGAAGCCGCGGCGGGCCGCGCTGCTACCATCCTCTCGAAGGACACCTACGAGGCCGAAGCCGTGACCGCCCACGTGGACGAACAGCTCTGCTCGGGCTGCGGCATTTGCGTGCCGGTCTGCGCCTACGGCGCGCCCGGTCTGATTGAGAAGGACGGCAGGACGGTGTCGCACGTCAACGAGGCGCTGTGCAAAGGCTGTGGCAGTTGCGCCGCGGCCTGTCCGTCCGGCGCCATGACCCACCTCGGATTCAGGATTGACCAGACGAGAGCGATGCTCAGGGCCGCGCTCAAGGTCAAGCCGGAAGGGCTGAAGGATGAAGCGGGAAAGGCAGCCCACTAGCCATGTCGCCATCGTCGAAAGACACCACCCCTGACGCTCGACGTTCGGAGTTCGGCGATCGGAGTTCGTTTGAGCCTCGCATCATCGCCTTTCTCTGCAATTGGTGCACCTATGCCGGCGCTGACCTCGCCGGGACCTCGCGACTTCAGTACCCGCCGAACACGCGCACCATCCGTGTGATGTGCTCAGGTGCGGTTGACCCATCGCTCGTGCTTGAGGCATTCCGCGACGGTGCTGACGGGGTTCTCATCGGCGGCTGCCATCCTGGAGACTGCCACTACCAGAGCGGCAACTACAAGACTCAGAAGCGCGTGTTCCTGCTCAAAGGCCTGATGCGGCAGCTCGGCATCGAGGAAGAGCGGCTCAGACTTGAGTGGATATCCGCGGCCGAAGGCGCCAAGTTCGCCGACACCGTGCGCGAGTTCACCGCGCAGATCCGCGCCCTGGGTCCACTCAACGCGCCCGCGACCGCAGAGTCCGTTCACTGACCGCGTTCACCGGCTTTCCCTCAATCATCAATCCGCACACGCTGTCGGCTGGGACCCCAGTCCATCGCTAGCAATGGTATCATTCATGATACCATTGGCGGCCAGAAATGGTATCATGCATCCACCCATCCTCGTTGGGGGCAGATCCAACTCCATTCGGGAGAAGAGCGCATAGAAGGCCGAACGATCCACTACCTGCCCTTCTGGAAGTGGGTCCTGGCCGATGACCTGCTGAGTCCGGCCCGACCTGCTGTTTCTGCTCCGCGGCATCCTGGCCAAGGCCCAACTTGCCTGCTACCAGACACGCGCCCCGCTCAGTTTTCCCCGAGATGACGTAGCGTGGCCGACTGAGACCGCGCTGCACTACGACACACGTTTTCTCATTCGTTCAGGGCGAGGTGAAGCACGTTGACCTATGGCAAATTGCCACTATACTCTAATTGAATATGACAGGCTATCTTCCCCGTGAGATTACGCCCAGGCTGGCGCGTGCCCGGCGCCAGTTGCCGGTCGTGGTGCTCTCCGGGCTGCGGCAGTCAGGTAAAAGCACCTTGCTTCAGAACGAGACGGTCCTGATTCAGGGGCACGTCTACCGCACGCTGGACGATTACGCCACGCTGGCCGCGGCCCGCTCGAATCCGGAGTCGCTGTTGGCTGAACCGGCCATCCTCGATGAGGTGCAGCGCTGCCCGGAGCTTCTCGTCGCGCTGAAGAAGAACATCGATGAGCACCGGCGGCCCGGTCGGTTCATCCTGTCCGGGTCGGCCAACCTGGCGCTGCTCGGACACGTTTCCGAAACCCTCGCCGGCCGCGCCGCGTATCTCACACTGTATCCGATGACCCGCCGGGAAATCCGCGGAGAGACGGGCGACCGTCCGTTTCTCGCTGATTTCCTGGCCTCGCCGGAAGCGCCCCGCGGGCGAGCGCGGCCGGTCACCGAGGATGAAGCCTTGACCGGTGGCCTGCCGCCCGCGGCCCTGAATCCAGCCGGAGATGTCGCCGAATGGTTCCGCGGGTACGTGCAGACCTACGTCGAACGGGATGTGCGGCAGTTGTCGCAGGTTGGCGACTTGGTGGCCTTCCGCAATCTGGCGCAACTCGCCGCTCTGCGCACGGGTCAGATGCTCGTAATGAGTTCGCTCGGCCGCGACGCGCGACTCAATGCTGCCACCGTTTCACGGTACCTGGGTCTTCTGGAGGCGTCGTATCTCATCCGTCGCCTGCCGGCCTTCCGCCGCAACCGCAGTTCCCGTCTTGTGAAGTCACCGAAGCTGCATTTCACTGACAGCGGGTTGGCCGCGCACATGGCTGGCGTGACGGCGCTGGAACCGGGCCGTGATGACCTGCTGCGCGGAGCGCTGTTCGAGACCTACGTGGTCCAGAATGTGGCTGCACTGCTTGAGGCTCACCTGCCCGACGCTCAGCTGAGCTACTGGCAGGAACATGGCCGGCACGAGGTAGACCTGGTTATCGAACACAACCGCGAGGTCGTCGCGATTGAGGTCAAGGCGGCCACGCGGTGGAACGAGAAGGACCTGTCCGGCCTGCGGGCGTTTCTCGACCGGACTCCGAGCTGCCGCGCCGCGGTGCTGACCTACAACGGTACCGAGGCCGTGAAACTGGACGAACAGCTTTGGGCAATCCCGATGGGGCATTTGCTTGCATAGTCAAGCCGGGGCAGCGTCAGGCCGTCCACGCGATCGGCAGCATGACTGCAGCACGTCGATACGAATGGTATCATTCACGATACCATTGGAGGCTGGAAATGGTATCACGCATCCACCCATCCTCATTGCGTCTGACCCCACCTAGTTCGGGGTCAGTAGACGGAGACATCGGCACTAGCTGCCGCGCTCGCTCCGGGTGGTTTGCGCGTTTGACAGAGCCGGCAGCTTGAGCCATAATGAGACGTGAATGACAGGTCATGTGAACCGGAGCCCCGTGGGAGGTACCGCAGGACGAACGGTGGGCCGAGCATATCGGTGAGGAGTTAGAGTAATGCCTGAGTTGAGTAGATTCCTTGGTATCGTCGTCTACCTCGTTTACGACGACCACCGCCCGCCGCACTTTCATGCCGAGTATGGCGAGTTCAAGGTGACCGTGGAAATAGCCACAGGTATCGTGGAGGGACGTTTTCCTAGACGGGCGTTGCGGGCCTTGCTCGAATGGCACGACATATACCGCGACGCTCTGGCAGAGGACTGGGAGCTTGCCGAGAGGCATCAGCCATTGAAGAGGATACCGCCACTGGAGTAGGGAAGATGCTGGAAGTCGTGAGCGCTGAGTATGTAGCTGAATACAGAATTCGGGTGTGTTTCAATACCGGTGAGGAAGGGGTCGTAGACCTGCGCGACGCCCTATGGGGAACCGTCTTTGAGCCGCTAAGGGACCTTGCGGCATTTCGCCGATTCAGCGTATCCGAAGTGCTTCACACCATCTGTTGGGACAACGGCGCCGACTTCGCACCGGAGTTCCTCCGTGACAAGATGGTCGAACAAGAGAAGCTGGAGATACCATCCGAATCCGAGTCCTTTGCGGTTCGGGACAAGCCCAAACCCGCCGATAGATAGGTTGTCGCCCGCACAATTCGCCGATACCGTCCGCGAATATGCCGAGCAAATCCGCTCCCTCGCTCCGCTTCATGCGCCTTGGGTCTGTCGCATCTGTCCGCTGGCCACACCTCTTCACCTCAAATGGTCTCTCTTCACCAACCGTCGTCCGCTTGACTTCGGTTGAATTCAGAGGCACAATGCGACGTGGCAAAACGTACCGACCCAGTGTCCGGCGGCAGCCTCATGCGCCAGAATCTAAAGTGTGTAAATGGGAAGTGTCCCTCATTTCCCTCTCATTTCCCTCATTTCCCCCCGCTCAGCTTCCCCAGGAGGATGTGATGCGTCCGCGCGCGGGCGCGAGGGTCGAGCCGTCAGACGGCACCTGCCCGGGGCAGAGCATCCTAGTGAATTGCGGGACGGGAACAGCAGGTCTCCGACGTGAAAATCCGACTCCGATGCTGCTACCTGCAACCTGCAAACGGGAACCTGTTCACTCGCGGTGCCCTATTGCACTGCTATGCACCGCGCCCGCCTCCTTGACACTTGGGAGTTTTGCTGGTATAACTGCCACGTGCTGAAACAGCTTACTGGTGGCGCGACGTGACGTCGTTCATCGTTGATTGGCCTCAGCGGCCCCTGTCCGACAGTGCGTTCATCGTTCTTCGTCACGCGAGGGAACGCATCGGCAAGAGAGACCTTGCCTCACTCCCGAGGAGAAGGCCGAGGTGGTCACAGATTGTGACCACCTCTCGCCTGCGCACGACAGCATCTGACACGCTCCGTCCTCCTCTTAGCATCATCGCGTGATCAACCAGAACCCGCCGGTCCCACAACGGTACATCGAACAGGCGATACTGCTCATCCGTGGCCACCGGGTTATGCTTAGCACCGACCTGGCCGTGCTCTATGGCGTACCCGCCAAAGTGCTTGTTCAGGCTGTGAAGCGCAACATTGAGCGGTTCCCGGAAGACTTCATGTTCCAGTTGACGCCGG
>CAZAKP010000159.1:0-6664 GCA_964485845.1 uncultured bacterium | reverse complement strand
CTAGCCATAGACGGTGAAGCCCTCAGAACGGCGAGGCGGACGCACTGTCCGCCTCGCTTGCTTAGTATTCCCACCGAATCTTCATGCCATCGTTCTTCCCGTTGGTCGTAATCACGATGTTGTCGTCGCCAGCCGCAGTCAGCGGGTTCTTTCTCTCCGCGGCGTCGCGTTCATCGGTCCGCCAGACCTCGGCGCCGCAGGTATCACAGAGGAGAGCGATGGTCGCGGTCCTGGGCAACCCGTGCCTGAGCCCGGCGCAGATAACGGCATAACGTGGCGCGACGGCCCGGATGAACCGCTTCGAACTCGCAGTCGCGGACCCATGGTGGCCGACTTTCAGCACCGTGCTTCTGAGCAGCGTGTCGGGGTAGCGCGCAAGCAGTGACTCTTCAACTGTCTTGGGCGCATCGCCCATGAACAGAAAACTCTGGTCGCCGTACCGGATGCGCAGGACGATGGATGAAAAGTTGGCCCGGGTGTCGCCGCTGCCCCGGCCCGGGTTCGGGCTGTAGAAGAGCAATCGGGCATCGAGCTCGCGGCCAAGGTCAAGCTTCCCGCCAAGCCGGGATACGAGCCCGGACCTGACCGGGTCGCGCCAATAGTTTGAACCTTCCAATGACTCCCGGCAGGCCGCTGCCTGAAACGCCTTTGCCTGCCGAGTCGGGTCGCCGAACCCGGGCTCGACTGTGTTCAGAACGTGGAACGTGTCGTATATCATCGGCAGGCCGCCGATGTGGTCCGCGTCGAGATGCGTCGCGATGACATAATCAATCCGGTCACCGCGTTTGAACCCCAGCAGCTTCAAGAACCGCACCGGCCATTCCCGGTTATACCGCGACTCGCCCGCGTCGATCAGAATGCGCAGGCCCTGTCTGGTCTTGTTGCGCGGGTCGCCGTCATCGGGGGTCTGGATGAAGACACAGTCCCCGTGCCCGACGTCGATGAAATGCACCCGCAGACTGTCGTCGGCCCGCGCCAGGCCTGCCAGGAACCACAGAACCGCGAGCAGCCGAAGTCCGCAGTTCGATTCCCTGGCCGGTGCGTCTGCTCCGGCTCCCGCGGAGCGTCTCAAGGCGGTTATCCTACTTTGTCAGCACGACCTTCCGGGCGGCCTGCCCGTCTGCTTCGCGCACGAAGTAGATGCCCGACTTCGCCTGCGCCACGCGCCTGCCCAGCGCGTCGAAAGCGACCGTGCCCGGCGCAAGAGTTCGGATGAACGTCGCTCCATGCATGCGGCTCGTTGCCCGTGCGTTCCGGTTCCTCTCCGCCACGCCCACGTAGCCGATTGTGTCGGTCTTGATGAGGTAGACGTCGGCATTCCCGGCACCAAACGAGGCGGTGCTGCCGACTATAATCCAGCCGCCATCAACGGTCGGCTGGACTGCGCTGCCCGCGTCGTTGTCGGTCCCGCCGTATGTCCTGGTCCAAGCCGTATCACCGGCGGCATTGGTCTTGACCAGATAGAGGTCCCGGGCGCCGGCGCCGAACGACCGCGTCACGCCGGTAATCATGTAGCCGCCGCCGGCGATCTGCCGAACGCAGTTACCCCAATCCCGCAGGCTCCCGCCGATGGTTCGCGTCCAGAGCTTATCTCCCGCGGCGTTCGTCTTCACAAGATAAACATCCTGATTCCCGGCACCGAACGAGCTCGTATACCCGGCGATGATGTAGCCGCTGTCGCTCGTCTGCTGCACCGAGTAACCCTCGTCGTTGCTGGTCCCGCCATAGGTCCGGGTCCAGGTCGTGTCGCCCGCGGCATTGGTCTTCACCAGATAGACGTCGGCAATCCCGGCTCCAAACGAGTTGGTCACGCCGGAGACGATGTAGCCGCCGTCAACCGTCTGCTGCACCGAATATCCCTCATCGTCACTCGTCCCGCCAAAGGTCCTGGTCCAGGCCGTGTCGCCCGCGGCATTGATTTTGACCAGATATACGTCCGCGTTCCCGGCACCGTAGGACCACGTGTAGCCGGTGATGATGTAACCGCCATCGCCGGTCGGCGCGACCGAATTACCCGCATCACCGCTGGTCCCGCCGTAGGTTCGGGTCCAGACCGTATCCCCCTGAGCATTGGTTCTAATCAACCAGACATCATGCTCCCCGGCGCCGAACGACCCGGTGTACCCGGCAATCACGTAGCCGCTGTCAGCGGCCTCAAGCACCGCATTGCCACCGTCCTCCATCGTGTCGCCGAAGGCACGGGCCCAGACTTCGCTGCCCGCGGCATCGGTCTTGATCAGATAGACATCGGTGACTCCGGCGCCGAATGATGCGGTCGACCCGGCGATGATGTAACCGCCGTCGTTCGTCTGGCGCACTGAGCTGCCGTTGTCCGCCAGCGAATCTCCATAGGTTTTCCACCAGCTTGCCTGGCCATAAGCGAAAGAACCAAGACCGCCAGCGAACAATACGATCACGAAACTGGAGACGCAGACCTTCCTTATCACAGTACCTCCTTAGCTGATGCCGGTTCGATTTCCCACCGGAAATCGCACCCGGCCCGGCGAACTAGACGAAGACTCGGACTTCACTGCCATTCGATGATAGGGCCGCGTCGGCTTGTGTCAAATGGACGGGCAGACCCGGAATTGGTATCTCGCGGCTCTTTCCGCGAGCAACTCATGACCAATGGCCCGGGTCTAATCTACCGGGACGCTAGCGCTTTAAGGAACAGGAGAATAAATGCCAAGCATCAGACCGAAAATCGTTCCGCACCTGTGGTACGACAAAGAGGCAGTCGCACTCTACGCTTCTCTCTTCCCCGACTCATCAGTCGGCAAAGTAACGACGCTGCGCAACACGCCGTCCGGCGATAGTGATATCATCTCCTTCGAGCTTTGGGGCCAGCCATTCATGGCCATCAACGGCGGCCCGTTCTTCAAGCTCAACCCTGCCATTTCTTTCATCGTCAACTTCGACCCGCTTTTCTTCGGGTCCTCGCCCGTGCCGGTCGAGGCCGCGCGGCGCAAGCTGGACGAAATCTGGGAGAACCTCTCCCCGGGCGGCAAAGTGCTCATGCCCATCGGCACCTACCCGTTCAGCGAACGGTACGGCTGGGTCACGGACAAGTACGGTCTCTCATGGCAGTTGCTTCTCTCCAGGCAGTCAGGCGAGGCGCGGCCCTCCATCATCCCCTCGCTGATGTTCACCGGCGCCAACGCCGGCAAAGCCGAACCAGCAATCGACTTCTACGTCTCGGTGTTCAGGAACGCCCGGCGCGGAAACGTGATGCGCTACGGCCCGGGCCAGGCGCCGGACAGGGAAGGAACGCTCGCATTCGCCGAGTTCATGCTCGAGAACCGCTGGCTCGCGGCGATGGACAGCGCCCACCCGCACGGCTTCAGCTTTGGTGAGGCCGTCTCGCTCATGGTCAACTGCCAAGACCAGGCCGAAATCGATTACTACTGGAAAAAGCTCTCGGCCGTACCCGCGGCCGAGCAGTGTGGGTGGCTCAAAGACAAGTATGGCGTCTCATGGCAGGTTACGCCCTTCGCGATGCAGGAGATGATGCGGCAGGGCACGCCGGAGCAGATTGCCCGCGTCACCCAGGCATTTCTACCCATGAAGAAGTTCGACCTCGCCGCTCTGCGCCGCGCCTATGAAGGCTAGCGGGCCAGGAACCGAAAACGCCGGATTCTGCGGCCCGGGACCGACAACAAAAGACGCGAGGGGAGCAGAACCGCTCCCCTCACCCTGCCGACACCTCGCTCTTCATTGGGCGATAGACTGAATCGGCATTCTGACGCAGACTATATTGCAGACCGGCGGCGGTATAGGAACGACCTGCGGCGGCGCGCTATACCTCACTACTACCGGTGCATAGGGCGGCGCAAAGAACCGAAGAATCACTCGGGCCAGGTTAGCGACCGGGCTCAACTGATTGGCCGATTCCTGCGGCAGAGTCACCAGCGGACGGCTGAGCTTTCGCGCCGGACTGACATCCGCCATGACGAAACCAACCAGTGCCAAGAGCAAAACCAGCGATATGATCTTTCTCATAAGATCCTCCTTTATGTTCTAACCTTGTAAGACGGAATTTAGACCGCGCTCCCTCAGAATGGATTCAGCGGCTCAAGACAACAGAGCTAACACCTTGTCGCACCGGGGCTTCCGGGGTAGGCGGAATCGACTGCCGGCCGTTTCACCCACCTGCAGGCTTGCGCTTGAGCTGGTTGTGCCGTCTTTGGGCTGTGGCGAAGCCGCAAATCTGCAATCGTCAGTGCCTGTCTTCAATCCGCAATCTACAATCTGAAATGCCTCCGGGTTATCCGGAATCCGGGGCGCGGACCGGCAGGTCGAAAAGACGACCACCTGAGTCGCTAGCAGTAAAACTGATGAGGAGGATGAAGATGTCCCGACCGATTCACTTCGACGTCTCTGCGAAAGACCCGCAGAAGTTCGTGAGTTTCTACGAAGCCGTGTTCGGCTGGAAGTTCGATAAAACACCGATGCCAATGGACTACTGGCTGATTACCACCGGTCCCAAGGAGACGCCGGGTATTGATGGTGGGCTCTCCCAGGGCGAACCCAAAACGGAACCCAGGCCGCGCGAGGTTAAAGGCCAATCCGTGCTTGCCGGCGTCGTGCTCACGCTCGACGCAAACGACCTCGATGCGACGCTCGCCAAGGTAACGGAGAACGGCGGCAAGGTCAAACAACCGAGAGGCCCGATTCCGGGCGTCGGCTGGTACGCCGCCTTTGTCGACCCGACCGGCAACGCCTTCGGCCTGATGCAGGCCGACCCCAAAGCCAAGTAGCGGCACACTGGCTGCAAAGCCGCTTGCGGCTCATGGCCTACGGCCGCAAGATTCGAGTCTGAAGGATGTAAGCTGTCAACCGTAAGCTGTCAGACTTTCGGCTTACGGCTGACAGCTTGAGGCTTGTGGCTTGAGGCCCGCAGGCAGCGCCCGCGCCAATCGGCAATTAGAATCATCAATCTGAAATGCGCTGGGTCCGCTCCGCCAATCTGGAATCTACAATCTTCAATCTGAAATGCCTTTGGCCGTGTCAATAATCATTTGACTGGAGCGGACGGGGCTCGATACTTATGGATATGGCCGACGAGTGTGCCTGCCGCGAAAACGAAGAGAACCTGCATGGTCGGGCGCTGCTGCTTTCGTACTTCACGGTCGGGTACAACGTGATCGAAGGAGTCGCGTCAATAGCCGCCGGCGCTCTTGTCGGCAGCATCGCACTGGTCGGGTTCGGTCTCGACAGCTTCATCGAATCCATCTCCGGCGGGGTCATGGTCTGGCGATTCAGCCAGCGTGGCCTGACCGAGTCAGAGGAACGGAAGGTCGAAGCGAAGGCCGTAAAGCTCGTCGGCTGGTCGTTCTTCATCCTCGCCGCTTACATACTCTTCGAGGCCGCCAAGAAGCTGGTTGAGCGCGAGGTCCCGCAGCCGAGCCTGTTCGGCATCATCGTCGCCACGGCATCGATCATCATCATGCCTGTGCTGTTCCTCGCGAAGCGGCGCACCGGCCGGAAGCTCGGCAGCCACAGCCTCGTTGCCGACTCCAAGCAAACCCTCGCGTGCACCCTGATGTCAGCGGCGCTGCTGTTCGGGCTGCTTGCCAACCGGCTCTTCGGACTCTGGCAGGCCGACCCGATTGTCGGCGGCTTCATCGGCATCTGGCTCGTCCGCGAGGGCATCGAGACCCTCCGCCACCGCGAGCTCTGTAGCTGCTGAGCCAAAGAACTGTCGGTCGTCATCATCCGCTCCGCCAATCGGCAAGCGACGTCCGCTTTCGGCTTACAGCTCACGGCTCACCGCTCCGAATAACTTCGCCAGCATCCTGTCAGAAGGCTGCAAGCTGTCAGCCGTAAGCTGTTGGCGGTCTCGGCAATCCAAAATCGTAAATCCAAAATGACTTGGGCCGTGTCAATCCGCCACTACCGATACACATCCTTCCGGTGACCTACCTTGACAACCAGCACGTTGCGACGGTCATCGTCCACGGAATAGACAATGCGCCAAGTCCCGCAGCGCACCCGGTAGCGGTCGCTTCCAGACAACTTCCTGCATCCGGGTGGCCGGGGAAGTGCGGCCAGTGCGCCGATGCGCTCGGCCAGCGCGCGCCGGCGCTTCCGGCTGTCGGCCGAGTCCAGCTCAGCCAGCGCCGACGGCTTAATCAGGACTTCATATCCGGCCACGGCGCCTCAAGTCTCTGACGGCGTCGGCAAACCGGATGTTCGGCTCGTGGGCGCGCTCCTCGAACGCGGCCAGGTCCTCGGCGTCCTCCAGCAGGCTCTGCCCGACCGCATCGTTGATGATGTCCGACACCGACCGGTCGGTCTCGGCGGCGCGGAGGCGCAGCGCGCGATGCACGGCGGGCCGGAAATAGACCGTGGCTCTGCGTAGCTCTGTCTTCATGCAGACAGTATAGCACTATGACGTCATAGCGTCAAACTCCGCCCTCCACGCGAACCAGCGATGCGGCGACATCCGCACCCCAGCCCGGCACGGTCAAATGGACTGCCCCGAGTGGCTCCGACCTGCCCGTCCGGCCGAGGCGCCGAGCTGTCCGCCGTCAGCCGTCGGCCGTCATCCCCGCACTACGACGACACCAGCGGAACAATAGAGAGACCATTCGTAGTGCGGACCATCCTCCACTTGCCGTGCTCCTTCAGCCTGCCACTGAGGGCCATATCGCTCAGCGGAGCC
>CAZAKP010000158.1:0-6797 GCA_964485845.1 uncultured bacterium | reverse complement strand
TGGATAGCTGATGGTTAGGGTGCCTCTGCGAGTAGCCCTGGGGGTCGCCCCGGGTACGGTTCGGGAGGCGATTCGCGGTGCCATTCTCAGGGCCTCTGTGAGTGCGACCCTCGGCGCGATTCTGACCGCGACCTGCACGGCCATTTACGGGCCGACTCTGCTCGTAACCCGCTCAGTCGTCCCAAGACCGACCTACATCGTTCTTCCGACCGCAACATCCCCGGCGATTCCCAGATCGACATGCGGGGCCAGTTGTAGAGCTACCTCGGGTGCGATTCGCGCTGCGACTTGCAGGACATTTCCCAGAGCAACGCGGAGGTTTGCTCAGAACGCTTCGGCCGCTGCGCCGGCAGCGGCCGAATCGAGCGGGATGTCCGAATCAGGCCAGGATGTTGCCCTGCTTGTCGGTGAACTTGTCCAGGGCAATGTTGACAATATCGATGATGACCCCGATTCCGAACACGCCGCAAGTCAGCAGCCAGATGATACCGGTCCCGATCTTGCCCACATAGAACCGGTGTACTCCGAGCCAACCCAGGAAGATACAAAGAAGCAACGCCGCGACCTTACTCCTGTCCGATTTGCCGGCAACCGGGGCAGCGCTCGCATCAGCCATTCAGGCCTCCTCTTTCAGTCAATAATCGGGCATCCACGATTGTCCTATTATTCACGCGCTGTCGGGTGAGTCAAGCTGCGGCGGGCGAGGCCGAAGGGCGAGAAGCAACTTGCCAAACCACGTGCCCGCGCTACAATTCCGGGATGGAAGAACCAGCAGGCGTTCGACGCCAGGTCAAACCCTGGGTCGCCATTGTCGCCATCGCCGCCGCGCTGGTCTTCTTCGGCGGCATGTGGCTCGTGGTCGGCATTGGCAGGCTCGACCGCGAGTTTGGCCCGGCCAGAAGGACAGCCAAGGCCGGCACCTTGGATGTCCGAGCCAACGACTTGGCGATGAAGCTTAACCTTGCCGGCAACTCCTACTACAAGGCCGGCATGTGCGACTCCGCAATGGCATGCTATCGCGAGGCCTTGCGCGTCGCCGAAAAGGCCGGGAACACCCGTCGCATGGCAGCGAGCTATCACGACATCGGCAACATCTTCGACTACGAGAACCTGCCCGAGTCGGCTCGATTCTACCGGAACGCGGAGATCGCGCTCAACCGCGCCGCGGGCATCTGGACCCGGCTGAGCGACGACTTGATTGACGATGGTCTATACCGTTTCCGGTCGCTTGGCGACGTTGACAGCGGCCGAGTCCTGCTTGAGAAGGGCTTGGCCCGATGCCGGCAGGTCGGCGACCGCAGGAGGGAAGCGCTGGCCCTCTACGGCCTTGCGTCACTGCACGCCACGGTCAGGCAGTACGATTCGGCCCAAGTGCTCTTCGAGAGTTGCGCGGCCGTGAGCCACGAACAGAACGACCGTTCGACGGAGTCTGGCGCGTTGCACAGCCTCGGTTTGATTTACCTGCGTCACGACCGACTCGACGATGCCAAACCATGGCTGCTTCGGGCCATCGAGGTGGCGCACTCGGGGAGGGTAGTCGATGAGGAGGCGTCGGCGCTGTTCGACATCGCCTGCATACGGGCCGAGCAGGGCGACCGCGAACTTGCCCGGGCCAATGCCGAGCAGGCTTTCAAGCTGTATGAGCAGGCGGCCGACAACGGCGGCATGAACGCCTGCCGCAACCTGCTCGCCGAACTCGAAGACGCGGCGCGGTCGGAATATCGGGAACGAATGCTCGATTCTCTGCTCGAACAGCGCAAGAGCCAGCCAGACCTGGGGATGTAGCCGGCTGGCCGCCCGCACCAGCCACAAACCCGAAGCAGACTTGCCAAGCGGAGCCGGTACGCTACAATTCTGCCGTGGGAACGTCAACGACTGGCACGAAACGTCACGTGAAGCCGTGGGTCGCCGTTGTCGCCATCGCCGGAGCGGTCGTCATCTTCGGCAGCGTTGCTTTGGTGGTCGGCAACAAGCGACTGGACCGCGAGTTCGGGACCACGGGCCACCGCTCAGCGGCCCAAAGGGCATATTCGCACGCCAACCGGCTGGCTATGAAACTCAATATGGCCGGGAGTTCATACGCGGCCGCCGGGATGTACGACTCGGCGCTTGCCTGTTTCCGCCTGGCCCTGCGCGTTGCCGAGAGCACCGGCAACACAAGACGCATGGCCGCCTGCTATTCTAATATGAGCTATATGTTCGACTACAAGAACATGCCGGAGTCGGTTCGCTTATATGCGGACGCGGCCATCGCGCTGAATCGGGCCTCCCGTAGACCCGACCGGACCATTGGTGACCTTGTTGACATGGGGACCTTCGAGTTCGCCACCTACGGGAACCTCGACAGTGGTCGTGTACTGCTTGAGAAGGGCCTGGCCGAATACCTGAAGCGAGGTGACTACGGGCGTGCCGAGCTGGCCCTGGGCAACCTTGGTTCATTGCATTCAATGAAGGGGGACTACGATTCTGCCCGGGTCCTGTTCGAGAGCAGTGCTA
This sequence comes from uncultured bacterium, assembly GCA_964485845.1. Lineage (GTDB taxonomy): Bacteria > Hydrothermota > Tepidihabitantia > Tepidihabitantales > Tepidihabitantaceae > UBA2258. The sequence goes on along the minus strand of CAZAKP010000158.1, from coordinate 4,301 downwards.
CGCTGAGCCGGAAACTGGGGAATCGCGCCGACGAGGCGCACGCGATGTACGGCATCGCTCAGGTCTACATCAGTCGCGACCGCAGCGATGATGCCAAACCGTGGTTATTGAAGGCAATCGAAATAGCTCACTCCGGGGGAATAGCTGTGATCGAGGCACAAGCGTTGTACGACTTGGCGGTGATACGGACCGGTCAGGGAGACATCGAACTCGCTGCGGTCAACGTCGAAGCCGCCCGGAATCTTTTTCTGGTCATAGCTGATAATGACGGCGTCGGACGTTGCCGCAGCCTCCAGGACGCCCTGATTCAACAACAGCGTTCCAGGAACAGAACCAGGGCGATAGACTCCCTGCTCGACAATCAGAAGCAGGAATCCCGCAAGCGCCTGGGCTCGTAGCCGTCCCGCGCTCGTGCCCAGTTCGCGGGGTTCACAAACGACTTGCCAGGACGGGTTCGCGTGCTACAATTCCGGCATCGGAGAAACGACCAGCCCCAAGCGGGAGATCAGACTCTCGGTCGCCATTGCTGCCATTGCCGTAGCGGTCGTCATCTTCGGCGGGATCTGGCTGGTAGTCGGGAACGCGAGACTCAGTCGCGTATTCGGCAGGCCTCGTCACGTCAAGGTTCTCCGCAGCAGCAAGGAGTGGAGAAGTGCCAACGCCCTCTGCTACCGGCTGAACCACATGGGTTGTCTGTTCGCCAGCGCCGGGAAATACGACTCCGCACTCAGCTACTTCCGCGAAGCGGCACGTCTGGCCCAGAAAGAGGGTGTCACCGACCGCCTGGCCGCAAGCTACCAGGATATGAGCAATGTGTTCGACTACAAGCACATGCCCGAGTCGGCCCGCTTCTATCTCGATGCGGCAACCGCACTCGCCCGCGGTTCCGGCAGGAAGACCCAGGTGACCGACGCCATGCTGGAGGAGGGCACGTTCAGACTCAACTCCGGTGATCTGGATAGCGGGAGAGTCCTGCTCGAAGAAGCCCTGACCCGGGCTCGCGCGGCTGAGAACAAATGGACGCAGGCGGTCGCCCTCGTGAATCTGGGAGCGCTTGAGGGTACTCTCGGACACTACGACTCGGCTCGAGCTCTGCTCGAATCCTGCGCGGCGGTCAGTCACGCTATCAAGGACCAGGCGACCGAAGTCGGCGCCCTGGGCAATATCGCGGGGCTCTACTGGAGTCGAGACCAGGGCGACGAAGCCAAGGTCTGGTTGCTCAAGACCATCGAAGCGGCCCACGCCGGCGGGCTCTTTGGCGACGAAGCGAAGGCGTTGTATGACCTCGCGTTGATTCGTGCCGAGGACGGGGACTACGCACTCGCCCAGGTCAACGTTCAGCGCGCTCTGGCGCTCTTTCAGAACCTGGGCGACAACGGAGGCGTCGGCGACTGCCGCCACCTGATCCGTTCGGTTGCGGATGCCCAGCGATGGCAACGCCGCCAAGCGCTCGATTCTCTGCTTCAAGAGCGGCGCAGCAAGCCGGGCTCCTGACACCCCCGCCCACCGGGCCCGGAATCTTCCTCTTGCCTACAGCCTAGGGTTGGTTATACTGGCAATCCGCAGAGGCGGTATTGCCAAGTTATCAGTCAATTCCAGCTAATGTTCAATGTAGTTCCGGCATGATGCATTTCGCGTTGTGCATGATGCCTGACGGGAGGCGGACGTGAAAATCTTTATTGACTCGGCTGACATCAAGGAAATCCGCGAGATCGCCAGTTGGGGCATTCTCGACGGCTGCACCACCAATCCATCGCTCGTCTGCAAGACCGGCCGGCCGTTCAAGGATTGCGTTCAGGAAATCCTGAGCGTGGTCGATGGCTCGGTTTCGGTCGAGGCCATCTCGACCGACGCCGCCGGCATGGTCAAGGAAGGCCTGGACTGGGCAAAGCTCGACCAGTCAAAGGTAACCATCAAAATCCCAATGACGGTGGAGGGACTGAAAGCCGTTCGCGGCCTTTCTGAGCGCGAAATCAAGACCAATGTCACGCTCGTGTTCTCGATGAACCAGGCCCTGCTCGCCGCCCGCGCCGGGGCCACGTTCATCTCGCCGTTTGTCGGCCGGCTCGACGACATCTCCCACGACGGCATGGCGCTGATTCACGATATCGTGGGGATGATTGACGACTACGGTTTCGACACCGAGGTCATCTCCGCGAGCATCCGCCACCCCCTGCACGTCATCGAGTCAATCCGCGCCGGCTGCCACGTCGCGACCATTCCCTACGACATCCTCGTGAAGATGACCAAACATCCGCTCACTGACGCCGGCATCAAGAAGTTCTACGACGACTACCAGAAGATCCCGAAACAACAATGACCAATGACCAATTGCCAATGACCAACCTCGTAACGGGAGTCACCTATGCCTATTGTTGATTCAAAGTCCGGGACGCACAGTAAGACCGCGGGGCTGGGCGAACTGGTGCAGGCCGCCAACATGATGCGCGGGTACGACCTGGTCGCGCTCTGCGCGGCGGGCTCCGGCCATGCCGGCGGCACGCTCTCGATCATGGACATTACCGCCGCTCTCTACCTTACCGTGGCGCGGCACGACCCGAAGAACCCGGACTGGCCGGACCGTGACCGGATTATCTGGTCCACCGGTCACAAGGCGCCGTCGCTATATCTCGGCCTCGGCATGTCCGGCTACTTCCCGATTGAGGACGTCGTCCTGCTGCGCAAGCTCTATTCCCCATTCCAGGGCCATCCCCACTGGCTCAAGCTGCCGGGCGTCGAGGTATCTTCCGGCTCGCTGGGCCAGGGCCTGTCGATTGCCGTCGGCATGGCCCGGGCCGGCAAGATGGACAAGAAGAACCACCGGGTCTACTGCCTGACCGGCGACGGCGAGCAACAGGAAGGCCAGATCTGGGAGGCCGCCATGGAGGCCGGCGCCTGGGGTCTCGACAACCTCTGCTGCATACTTGACAAAAACCGGCTCCAAATCGACGGCCTGGTCAAGGAAGTGATGAACATCGACCCGATCGCCGACAAGTACCGTGCCTTCGGCTGGCACGTCATCGAAATCGACGGCCATAACATGCAGCAGATTCTCAAGGCCTTCGAGAAGGCCGCGCAGACCAAGGGCCAGCCCACGGTCATCATCGCCAATACGACCAAGGGCAAGGGTGTTGACTTCATGGAGAACCAGGCCGGCTGGCACGGCAAGGCTCCGAACAGAGAGCAGATGATTCAGGGACTGAAGCAGCTCAACCTCGATTTCCGCATTGACTACGAGAAGCTGCTCAAGAAGGCTGCCGACTACCAGACCGAGGTGACGGCCAAGCTCATGGCCAAGGTGCCGAAGTTCGCGAAGAACTATTTCTGGAATCAGCAGCCGGAGATGAAGGTCGAGATGAGGGCGACCCGCATCGGGTTCGGCGACGCCCTGGCTGAATGTGGTGCGGACAAACGAACCGTGGCCATCGGCGCCGACATCTCCGGCTCAATCGCCATCTCCAAGTTCTTTGAGTGCGACGCCGAGCGCTGCGAACGCTGGATATCGGTCGGTATCGCCGAGCAGTCCGGGACCGCACTTGCCGGCGGATTGGCCAAGGAAGGCAAACTGCCGGTGTTCGGCACCTATGGCGTGTTTGCCGCCGGCCGCAACCTCGACCAGATCCGCACCACGGTCTGCTACGGCAACTTCGACGTCCTGATTGCCGGCGCGCACGGCGGCGTCTCGGTCGGGCCGGACGGTGCGACCCACCAGGCGCTCGAGGACCTGTTCCAGATTTGCGGTCTGCCCAACATGCAGGTCTCGGTCCCATGCGACGCGCTCGAAACAAAGCGGGCCACCGAGCACCTGCTCCTTCACCTCAAAGGACCCAAGTACCTCCGCTTTGCCCGCGAGGCGACGCCGGTCATAACCAGACCTGACACGCCCTTTGTCTGGGGAGTGCCCAACATCTACCGATACCGGGGCGCCAAGCCGAACTTCATCGACGCGTTCGAAGTCAAGCTCGCCACCGACTACAAGAACGAGAACGAGAACCTGACCATCATTGCCTGCGGCCCGATGGTGCCCGAGGCGATGCGTGCCGCCTGGATTCTCAAAGAGGACTTCGGCCTCGAGACCCGCGTTGTCAACCTGCATACGCTCAAGCCGCTCAATCCCGCGCCGCTGGTGCAGGCGGCCCTTGAGACCGGCATCATCGTTACCGCCGAGGAACACCAGATCGGTGGACTCGCCAACTGGGTATCGCATGCGCTGCATGTTTCGCCCGAGCTCTACGGCCACCCGGTCGCATTCGGCACTATCGGCGTCAAGGACCGGTTCGGCGAATCCGGCCAGCCCTGGG
>CAZAKP010000157.1:0-6837 GCA_964485845.1 uncultured bacterium | reverse complement strand
TGCAGCCTCATCTCCGCATCATTTCGGGCAGATCCAATTCTGAGGAACTACGGTGGAAGGTCTACCCGAATCCGACATTGGACTACCAAGACACTGAAAACACACCGGATACTGCCGTCCGGACCCCTGCTCGCTGCTACCTGCCAGCCTGCTCACTCGCGGCTACGCTGCCGAATGCGAAGATAGAGTACGGGATTCCGTCTCCAGCCGTCTTCTTGTCCGGTTCGCGGAGCAAGCCAAATGGGAGTTCACAGGAGACGACAAAGTCCTGCCGTTCGTCTGGCGCGCACGCCCCTGGCCCAGCAGCCCGGGTGTATCCGGTGCCCGCCACTTTCCCTTGACATGCACCGGTGATGACTTGTAGAATCGCGTAGCGGAAGAGCCAACTCGGGCCATTGCAGACTGGAGCCAGTGCGGCCGGCGCCGGTCGAGGGTGACCGTCCGCGCCGAGCCTCCAGAAGGAGGTGTGATGACGCTCAGGTTTGTAGGTACGGCCACGCTGGTCGCGGCCTCGTTTGCGGTCGGGACAGCAACGCCAACCGTTCGTCTGCAGGTGCCGCCGCCAGGGCGGTACGGCATCGAAGACCTCTGGAAGGCCAGGGTATCAACATTGGACCCGGCAGACACAGCACGCGACGCCTGGTTTGAAGGCTTCGTGTACGAACGGACGCGCGGCCAGGTCTTCTACGCGACAACCAAGCCGTTCCGGCTCTCAATCGGGACCAGAGTGTACCAGTACCGTGACGTGAGGGTCGACAAGACGCAGACCGCGCCGGGGTACGAGGCGTTCGTCACGAGGCAGGGCACTTTGCCTCAGGGCATGTACAGCTTCAAGCTGATTCTGCGGCCCTTCGGGGTAGACGACTCTAACGGCTTCGAGGTCAAGCCGATGGGCCCGCCACGGCTCATCTCGCCACCCGACGGAGCGCACCTTGGTGGATCGTATCCGGACTTCGTCTGGTCTGCCCCGGTCAACCGCCGGGGAGGCATCACCTACCGGCTGCGCATCGCCGAGGTGAAACCGGGCCAGACCAAGGAGGAAGCCCTGGCGGCAAACCCCCACTGGTACGAACGGGCGGGCATCAACCCGACCCGACTCCGCTATCCGGTAAGCGCACGGAAGCTCGACGCGGACAAGGAGTATGCCTGGCAGGTGGTGGCCATGGAAGGGGGCGTGACCGCGGTCAGCGAGACGCGCGTATTCAAGCGACGGCTGATGATCAAGCCGCCCGGCGGGATGTACATCGAGCCCGTCAAGGTCACGCGGAGGATTGAACGCGAGGGCACGCGGTTCAGGGTGTTCATCGACGTCAATGTCATCGCCGATGTCGAGGACCTGAAGGTCCGGGTCTGGAGCACGGGATTCCAGTCTACCTCGGCCGAGGGAGCCGGAACGGTACAGACGACCGCGACCAGCAGCTCAGGGCTGCACAGCGAGTTCTGGCGGGAACTAGGCGACAGAAACGCCGGATTCAAGGTAACCCTCAAGTACGACGCAGTGCCGATACTGGTGCCGGACATGTTCTGGTACCAGTGGTGGGCGCTGTGCGATTCGGCGGTAGTCACGTACAAGTACCAGGGCCAGAACCGCATCCGGCGCCCGGACCTGCTGCACTACCCTATGAACGACGTGGAAGCCGCCTTCGGCGCGGCCGACTTCGTTGTCGTAACCTGCCCGACCCGGCTATACGCAGCGTACGACGACGATGACGTGGACAAGCTGCTGAACAAGTGCGGCCGGCTGGCGGCCAAGCTGAACGGGGTGCTCGGATTCACCGAGACGTCGACGACCGCGCCCCAGCTCAAGACGATGCTCAGGGGCAACGGCACCTGGGGCTCGGAGCTCGCGCCTGCGTTCCGTACGCTCGGCACCGGCTACGTCCTGCTCGTGGGCGAGCAGAACATCATCCCCGCCTGGGAGGTCACGGGACTGCACGTGGAATGGAAAGGTGGCGCCGTAACAACCAAGGTCAGGCTGAGCGATTTCCCCTACTCGGACGTCACCGGTGACTGGGTCGTGGACCTCCCGGTTGGACGTATCATTGGTCGGACCGCGGCCGACCTTGAGTGGTCGGTCCACTCCGCGTGGTATCACTGGCCGCGGGCAAAGCCAACGCCCGCAGTCCTGGTCAGCGGCTTTGACTCCGAGTACGGAATGTGGCTGGGTATGCTGATGGCGGCCAACGCCGGGGCCAGCAACCTGCAGCAGAAGGGGGTCAGTGCCGCCGCGGCACACATCGGCGCAATGCCGTCAGCCCAGCGGCTCGCCGCTCTCCAGTCAGCCAGCCAGAGCCGCAAGCTGGTCTCGTACTTCGGACACGGCAACACTGGTGGCTGGGCAAGCGTCATCGACGATGATGACGTCGGTTCGCTGAACCTCGGTCCGGGCTGCTGGGTCACCGCCTTCTCTTGTATGACAGGCCACTACGCCGGCAACGATTGCATCGCCCGGGCGTTCACGGCCGATGCAGACGCACTCGGCTATCTGGGCGCGACCGAGGTGTCGTCGCACTCTCTGAATCTCGGGCTCCAGTCCGGCTTCTGGAACAAGTGGCACAGCCACGGCTGGTCGATGGGCAGAGCGCTGTTCTGGCTCAAGTTCCAGTACTGCCTCACGGGGAACAAATACGCTAAGCTCGCGGTCTACGAGTATAACCTCTACGGCTGCCCTAAGTAGAAGGAGGAAGGGATGTCGCACTTCAGGCACTTGATGGTCACGGTGATGGTCATCTCGGTTGGAGCGACAGCACTCGGACAGGAACCTCCCACCGAGCTGAAACTGGCGCTGCCCGAGTATCAGGTAGTCACCCAGGAAACGCTGGACTTTGTGATGATACCGGGCGGAGAGTTCCTCACTGAGGAAGAAGGCAGACCGCTGGTTCCCTGTTTCACCGAGTACGTCGACTGCCCGGCCGGCTGGCGGGTCCAGGACGTCGAGCTCCAGCGCCAGGGCGAACCGGGGCACCGGAGTGGGCTGCGGCTGCCCGTGGTCATCCATGACATGGAACAGAAGAAACCGATCCCGATGAAGCAGGGGCGCTACCCGGTCCGTGGGCACTCCTGGCGGGTAGTCGATATCCCGGGCGGTGGCTCGCTTCTGGCGGTCGCTGTCTACCCGTTCGACTACGACCCGGCCACCAAGGAGGCGACCTACTGCCGGGAGTACGAGTTCGATATCAAGAGCATCCAGACGACGGTCAGGCTGGCCGACGTCGCCGCCGGCAAACATTCCTATTCTCCCGCTGAGGTCGTGAACCTGACGGCCGCCATCGGTAACGCCGGTGCGACTCAAGACCTGTTCGCCACGGCCTCGATACTGCGGGCTTCGACCGGAGACACAGCAGGCCAACTGAAGCGGCGGGCAGTGACTGCGCCGGCCGGTTCGTCGGCGGTGACGCTGGAGTGGCCATCGAAGGGCACCGCGAACGGCGACTACTTCGCCGACGTGACGTTGAGCGACGGCGCGGGGAACGTCCTTGACCGCGGGCAGGCTGCGTTCCGCCTCGGGATTCCGGCCGGCGAGCAGTCAGGATTCCAGGTAGAGCCGCAGCACTTCAAGGTTGGCGACAATGTCGGGCTTTCGCTCAGCTTCAAGAACACGGGCTCGACCATTCTATCCGGACAGATGGTGTTCGATGTGCGGCACAGAGATTCGGTGGTCGCCGAAATGAGACGCGACTTCCAGGATCTGCCCCCGGGCAGGTCTCGTCAGTTCTCCGATTCATGGAAGACCGACGGCGCCAAGGAGAACGTGGTCTATGATGTCCTCGGGTACATCTGCTACGAGGCAACTGCCACACCGGCGGAACGGGTTGTCATCAGCACCAACGCCGCGCCTTCCGCGGAGTTCACGGTTGCTCCCGACACCTTGAAAGCCGGGCAGGAAGTCGCCTTCGACGCCGGCGGGTCAACGGACCCTGACGGCACGGTGGTCAAGTGTCAGTGGGACTTCGGTGACGGTGGCAAGGCTGAGGGTGTGGGTGCGAGCCACGTCTACCCGGAATCCGGGGAGTTCGTAGTGACCCTCGTCGTCACCGACGACGGCGGGCGCACGGCGACCGCGGTCAGGACGATAGCCGTCAGGGATTAGACGATCTTGCTTGACACACATTCGTGCCTCAAAGGGCATGTGCCTGGACACAGACCCGGCAAACCGGAACCGGCGCTGGTTGCGGGCGGTTGCGCTGGTCCACCAAAGGAGGTCGAATGAGGCATCGATTCACGCTCGGCGTTATGCCGGTAGCGGCTTTGTTTGCGATCGGAACCGCCACGCCGACCGTTCACCTGCAGGTGCCGCCGCCAGGGCGGTACGGCATCGAAGACCTCTGGAAGGCCAGGGTATCAACATTGGACCCGGCAGACACAGCACGCGACGCCTGGTTTGAAGGCTTCGTGTACGAACGGACGCGCGGCCAGGTCTTCTACGCGACAACCAAGCCGTTCCGGCTCTCAATCGGGACCAGAGTGTACCAGTACCGTGACGTGAGGGTCGACAAGACGCAGACCGCGCCGGGGTACGAGGCGTTCGTCACGAGGCAGGGCACTTTGCCTCAGGGCATGTACAGCTTCAAGCTGATTCTGCGGCCCTTCGGGGTAGACGACTCTAACGGCTTCGAGGTCAAGCCGATGGGCCCGCCGCGGCTCATCTCGCCTGCTGACGGCGCGAAGCTGCCCGCACAGGAGAGATACCCGATGTTCAAGTGGACTCCGCCTTCACCCTCGCGGGCCGGCGCCAGGTACGCGCTGAGTGTCGTCGAGGTCCTCCCCGGCCAGACCGCGAAGGAAGCGATTTGGTCGAATCAGCCCTGGCATGAAGGCACAGGACTGACCGGGCAGTCGCAGCGGTACCCGGTGGCGGGCCGGGCGTTGGGGGCCGGCAGGCAGTACGCCTGGCAGATCCGCATGCTGGATTCCGACGGCCGGACCATCGCCGAAAGCGAGATCTGGACGTTCACCCCCGGCGTCCCGACCGGCCCGCGCGTGCCGGTGCCGGCTCCGCTGCGAGTATCGAGAGCAGTCGAACGCCGCGGCAACCACTTCACATCCATCCTGACCGTTGAGAATCGGTCCGGGCTCAACCTCAGCGAAGTCACAGTGACCGAGCGCAGCCAGGGACTTGCGTACATCAACAAGTGCCACCATGGCCTGGGTACGTCCGGGCCGCTCGGCCCGGCGGCTGCATGCGAATTGTCGATACCTGACGCCTGGGCCAAGACCAGCCGGGTTGACGTGGACATGGGCGCGCTCCGCGACGACCGGGCCCAGCGGGTCAAGTTCTATCTCGTCCCGGCGCTCTACCACGGCGTGGGCGCAGTGATGCCGGTTATTGGTGCGGCGCTTTCGGTATCGTATCGGGTGGGAGACCGGCGCTACTCGTACACGTTCGACGGCTTGGCCGATACGATGGCCGCAGCGGTTGACTCGGCCTTGGCCGCGGCCGACTATCTGATTACCACGAGCCCGAGGAAGCTCCACTTCGCCGAGGCACCGCCACGCAGCAATCTGCCTGCGCTCTACTCCGCGATGGCCGAGCTGGCCAAGGAGAAAAATGGCGTGCTCGGGTATTTGCCGGATTGGGCCTGGTGCTGGACACTGAAGAACCTGCTCGTGCCAGGCGGTGTCTGGCGAGCGAGCCTGGACCATCTCGCCTACCTGCTGATAGTGGGAGAAGAGAACATCGTCTCGTCGTGGGACGTGGGCGACGGCAGAAGCGTCATTCACATCACCGACTATCCTTACGCTGACCTTGAGGGCGACGAGCAGCCTGAGGTGAAGGTCGGACGTATCATCGGCGACGATGCCGTCGAGTTGCGGCAGCCCATTTCGGCGGCGCTTGAGGTGAATGCCGGCGATGCCGACTATGACGGTTCAAATGCAGAACTCATCTCCGGGCCGGAGGATACCTGGGAGAAGTCAGTGATGTACATCGACAGCGGCCGAGTGACGCTATCGGGCAAAGGCGTGCACGTGGCCGTCGTCCACACCGACTACTACACGACCGAGCTGGTGCAGTTGGCCGAGGCCCTGCGCATCATTGGGCCGCCTCGCGGTGCCGAATGGGCCGATGGCGGTGACCATCACTATCTGGAACGACGCTACAACGCAACCCAGCTTGCCGGGTGGCTGCTCTGGACTAGGAGTCTGCTCACGCCCGGCATCAACAAGGACTCGGTGTTGCGGGACCGGACCTATGCCGGCTCGGTCATCACGCGAGCAATGATCGAGTCGGCGCTGACCGAGGCCGAGACCGTCCAGGCGGAAAACGATAGCCGCGGCGGTCGGTACGGCCAGACCTACTCATACCTTGCTGATTCACGCGCGGCCGAGCAGCGGCGCTGCGAGGCGATAAAGGACAGCCTGCTGCCACACCGTGATCTCATCGTGTTCCTGGGACATGGCGACCCGGGTGGCTGGTGCGGGTCAATCGCCGAGTGGCCGGGCGTGGCCGGCCCGGTTGAGCCGATCAGCTTCGGTCGGACCCGGCCCGTCGTCATGGCCTGGTCGTGCCAGACCGGTGACTACCGCGAGACCGGCGGCGCGCCGAGCATTGCCAAGGCGTTCTTCAGAAACCGCGCCGCGGTGTACATCGGCGCAACCGAGCCCTCATCGACCGGCTGCAACGAGCAGATGACCGGCCGCGAGATGTGGCGGGACTGGACCAGAGATAGCCGCATCGGTGACGCCTTCTTTGCCGCCAAGGCGAGGAAGCTCCGCGACGGCTGGCGGGGCTACGTGATGATGTACAACCTCTACGGCGACCCCAAGTTCGGAAGGAGGCTGCCATGAGTGCGCCGAGAAAAGTCTGGAGTATCCAGTCGGTGAGAGTCCGGCTTGAGG
>CAZAKP010000156.1:0-6970 GCA_964485845.1 uncultured bacterium | reverse complement strand
ACCCGCTGAACATACCGCTCGCCTCGCTCAGACAGGGCGAGAACCGGTTGAACTTCAAGCTGCAGCCGCGCGACCTCGAGCTGCGACCGCGCGAAGTCGCCGAGAATCCGTCGTTCGAGTTCTTCGTCGGCCCGGTCAGCGTGGCGTTCGTGATAACCCGCAGCGGCCTGCGGCTGCTGGTGACCGGTTCGGTGTCATACCGGGCGAAGCTCGAGTGCGCGATATGCGCGGGCGAATTCGAGCGTGACTTCAACGAACCGGTAACCGCCGAGTTCTTGAGCTGCGACGAAGTCCCGGAGGAGGCGGCAGGGGAGCCCGAGTGCGAAAACGGGGGCGGGCTGCACGGAAACTGGCTGGACCTGCTGCCGATGGTGCACGACGCAGTCCACCTGGCAGTTCCGATCGCGCCCCGCTGCCGGCCCGACTGTCGGGGGCTGTGCCCGGAGTGCGGCGTCAACCTGAACAAAGGGCCGTGCCAATGCGTGATTGCGGAGCCTGTCCCCGCCAGGCGACTGTCCCTGGAACCGGGCCCCGGCGACGGCTCCCGGCGCGACCGTCCCTCGCGTCCTCGTCCAAGTTGACAAGCCTGAGTTTCATGCCATACTGATAGCCGTTGCATTTTGACCTGTCCGACTACATACGAGATGACGTTCAGCGGACGCGCCGGGCGTCTCCGAAGGAGCAGGTGCTGTTCAACAAGTGGGGCAAGGCCGTGTACCGTCTGCGCGAGGGCGTGGTGTACGACTACAGGGGCCGGCCGCGCGGGTTCATTGTCGGGACGACGGTGTATGACCTCCGTGGGGAGCATCGGGGATTCTGGCGGAACCTTCTCGTCTCGGACCGGATGCGCCGAGTCATCGGTTTCGCGCCGGGGGCGTCCATGCATGGCCTGGTGCTGCCGCCGGTTGAGATCCCACCGTTGGCGTACCGGGACCTACCCGCGCCGTCGCCGCCGAGTGGATTGACCGAACTGGAGTGCGCGCCGTTCATTCCGGTCTGGTCGATGATGCAGTTCGAAAACCTGCTGCCCAGTTTCGATGATGACAAGACAGAAGGTGAGGGTTCGTGAAGCGATTCGCGTTGATTGTGATGGTCTCCGCCGCACTGGCGTCGGCCGCCGGGTTCCAGGTTCAAGGGAACATGAGCGAGGCCTGGGACAAGAGTTCGCTCAGGGTCCGGACCGGCGAGGCGATGGCCAAGCTCTGGTTCGCTCTGCCCGCGCACTCGGGCATCACGGTGGTCGTGAAGCCGGACACCGGCGCGGCCGTGACCACGATTCTGAACATGTCCGCCTCGGTTGACCTGCGGGTCCCGGCTGAGGAGTACGCGATTACGATTACCCGGGACTCCGGCGACGGGCAATGGACGTGCCGGGACGTGGCCGGCAGCCCGGTATTGCTCGGTTTCGGGAGCTCGGTTGACGAGAAACACCACGCGCGACTGACCTACGTCGCCGACGATGACAAAGAAACGTGGAAATTCACCTGGCCCAAAGAAGCGACGTTCCTGGTCCAGTTGTTCGGCGCGTCGGGCAAGGTCGTCGAGGAGCAGGATTTGTCGGACAGCGACGAGTTCGAGCTGGCCGGCGGGGGCAGTTTCACGCTGGAAGTGGCGCCGACCGAAGGCTCGGGCGAGTTTTCGGCGAAGAAGTCGGAGTAGACCGGGCCCGGCTTTGCGGGCAGGCGTCGGTGGAGTTGACCGTCTGCGAAGAGGCCGTGGGTTTGACAACCTGTAAGGAGGTGGCCGGTGTCTAGAGCCAATCCGATCGCGCTGTGCCTGGCGCTCGGTTCTGTGGTGTTGGCCAACATCAACTGCGTGAAGTGCGGCGAGAAGATCGCGCAGAAGGCGGTGGAGGGCGCGGTCGAGAAGGCGTCCGGCGGCAAGGCGAAAATTGACGTGGGCGGCAACGTCGACCTGTCCGACCTGCCCGCGTTCCTGCGTTATCCCGGCGCGAGCGCCAAGGCCCGCTGGGCGATGAGCAAAGCGGGTACGACCGGCACCGTGTACACGTTCGAAACGGCGGACGCGGCCGCGTCCGTCGTTGATTTCTACAAGAAGGCGCTGGCCGGGTGGAAGAACGTGTCGACCATGGAGAGCGGCGACGCGACTATTCTCGTCTATGGCACCGAGGACGAGAAGCAGATGACGACGGTTACCGTTGCCAAGGACTCGGGCAAGACCTCGCTCACCCTGCTGTACACCAAGAAAGACTAGCGCGAGCTCCGTTCGCGGCGCCAGGCCCGGAAACGGCCTGCCGCCGGCGCTATCCGCCGGTTGAGGAGTCGGTTGAGGCCGCTTGACTCGCGGGGCGGCGCGTTTATAATCGGCCTCCATGCCGAAGTCCCCGATATCGAGCAAGCCGGCGCCGCACCAGCGGTCAGGCGTGCTGTCGCCTGCGTACCTTGCCGCAAGGGGAGCGGTGCCGTCAAAGGAACGGCTCGCGGCCGGGCCGGTCGTCATGGTGGAGTGCGTTGAGAACATCCCGTGCAACCCGTGCGCGTACGCCTGCCCGCGCAAGGCGATAACTATCGCCGGGAGCCTGACCGACCTCCCGCAGGTTGACTTCGACAAGTGCAACGGATGTACGGTCTGCGTATCCAAGTGCCCGGGGCTCGCGATATTCGTGGTGCACAAGGGTTTCTCCAAGACCGAAGCGACCGTGACCGTGCCGTACGAGTTGCTGCCGCGACCGGTGGCCGGCGCGTCGGTCGCGTGCCTGGACCGAGGCGGACGGGCAGTGTGCAAAGGTAGGGTCGTGAAGGTGCTTGACACCAAGGCCCAGGACCGGTGCGCGGTCGTGACCGTGGCGATGCCGACGCGGTACTGGAACGCGGTGCGGGGCATCAGAGTCAAGGAAAAGGGGGCGAAGTGATTGCAGGATTGACCGTTCTTCTGGCGCTGGCCGTGACGCCGCAGATGCCGCTGTCGCTGGCCGGGACCGATGACGCGCTGGCCGTGTTGGCGAATCCGGCCGGGCTGGCGGTGGGGCCGGGCTCGGAGTTCTACGCCGTGTACAACTTCCAGCCGGTGCTCTGGTCCGACTTCTTCACCAACACGACGTTCATCGCCAAGGCCGGGCCCCTGGCCGCATACTGGGAGCCGGAGCCGTCGCGGTACGGCGTCGCGCTCGGCATGGGCGAGAGGGGCGTCTATTCGGGAATCCGGTTCAGACGCGATTCGCTCAGCCACTGGGACCTGTCGGCGCTGGTGCGGCCGCTGAAGCGGGTTTCTCTCGGCGCGACGTGGGATGACCTGAACCACGACTGGGGTCGGGTCGCGCTCGGGGCCGCGGTGCGGCCAATCGGCAACCGCCTGACCCTGTTTGGCGAAACGTACCTGATAACTCCCTGGCGGCCGATGGCCGGGTTCGAGGTCGAGCCGGTGGACGGCCTGAAGCTGGGCCTGAAGGCGTTCTTCACCGGCGACGCGGACGACGTGCGCTACGTGGCTGGTGTCTCGCTTGGGCTGGGCAAGGGTGGTCTCGGCACCGTGGGCACCTGGGACCCACGCGAAGTCGGCGGGTTCCTGCGGGTCGGGAGCCGGGGACGGCGGACAATCGTCCCGCATGGAAATCGATACCTGGAGATCGAACTGGACGAAGCGATCGTCGACCGGAAGCCGGGTTTCAGCCTCAGCTCGCACAGCGTGCGCACATCATGGGAACTGCTCGACCTGATTGCCCGCGCCAGCAAAGACAGGAGCGTCGAGGCGCTGCTGATTCGAATCGATGGAATGAGCGCCGGCTTTGCCCAGTTGCAGGAGTTGCGCCGGGCGCTGGTCGGGTTCCGGGCGCGGGGCAAGAAGGTCATCGTCTACGCGCCGGGCCTCGGCATGGCGAGTTTCTATGTCGCCTCGGTCGCCGACCGGGTCTGGACCCATCCGCTCGGCGACGTCACGATACCCGGGATGGGCATGGGCACGATATTCTTGAAGGGGACGCTGGAGAAGCTGGGGATCGAGTTCGACGGCACCCGGCACGGGAAGTACAAGTCGGCAATCGAGACCTTCACTGAGGATTCGCTGACTCCTCCGAACCGCGAGCAGTTGGGGGCGTATCTCGACGCGCCGTACGGTGAGTTCCTGGACGCGACTGCGGCGGGCCGGCACGTCAGCCGCGACAGCATGGAGGCGCTGGTCAATATCGGGTTCTTCAACGCCGAAGAGGCGAAGCGGGCAGGGCTGGTGGATACGGCCTGCTACCACGACCAGCTCGACAGCCTGTGCAAGCACGAACTCGCGGGCCTGAGCAAGGTGAGCGAGAAGGGCTACCGGGACGACGTCGTGCAGAGCGAGGGCTGGACCTCGAAGCCGGCAATCGCGATTGTCTACGCGACCGGCAGCATCGCCGCCGGCGAGTCGCGGACCGACTTCCTGACCGGCGCGATGACGATGGGCGCCCAAACCATGGTCCGGGCCATCCGCCAGGCGCGGAAGGACAAGCGGGTCAAGGCCGTGGTGCTGCGGATTGACTCGCCGGGCGGGGACGGGTTTGCGTCGGACATGATCTGGCGGGAACTGGAACTCTGCCGGCAGAAGAAGCCGGTCATTGTCTCGATGGCCGCAGTCGCCGGTTCCGGCGGGTACTACATCGCCTGCAACGCGACCCGGGTCTTTGCCCTGCCGACCACGCTGACCGGCTCAATCGGCGTGTTCAACTTCAAGCTGGTGACCGAAGGGCTGTACAACAAGCTCGGGGCGCGGCGTCAGGCGGTGAAGCGCGGCGAGCACGCGGATGCGATGTCGGACATGCGCGCGATGACGCCGGAAGAAGATTCGATGATGCAGGCCCAGGTGGACTACTTCTACCGCCAGTTCGTGCAGAAGGTCGCGGCCGGCAGGAAGCTCTCATACGAGCACGTGGACTCCATCGGCCAGGGCCGGATATGGTCAGGAGCCGACGCGAAGCGCGTCGGCATCGTCGACACGCTCGGCGGGTTCCTCGACGCGGTCGGGTATGCCAAGCAGGTCGCCAAGCTCGAAGACTGCGACTACGTGGTGCTGCCGGCTCCGAAGACCGGGTTCGGGAGCATGGTCAGCGACTTCGCGCAGGATCAAGTGAGAAAGGTGATGCAGTGAGGAAGAGAAGGCATCAAGAGGTCAAGAGACCAAGAGATGGAGTGCCCGGGAGCGGGGCAAGACAAAGGCCGTCCGGCACTCGATCCCTCGATCCCTCGATCCCTCGATCCCTTTCCTCCGTTACCGTCTGCCGCTGCGAGGAAGTCAGCGAGGCCGAAGTCCGGCGGGTCATCCGGATGGGCTACCATTCGCTCGAAGCGGTAAAGCGGGTTCTGCGCACCGGCATGGGCCACTGCCAGGGCCGCGGCTGCCTGAAACTCGTCGCCCGGCTGATAGAGGAGGAGACCGGGATTCCCGCATCGGAGCAGAAGCAACCGAGACCAAGGCCGCCGCTCAAACCGCTGCCGCTCGGCCTGCTGGGAGAATACGATGAAGCACGAAGCTCGAATGACTGAACCCGAATCAATGACGAAGGGAACAAAGCTCGAGTGAAGAACCGCCGCATTGGGTCACACGGACTTGACTCGACACTCGAGCTTCGGACTTCGGACTTGGAGCCGGTACGTGCGTAGCTCTGCCGACGTGGTTGTCATCGGCGCGGGTGTCATCGGTGCCGCGACCGGGTACTACCTCGCCAGGAGCGGCCTCAAGGTGCTGGTGCTGGAGCGCGACTTCCCCTGCGCGGGCTCGACCGGCCGGTGCATCGGTGGAATCCGGGCCCAGTTCTCCCACGACCTGACCATCCGGGTGATGATGGAGAGCGTCCGGATGTTTGCAGGTCTTAAGGACGAGCTAGGCGAAGACGTCGAATGGTACCAGGGTGGATATCTGTTTCTTGCGTTCGACGAGCAACGGAAGCAGGCCTTCCTCGACGCCATTGCCATCCAGCAGCGATACGGTCTCGACGTCCGGTTCGTCACACCGGGTGAGTGCGAGAAGATCGCACCCGGGCTTGACCCGACCGGGCTTCTGGGTGGCGCGTACTGCCCGACCGACGGGCAGGCCAACCCATTCAAGGTGACCTACGGCTACCTTGAAGGCATCAAGCGTTTGGGCGGCGGGCTGGTGGTGGGCTGCGAAGTCAAGCAGGTCAACAAGCAGGGCGACAGAGTCATCTCGGCTACCGACGCGAAGGGCGACGAGTATGCCTGCGACATGCTGTTGAACGCGGCCGGGTCCTGGGCGGATGAGGTCGGGGCACTGGCCGGAGTCGCAGTCCCGGTCAAGGCCGACCGGCACGAGTCGCTCGTCACCGAAGCGGTCGAGCGCGTGTTCGACCCGATGCTCGTCGACTACCGCTCAGATGGCTGCTACTTCGTCCAGCACTCGGGCACCGGCCACTTCATCGGCTGCTACACGCCGGTGCCGCTCTCACCCGGCCACAACGTTGACGCCACCGACGAGTTCATCACCGAGATGCCGCGGCGGATGGTCAGGCTCATGCCCAAGCTCGCTGGGGTCAAAGTGCTCAGGCAATGGGCCGGCTCATACGAGATGAGCCCGGACGGCAATCCCCTTTGCGGCGATACGCCGGTGCGGGGGCTTCACGTTTCGACCGGCATGAGCGGGCACGGGTTCATGTTTGCGCCGGCCTTGGGCAAGCTGATGGCCGAGCAGATGGTCAAAGGCCGCGCCTCGATTCCGCTTGATGAGTTCTTCCTCTCCCGCAGCTTCGGCAAAGCCGAAGCGATGAAGTGACGGTCGGACGCCAGAGGCGTCCGGGGTTCCGTTATTCCGAGCCCGACAAGGAACCTCTCAGCGGAAACCCGGGACACTGGGACTGTCGAAAAAGCCGTTTCTTGTCATTCTGAGCGCAGTCCTAGCCGAAGCCCTGAGCGGAGCGAAGGGGAAGAATCTTCGTAACGTTGATTCTACGAGAGTTAGAAGACCCTTCACGCAGTTTACCCTGAGCGGGAAGAGAAGATGCTTCGCTGCGCTCAGCATGACAGCAAGT
>CAZAKP010000155.1:0-7034 GCA_964485845.1 uncultured bacterium | reverse complement strand
TCATCATGTTGGCCGCGTCCGCGCCGCCCTCGACGTCCCCCGCGCCCACGACCATGTGCAGCTCATCAATGAACAGAATCACCTCCGGACGACTGCGGGTCTCGCTGATGAGACCGTTCAGCCGGGCCTCGAACTCGCCGCGGTACTTGGTTCCGGCGACGAGAGTGCCCATGTTCAACTCAAAGATGCGCTTGCCGCCAAGCACCTGCGGGTCCTTGCCGGCCGCTATCCGACAGGCCAGCGCCTCGACAATCGCGGTCTTACCCACTCCCGCCTCTCCGACAAGCACAGGATTGTTCTTCGACTGCCGCGCCTGCGTCTGAATCACCTGCAGTAGCTCCTTGCGCCGCCCGACGAACGGCCCGAGCTTGCCTTCCTCCGCCGCCTTGGTCGAATCGCGGCCGTCTCGCTCAAGATAGCCGCCCTCCGGCTTCGCGGCTTTCGGCGGCCGCGGCCGAGTCAATCGGCCCACTGGAGGTCAGTGCCGGCCAGGAGCGCAGCCTGCGCGAGATGCTTGAGACCCTGGCCACGCTCGATGGACGCATCGTCGGGCTGGAGGCGGAGATTGTGCGTCTGCTGGGGCAGCTTGCGGAGGCCGAGTACCTGATGAGCATGAAGGGAGTCGGGGCGATGACGGCCGCCGTCATCCTGGCCGAGACGGGCGGGCTTGGGCAGTACAGTTGTGCGGCAGCGGTGCAGAAACTGGCTGGGCTCAATCTCTATCAGGACAGTTCGAGGCAGTATCAGAGCGGCCGGCACATCTCCAAGCGGGGTCGGTCGCAGCTACGGCGGGCGCTGTACATGGTGGCAGTGCAGCACGCCAAACGTGGCTGGCCGCTTGCGCCCTACTATGCCGCGCTGGTGGCGCGGGGCAAGCCGAAGACAGTAGCGCTGACCGCGGTCTGCTGCCGGCTGGTGAGGCTGCTTTATGCCCTGGTGCGGGACGGCCGCTGTTACAGCGAGCGCCCGCCTGAGGCAGGCCGCCTCGAAGCCGCCTGAGGATAGGAAAGAGTCGGCAGGAACTGAGACGAGTTGCGCCCGTGGGGCAGTCACGATCGGGGACGCTACGGACCGCTTTGGCGGGGCCGCGCTATTGTGAACCTTGATGCCCCACGGGCTCGCGTTCTGAATGAAGCACTGCTCTGAGGCCCGCAAGGGCGCTCTGCAAGCACCTGTGTTCGAAGCGAGTGTCGGTACGTGGGGACGGCCCACGGGCGCAGCGTGCAGTCATGCCTGCCGAGAGAGACGGGACAGCCGAGAACGGGCCGACGCGACCCTCAACCCGGCCGCAGAGGAGCTCAGCTAACGCACGGCTTGACATCAAACCTGTCCCCGGAATTCCACGGAATTCCCACCAAGCTCAGCACCCAGTCCGCCCCGCGCCCTGAGACCGCCCCAAAATATGCGAGTGTGTCCCTCGGTATGGTATCCGGAATTCCCTCAAGTCCGCGGGCCCCGCGCAAGCGGGCCACTCGGTGTCACTCGACCCGCACCAGTTTCCGCCGCAGTTCGCGTCCGCCCACGGACATCAGGCAGTAGTAGACGCCGGTTCCTGCCTGTCGGCCGGCGTTATCGCAGCCGTCCCAGACCGCAGTGTGGTAGCCCGCGGGTCTGTCCGAGTCGCACAACCTGCGCACCAGCGCGCCATTCGACGAGAAGACGTCGATGGTCACGGCACCGGCGCGCGGCAGACCGTAGCGGAGAACGGCCTCGCCACGGAACGGGTTCGAACGCGCCAGCGACAGCATCAGCGCCGCCGGGACCTGATCGGCCACGGCAACGCCGGGCAGGACGTTTACCGAGTCCGAACAGGAGTCATTCGCGGGATTCACGTCGCCGGCGAGCATCGTGACGCAGCTCGTGGCGTACACGCCGACCGACTCGGCCAGCCAAGCCCGGAAGGAGGCCGTATCGTTGCGCCCGATGGGGACGAACACTTCCTGCGTGTCTACGTAAGTGCCGCCAACATGTAGGATGACGGGAAAAGTCTCCGGTGCGCCGCCGCAATTCGCGACCACGGCCTGCGGGATAATGGTATCGCCGAGGTGGACCTTCCCCGTCGGCGCGAGGATGTCCAGCGCGGCAACGTCGTGGACCGGGTGGGCGGTGCCCAGAAACCGGCCGAAGACACGCGACGAGTTGAACGGCGTCGGCACGAAGCCGGCATCCAGCATCAGGGTCTGCTCGTTGCCGTCCCAGCAGGCGGCCGGGTCCCATCGGTGGTATGGGGACGGGTCCGATACGCACAAGACGGACACGCTTCCGCTAGCGGGGTCCACGGACGCCGAGTAGAGGTCATACCGACCGGTATCCGCCGCCGTCCGCTTGGGATAGAGGATACGGAAGTTTGTTCCGTCGAACCAAGCGGCCATGCAGTTGCGCATGTCAGGGTCCGACGTGACGGCAGGCAGAAAGCCCGCGAATGGGCCGTCGACCGTGATGCCGGCCGTATCGAGCACGGTCCCGTTCGGTGCTACGCGTGCGCACCGCAGCCGCACCAAGTCAGCCGAGGGTGCAGCTATCCATGCGACGAGGTAGCAGCCTGCGCCATAGACCACATTCGGGTCTCTCAGGTAGCCGGCTCCCCCCATCGCGTTGACCACGAAGGAGTCCTGCTGAAGCGGGTAGACGCGCCCCAGGAGCAGTCCCGCGTCGCTTGAAGCCCAGCAGACGAGGTGGTTATTGCCGTCGGATGCAGCGCCAATAGTGTACACCGGGTAGTCGACCGAGGCGATGCGGTCGTGTCCAGAGCTGGAGGCGATGCGGACTTCGTGCCAACCGTCGTCGTAGTATGACACCAGCCTGTTCCCGAGCGTGTCGACCGAAACGCCCACGGTCTGGAACGTGGAGAGCGATACCTGTCCCGCGAACGCCGGCCTGCCCGCTGAGCCGATGTGGTACCAGTTCAAAAAACCGCGCCCGTCGACCCACGCAAGGAGCCCGACCAGGCTGCCGTGCACACGGTTCCACGCCATCCGCGGATAGGTCCACACCTCACCGAGGGACTGCGGTACCGGGTCGATAGGTTCGCCCGCGCAGGAGATGCGCTGCCACACCACGTCCCACCCGCTGTCCCACTGGCCCGGGTTGTGGTGCTGCAGCCACGCGGTTACGTAGCCATTGGCAAAGGGACAGACAGCCGGGCATCGCTGCGAGGCGGCTGTCTGCGAGATGCACCGGGCCTGGCTGACGACTTCTAGCCCGCTGTCCACCACGGCAGCATTGACGTTAAGCGTGTGATAGGAGGTCCCCCCACTGTCGTAGACAAGGAGATACCGGTCCTGGGACTGCGCGACGCTGAACTCGCGGCTGGAGTAGAGCGGCGCAACGAGCGCGCGTGGCCCAGTGTCGACCGGCGCCAGACTGGTATCGAACCGCATGCCGTATACCGTGTCCTCGACCTGGAAGAAGCAGGCGTAGTTGCGGCCGTCGTAGAACATCCGAAGGCCGCGGCTCCCGGCATAGGGCGTCAGCGGCAGGCCGAACGTGTCGATGACGGTCCCGTTAGTGTCAATGCGTGTGGCAAACACCAACCCGCTGGACGTGCACCAGGGCACGATGTACCGGCCGTTCGCATACAAGCAGTCGAGCGGCCACTTGGCCCATGCCGGCGAGGGGCCGCATCGGACGGGTATCGGCACGCTGTCGAGCAGCCAGCCGTTCGCCCCGATGCGAGCCGCATAAACGTCCTGCTCGTTATTCGCCATCAGGGTTTCCGCCCAGGCAACCACAAAGTCGTTTCCGTCACTCGCCACGCGCACATACCAGTCGCCTCGGGTGGTATCGCGTATCCAGCCCGGCGCCAGCGTGTCTACCACACCGGACGGGTGAATCATGAAAGCGCGAAGCCCGGAGGGAACTTCCCGCTGCCCCACGATCCAACGAAGCCCGTTGTAGGCCAGCAGGTAGTCGGTGCCGTTGAAGGCAAAGTCGTACCTACCAACGCCTCTACTGGGGGTCTCGCGCGTGACTCTGAAACCCCCGCTGTCATCGAGAAACTGGCCGTCCGCGGTCATGCGGCAGCAGAACAGGTCGACGCTCGATACGGTTCCGGGCATCCACTGGCCTCGGACGAGCAGGTAGTCCGTTCCGTCATAGCCGACGACTGTGTAACGCCAAGAGCCGCGCCCCAAGGTGTCGAGCAGCACGCCGTCCTGCCGAATGCGCGTGTAGAACATGCCGCCCGCGTTATCGTTCTCGTCGTCCCAGCTCACGACCCAGCCGTCCGGGACAGCTACCGGGCGCCTCTCGACGCTCTGGTCCCACGCGCCGACATAGCGCGCCGTGGAGGCGTTGACCATGAACCAGTTCGGGAATGGAAAGGAACCCGGGCGCTGGCCTTGCGATAAGAGAAGCAGCAAAAGAGCATACGTCATTGCACCGACTCCTCGCGATGTGTCACCGTATATGCACCAGCCGCAGTGTGGCCGCAGCGTGCGTAGTCGTGATTCGACAGAAGTAGACGCCGGCAGCGAGCCGCCTGCCATCCCAGCGGACCGCGTTAATCCCCGATGCCCTAGCCACAACCCTGCCGGCACGGTCATAGAGGCGCACATCAGCGAGTGCGCGGCCGGCAGCGGCCCAACTGATGTTGGTGTACGTCTGGAATGGGTTGGGCGATGCCCGAACCCAGTGAACAGCCCTGCCGCTCTCGACCTGCATCGCGACCGGAGCGTCCGCAATCACGGACAAGGTGCTCGTGAGCTGGCCGACAACGTATGCTGCTCCGCGGCCGGGGTCGAAGGCAACCGCGCTTGGGCCATCGCCGACCGGCAGCCTCACGGTCGAATCCGCAGCACAGTCAATCACCGTCATTCGGGGGGCGTGTCCACCCGCGCAATAGACCTTGTCATGCGCCGCGTCGTAGCACAGGCGCGATGGCAGACTCTCGGTTACCACCGTGTCGACTACCGCGTTCGACGCGCAGTCGAGAACCAGCACCCGCGCCGCGCTGCGGGCCGGGTAATAGACGCGGTCCGACGCAGGGCTGCAGACGACCGATTGCGGCTGGTCGAGGTAGTCGCTGCAGACGCGGGCGACGACGGTGTCCGCGCTGCAGTCGACGACCACAATCGTCCGCAGGAGTCCGCACGCCACATACAGCCGATTCCGGCCTGGATGGAAAGCTGCCGCCACGGGGTAGCGATTGGTCGGCAAGCGCGCGGCGACCGAGTCACCGGCGCAGTCAAACACGACCAGCGAGGAGTCGATGCTGGCCGAGCCGCAGTAGAGCCGGTCGTTCAGCGGGTTCCAGTAGAGTAGGTTCACCGGCTGGCCCAGTCCGTACCGGGCAACCACGCAGCCAGAGGCGGGGTCGACGGAGACGAGCGAATCGCCCAGCCCGAAGTAGACCCGGCCATCGGTCGAATCCCACGCCACGGGTAGGGAGTCCTCGTAGTAGCCGACGACGAGCG
Organism: uncultured bacterium; assembly: GCA_964485845.1. Taxonomy (GTDB): domain Bacteria; phylum Hydrothermota; class Tepidihabitantia; order Tepidihabitantales; family Tepidihabitantaceae; genus UBA2258. Next base: position 1,620 of record CAZAKP010000155.1, on the reverse strand, counting down.
TGTCCGTCACCAGCACGGTGTCCGCCGGGAGCGCCACAGTTGTCAGGAACGCGGTGTCGCCATTGGTAACCGTGAGAAAGATGCGCCCGAGCCGAGAGACAAGGTTCATGGTCCTGAGCGTGCCGGGCAGCCAGATGTGGCCGACCACCCGGCGCGCCGGGCCGTCAATAACGAGGAGCGAGGACGGCCGCTCAACGGTCGCGTCGTGGCAGTAGAGTCTGCCGGTGACCGGGTCGGCCGCGAGTTCCTGCGGCAGGCAGCCGAGGACGACCGTGTCGGTCAGCGTGTCCGCGGCGCAGTCGACGAAGCTGCCCTGCTGAAATCCCCAGTTCGTCCAGTTCATGCCCCGCTCGTACGCTGAGGCGCAGAAGAGTTCGTCCCGGTCCGGGCTCCAGCACGCCGAAACCGGGACCCGCGCCGGCAAAGTCCGGAGAAGCGAATCGCCGTGCGTGTCGATGACGAAGACTGAAGAGACGAGGTCGTCCGACGCCAGGTAGACCTTGCCCTGGCTCGGGCTCGCGGCAACAGCCGAGAACTCTCCGTTACCGAGTCCGATGCGTGCCAGTACCGAGTCGTTGGCGCAGGCGACGATCGAGAGCGAACAAGCCCCGGCAACGAACACCTTGCCCGTGGTGGAATCCCAGAGCAACGCCTCATTCCCCATGTCCGTAAGCGTCATGAGCACGCGGTTCTGATTGCAGTCATAGACAGCCAAGTCGCCGTAAGAGCCCACGCAGTAGAGCTTGCCAGTGGGTGCGCTCAGCGCCATTCGCTGGGGCAACCAGACAACCGGCGCCAGCCCGATGACGTTGTTCGTCTGACCGCTGATTACCGTCAGACATGCGTCGCCGGAGTTCGCGCAGTAGATGCGGTTCAGCGCGGCATTCCATATGATGTCGCGCGGCCCAGGCCCGACGCGGACGGTCCTGATCGCGGAGTCGGTGGCGCAGTCGATGACAGTGACGGTCGCGCTCGCGGAGTCGGCGGTATAGGCCCGGTAATTGGTGGAGTTAAGGCAGAGCGCGACCGGCTGGTCGCCGACGTGCAAAGTCGCGACCACCGAGTCGGCCGCGCAGTCAATGACCCAGACCGCACTGTCCGCGGCGCAGGCGGCGTAGATCTTGTCTCCTTGCGAGTCCCAGACCAGCGCGCGGACATCGCGGCCGCAGGGGATGCGGGCTACGCGCTCGTGGGTGAGTGCGTCAATCGCTATGACGCAGTTGCCATAGGCCCCACCTACGTACAGCCTGTGGCTGGTCCGGCTGCAGGCAATTGAGCGGGTGAACACGAGACCGCCGAAGCTGTCGGGCAGGGGAATGACACCATCGTACCGCTGGGCTGCGGCCAGCGAAACGGACAGGACGAAGGCAAGAGCAGCCACGCCGCGGACCCTGAGGGCGAACGCCGTTCGCTTGGACAAGAGAGCCTTCATCGGGGATTTGACGAATCCCAGGTTCATCAGGTGAGAATCTCGGAAATCCTGGCGACATAAATTCCGGTGACATATAAAGAATTTCACTCTCGTCAAGGTCTTTCGGGATATACAGCCGCCATCGGCTTTGAGTATAGGCCGAATCCGGCCGGGGTCAAACCCGGAGCGGAGTTGTTCTTCTTTGCAGT
>CAZAKP010000154.1:0-7243 GCA_964485845.1 uncultured bacterium | reverse complement strand
TGAGGACCTGGTCTGTGACGCAGCTAATCGCCGTGACCGTGCAGTCGATGGTGTCGCCGCAATATATCTGGTCGCTGCCCGAACCATAGACAAGCGAGGTCGGCCTCGTACCGACCTGAATCGTGCCGATGATGCTGTTGGTCGCGCAGTCGATGACGCCGATGCGGCCCTGCTGCGGGTACGAGCAATACAGCTTGTTGTGCTGGCTGACGAGGAAAGCATCCCCGACCGGAGTACCGGTGTTGATGCGCTTGATACGCTGGAAGGTGTTCCCGTCCACCACGATGATGTCCGAGGACTCGCTCGCGACATAGATATTCTCTGTCGAACTCCCGAACGCCAGATGGTACGGCGGCCGCAGCGGCCCCAGCGAATCCGGCAGCAGGATCGTGTCGGGTACCGCTAGTGACAGGGCCTGCCCAGCGCTCACGCAGACACCCAGCACCAGCGCGCAGAAAAGCGGTCTTGGCTTCATCATGCTGACACCTGGTCGCATGAGTTTAGAGAGGTCTTTCGCATCTGTCAAGCCTAGGTCGTGTCTGGTCTAGGGCGGGAATGCGTAATCGGTGACGGCCGCTGGAAGCGGCCGCCGATGCCAACGAGCCTGACGATGCCGCTCAGAATCAAAGCCGCCCGCATCGCCCTTGACGAAGACTCAATGCTCCTCGCCCACGAGTCGGAAACGCTAACGCTGGTCGGGCAGCGATGGGCGCGGACGCGTACCCGTTTACAGGCGGGCGCGGGCGGGTAGAATAGACATCTGCTCAACTGGAAAAACCCGAAACTCGAAACCCGAATGACGAGTCAGGATCAACTACCGCCGCACAAGCCCGGCCTCGAGGTCGTCGAGGAGGAGGTGGTGCGGGCGACCGGCGTCGCGCTGCCGGCGACGTTTGCCGCGTTCGAGCACCGGAACTACCGGCTCTACTGGTTCGGGAACCTCGCCTCCCTCATCGGCACCTGGATGCAGAACATCGCCACCGGCTGGCTGGTCCTCACTCTGACCAATTCGCCGTTCTTCGTCGGCCTGAACTCGACTGTGACCTGGCTGCCGGCCTGGATTGTGTCACTGCCGGCCGGGGCCATGGCCGACCGGTTCGACAAGCGGCGACTGATGATCTGGACCCAGTCGGTGCTCGCGTTTTTCGCGCTGGTGCTGGCCGTCTTGTACTGGGCCCACGTGCTGACGATTTACCATGTGCTGGTGATTTCCTGCGTGTCCGGTTTCGCGGCGACGATGAACGGCCCGATTGCCCAGACGCTCGTGCCGGACCTCGTCGGCCGGAAGAATGTGCTGAACGCCATCGCTTTGAATAACGCCATGTTCAACTCCGCCCGCATCGTCGGCCCGGCGATTGCCGGCGTACTGCTCGGCACCATCGGCGCGGGCGGCTGTTTCGGCATCAACAGCGCGAGCTTCCTCGCCATCATCGGCGCGCTCTGGCTGATAAGGCTGCCCGGTTCCGGGCATCACCGTGCCGAGGAATCGGTCTGGCGCCAGATCATGACCGGGCTCCGTTTCGTCCGGGGCCACCAGGACATCCGTACTATCGTCATCCTTACCGCGGTGTTCAGCTCGTTCGGAATCATCTACCTGCCCTTGATGCCGGTCTTCGCCCGTGACGTGTTCCACCAGGGCGCGCGCGAGTACGGGGTGATGATGACCTGCGTCGGCGTCGGCGCGGTCGCGGGCGGGCTGGCCCTCGCAACGATATCGAAGACCCGGCACAAGGGAGTGATTCTCCTGCTCGGTACCGGCGGCATCGGCGTCGTATCGATCGCGCTTTCGCTCGTCCGCGACATCCGTCTGGCTCTGCCGCTCATCGCGCTCATCGGCTTCTGCCAGACCTCGATTACGTCGCTGATGAACACCTTGATTCAGACCCTCGCGCCGGAGCACATCCGCGGCCGGGCCCTCTCCGTCTACATGCTCGCGTTCAACGGGATGTTCCCGCTCGGCTGCCTTTTGGGCGGAGCGATTGCCCAGAAGTTCGGCGCGCCCGCTGCGACTCTCGTCGGCGGATGCGCCGTGCTCGTCAGTCTCGGTGCGGTGTCGGTCTTCGCGCCGTCAATCCGCCGACTCTAGGAAAACCCGAAACCCAAGCACGGATGGCGATTAAATGACGAAGTCCGAATCCCGGACCAGTCATTTCCGCGATTCGAGCTTCAATCGAGTTTCGAGTTTGACCTCTGCGGTCCCTGTCCGACAGTGCGTCATTCGGACTTCACTCTAGTCCTTTCACCTCGTATCCATACCACGTCCCGTCCGCGCCCTCGGCACCGCCGTCGGCGTCATCGGCAATCCAGAGAAGCCCGTTGGCCCACGACAGGGAGAAACCGAATCCCGAACGCGGCAGCGTGAGCCAGGTGACATACTTCCCGTACAGGCGGTAGACCAGTACGTTCCGGTCGCTGTTCGGCGCCCAGACAAAGAGGAACTTGTCCGCGACGGCGATGGCAGACGAATAGCCGTCGTCGTCTTCCGTGCTGTAGCTCGGCAACTGGAACGACGTCGCTTCTCTGCCGTCGTCGGCATTGTAGACGTGTACGCGCCCGCCGTACAGCTCGTAGAGCTTCTCTCCGTCCGGCGACATCGCGACCGAGCTCTGTCCGCCCGCGAAGATATTCTCAAGGGATATGTCCGCCGTTTGAACGTCGAGGCGGACCTCGTCCAGCGACGTACCGTAGGGTTTGATGTACAATTGCTGTTTGGCGGTGCTGTAGAGTATCGACCGCGCGTCGACGCCGACGTTGTAGCCGTTCTCGAACGAACCGGACTCGTCGTACTGGTTCAGCTTCGAGTAGGTGGCGTTGCCGCCGTTGACCGTGTAGTAGTACTCACCGTCCCAGGCTATGCCCATATTGTGATAGTAGACGTGGTCACTAAAGCTCATCTTCTCAACCGGCGTCACCTGCACGCCGCCCGGCGGGCCGCAGGTGGCGCGACCAAACACGACAATTGCCAGCATGGCCAGCCCGAGTCTCAACACCTTCTGTCTCACCATCGTCCTTTCGTGCCCGTATCGTCCGGGCCAATAGTGGACTGCTGTCTTTCAGAAGAACCAGACCGAGGAACCACCGGCCTGGGAGGTCTGAGGTCGAACTGGAATCCTCGAATCCTGGAGTCCTCGAATCCTACCTGAGAACTACCGCCTTCCGGTTGACCGTGCCGGCGGGCGTGCCCACACGGTACACGTAGATTCCGCTGGCAACCTTGCGGCCCGCTTCGTCACGGCCGTCCCAGCTAATCACATGCTCGCCGCGCGCGAACTGGCCGCGGGTAAGAACCCTGACGACCCGGCCTTCCACGTCGAGCACCTCGACCAGCACTCGTCCCGCCTGCGGCAGCGCCAGCCGAAGCTCTGCGCGCTCGTTCATCGGCGACGGCCCTGCCTGAAGCGCGACCTGCATGATGTCGCCGGCATTGGCCGGCTCGACTACCGCGACCGAGCGGTCGAACCAGGCCTGGGCCGAGTCGGCATGCTCGAGCATCTCCGGTTCGGTGTTCCCGCCGACGAGAGCGAACGCGACAAACGCCCGGCCGCCGCCCGCTTCAAGGTCAAAGGGCCCGGCCGACACCACGCAGGACCAGTTGCGGGTCCCGTCGGAATTGAGCACCGATATCGCCCCGCGCAGGAAGCTGTCTTTTACCGCCTCGGTAATCATCGCGGACGGGTTGATGTATACAGCGTTGTCGATTGCCGACAGGTTGGCCGCGGTCAAAGGTGACAGCAGCTTGATGCCGGCGGAGTACTCCATGCTGTCCTGGTAGGTCATATAGGTCAGCCGGCGCAGCGTGTCGGTGCGGACGTCATTAGCAGTCTCGTTGAAGATGTCGAAGTCCGACAAGAGGCCGGCGTACACGCTGTCGATTGCCTGTGGGCCATGGTTATTGAGGTCGTAGGTGATGACCACGAAGTCACGGAGGCCCGGGTCCGACACCGATGCCGACCACTGGGTAACGGTCAACCCCCGGGGCGATGCGTGAGCGCTGTCGTCTATCACTGCCTGGTATTCCTGTGCTCCGGCCCGTGGCGGCACCACCGCCTGCAGCGTTTCCACTGCTCGCCAGTCGGCCTGGTAGTTTGTGCTTGGATGTCCGTACCAGCGGTCAACCACGTAGTCAGGGCCATTGCCGCAGGCGAAGCTGGTGAAGTAGAGGTCGCCGTTGGCCGCGTTGCGCGGATACTTGAGCCCCGACCCCTCGTCGTAGGGGCCGAGCGTACCGATTGAGCCGAGCGAGGTGACCGAGAGAATCATGTCGTTGTTGTCGTGGTCGGCCCAGAGCTTCCGGGCCGGGGGCAGGTCGCCGATGCGCGTCTCGAAGTACGGCTCCCAGAAGCCCTGGACGGCGGTGCAGGCGGCAATCATCTCGGCCAGCGTGCCGCCCGGGGTCGTGTCCGGGGCGGTCACGCGGAACCGGTCGCCTTCAACCGTGGCCCCGGCGGCAATCGTACCATAGCTCGATGTCGAGTCGACCATTGTCAGGTAGGGGCAGAACGTCCTGAGGACCGCGTTCGTACCGGTCGCATCCATTGTGCCCTCGTTCTTCACCGATACATAGAGGTCAGCGGTCTCGCCCGGGTCCAGACTGCCGTCCGGGTCATCGATGCGCAGGCCGGCAAACACCAGGGCCGGCAGATTCGAACTGCCGCGCACCGGTATGTTCCCGTCCCACGGGTAGAAGTCCTGGGCGCTGACCGACATATCCAGGCTGCCGGTCGTAGTCGGTGCGACCAGCAGGTCGACCCAGCCTTGCGAGTTGGTCCAGCCGCGGGCATAGGTCTCGGTGCCCTTGCTCAGGCAGACCAGTGCGCCCTTCACCGGCGCGGACCCGTCGCTCGCCGTGATGCGTACGACCTGGATGCCGGTCGGCACCGAATCGGGCTTCGTCACGGTAAACGTCCCGGGCATCTCCGACCAGACATGGAGCGTGGGGTCGCCGAACAGGTTGAGCTCGAACACGCACCAGCGCCACACCTCCTGGTCCATCGCCAGGCTGCGGAAGTAATCCTTGGAGAGCATCCCGAGCGTGCCGAACTGCGTCGCGTAGCCCTGGACGAAGTAGCGGTAGAATTGAAGGTCGAGCAACTCCGAAGGACCGAGCGCCGGAGGATATCCAAACCCGTAGCGCGAGTTGAGCATGCAGGCGATACAGCCGCCGTTCGCGGCCTTCACGAGATACTCGGCCAGGCACTCGCCGTCGTCAAACCAGCCCGACTCGCAGGCCATCGAATTCACGAAGTTCAATCGGGTCAGCCCGTTGGTGAGTCCCGATACCTCATAGTCCCACATCACCGAGAAAGTCTCGGGATTGCCGTGGGCGGCAACGTGAGAAAGCTGGAATCCCTGGCTCAGCGATTCCGCGTAGACGCCGTCGTTCGGGTCTTCGAGGTGGACGTGGGTCCAGCCCGGCGGGAACGTGTTGGCGATGATGTGGTTGACTACCTTGCCATGGTACGGGTCGAAGAGCATGGTCGAGCCATAGAGCACGCGCTTCAGCCGGGTCGTGTCCTGGTGCTTCTCGAACATCGTATCCTTGGCGAAGAACGTGGCGACCTGGGAGGCGCTGTTGTCTACCGGAGTGCGGCCGATGAAGACGTCGTAGCAGAGGTCGACCGAGTCCTCCATCTCGCCGAACAGGTCGTCGTTGTCCGAGTCCCACGAGTACTGCAGGTCGGCGTAGTACATGTCCGACGCGATGTTCTCGGTATTGCCCTCGACCGTCAGCCGGCAGGTGCGCACCGGCACGATGCCGTCGTCGCCGCCGATGAGTACCCATTTGAGGCCGTGGTTCTGCCAGTAGTCCTTCACGCAGTTGCGGATCTTTTCCTGCTGGTCCCGCCCGGAGTAGGACGCGTAGACCGACTCGGTTTTCATAACCACGGTCTTGATGCCGCGCCGGGTCTTCCAGTTCACGAACGGCTGGAAGTTGGCGGCACGCGCGCTGGACGTGATGAGCAGCATGTCGCAGAGCGAGTCGGCCGTGAGCCGCCTCGTCGCCGGCGCCCATCCCGAGACCCGCTCCGGGTTTGCGACCAGGGCGCGGACGTTCTCGCCCATCAGGTCAACCTGGGACTGGTCGAGCTTCACGACTTCGTGCCGGCTCCGCTCGTAGCGGACCGCAACCTGGATACGTGTGACCACGTCCAGTCGCTTCTCGGCCGCATAGTAGCGCACGGGCGCGACCTGAATCGACGCAATCCGATACCCGCCCATCGAACCGGACGGGGTGAAACTGACTGCCCGGGCCGGGTAAGCCTCGCTCGAAGCATAGGCCTTCGCATCCGGCGGCACGAACTCGTTCCCGCCATTCGCCAATCGCGAATCGGCATTCGACAATACCTGCGGCCGCTGGCTCGGAAAGATGTTGTACTCACCGGTCATGGTCTTGGTGGAAATGCTCACAACATCCACGCCGGTCAGTTCCGCGTCCGGCGGGATGACGACGTTGTACACGGCCAGCGGCAGATTCGGATAGCCCGGCTCGGACGTCGAATACCCGGCGGCAAATGGGGACTGTCCCTTCGCGGGGCCCGGCGCGATTCCCAGGGACTGTCCCCCATTTGCCCCAACAAGGGAAATCGCATCGTAGCCGTTGACCTTGCCGAACACGAAGTCATCCGGGCTGAACTCGAACGTCTGAGTCAGGGTTCCTGTCGCCGCGGCCAGCACGCCGGGCAGCACGAATGCAAGAAAGCGGATCATACGCAACATCCAAAGCCTCCAATGGCCGAGGTTAGTCTCACACAAACCGAAAGAGGCGCCCAACGCGCCATTGCAGCTAAGATTCTAGCCCCGGACGCAGGCCGGTCAAATCACGCCTGTCATTGACGCGCCGATTGCTCCTCGCTAGGATTGTCGCGTCAGATGACCCGGCCAGAAGTAGACCTAACATAGCAGAGGAGGCCCGAATGAGAACGCTCGTCATCGCAGCAGTGCTGCTCTGCCCATCCCTTTGCCGGCTCTAGTTGACTTCCCCGTCTGCTGAACTTAGCATACAGCGTGGTTGACAGGCAGCGACTCTTGTCCAAGTTCACCCCGAGGAAGACAGAATGCTCATTGCCGTGTGTTTGGCTCTGTTGGCGTACGCGCCAGTGCAGTTTCTGCAGACCGAAGTAACGCTTTCGAAAGGCAGTTCCTGGTCTCAGGATTTCATTCTTGCACCGGGCGACAGCCTGAAAGTGAACGTCTCGTGTCTCCGTCAGGTCAGTTCGTCGTGCGGATGTCTCGGAGGGCTAGG
>CAZAKP010000153.1:0-7257 GCA_964485845.1 uncultured bacterium | reverse complement strand
CGAATGAAGTTCATGAAGAAAGTGCTCCAGTGCTCAAGTGATCCAGTGGTCTAGTGGAGATCGTGCCAGGCCAGAATCTCCCGGACACTCGACCACTAGACCACATGACCACTTCTCCTCACGGCCTTCCGAGTTCATCGTACACGATGAGCAGCTTGCGGGCCGCGGTCGCAACTGCCTGCGATGCCTTGTCTGCGCCCGGGGCCGCGGCTTTGATATCGCCGCCGACCTTGAATGTGTCGGTCAGCCCTTTGCCTTTGAACTGACCCAGGAAATCCTTACCGCGCAGCGCCGCCTTGGCTTTCTCGCGGTCGCGCTGAATCCTGACGTCCTTGATGACCGGCCCGGAATCGCCCTGGACGACTGCCACGACTACTTCGATGGCGCCGAACTGGCCTTTGCCCGCGTGGGTCATGACCGTCCCGACCCGCTTCGTTCCCTTGAACACCGGGAAGTACTTGAACTGGGTCTCGTCGGCGTCGAGCGCGAAGCCCAGCCGTTTCTCGATCTTCGGCTTCAGCGCGTCGGGAATGTCCGCAAAGACGGTCTTGTAGCTGCCGGAGCCGAAGATGGCCGATATGTCCTCGTCGGGCTGGCGCCACACACACAGCGAGGCGACAGCGCTGCCCGCCAGTATGAGCAGAAGACTAGAAGCGAACAACAACCTGCGCGATGACATGCCAGTCCTCCATGTTCTTGGTGGTGGTATTGAGATACGTCCGCTGGTATGCGGTCTGGACCTCGAATGACGAGATGTCCGGCGGGTAGTAGTTCAGACCCAGGCTGAGCGTCCGGTCCGAACCTTCGGTCGTATGATACCCGTCGTACGCCAGCATCGGTTCGAGCCAGCGGGTAACTGCGTAGCGTGCCTCGCCGTAGTAGCCGAATACGTACGGCTGAGACAGCGCCGAATCCTTGCCGGCCACGCCTTCAAGCCGGATGGTCAAAGGCCCCCAGTCGGTGGTGTTGTCCAGACCGAGCCGATATTTGGTCTTGTAGGACCGGGGGCCTTCGTCCATCTCAGGGAGGCTATCGAGAGACCAATACGGAAGCGAGCCGGCGAGCCCGCTCAAGCCGAGCGTGACGTCGGCGTCGCCCAACAGAAACCTGGGCGCAACTCGGGCCGTAACCACTTTTCCTCTGTTGTTGTCCATCATGTCCGGTCCATTTCCGTTGGACACCCAGAGCTTGTAGTCAACGCGCCCGAGCTGGCCCAGAAAGCCAAGACCGGGATCGAGGCGCAGACCCAGGGTCTTGGCAAATGGTGTCTGAATTATCTGTGTGTGAATGTCATAGTCGGCAAGGAGACCGAAGGGAATCACCGCCTGACCGACTCTGATTGTCGGCAGCGAGAGTCCCAACGGGAACAGCGCGTAGGCTTCGCCGAAGTGAAACCCCTTGGTCCAGCCGGACATCGCGCCGCCGGCGCGAACTTGTATCAGAGCCGTCACAATGTCGCGGGTCGCGCCCGTGACCTGCGCCTGGATGTCGCCCTCGGCCCCCATCAACTCGAAGCTGGAGCCCATCTGGTCATACATCAGCCGCGGATACAGGGCGCCGTTGAGACGAACGCTGGTGCCGGCCAAGGCGAGGCTGCCGGCAAGCAAGAGCGCAACCAGTAGACGGTTACTCATCGCTACGACCCTCGTTGTCCCGGTTGAATGACCTGACCAGGAACACGACCGATGCCACCATCAGGGCGGCAAACACTACTACTGAGGTCAGGCTCAACATCCAGTTTGAGATTCCGTATCCACACATAGCGAGCAGGATAAGGCACGTCTCGTGCCACCCGACAAAGCAGCTCTATTAGAGGCTAGATTCGGGAATCAGCCGGTCACGGCGGCCCGGGAGTTGTCTGCTATGCTACAGCGACTGTCTGCACTCAGACAGCCGGCAAGTCAGGCCGGCCTCCTACGAGCGATTCAGGCCGCGGAGAACTGCCTCGATCTTTGACTTGAGGCCGGGCAATTCTCGTTCAGTGATGTTCCAGACCTCATCCACGTCCACGCCAAGGTAGTCATGTATGAGCACATCGCGGAAGCCCGCGATCTTGCGCCATGGAATATCGCTATGGGCGTTTCGCAGTTCTGCCGAGACCTGCTTTGCGGCCTCGCCGATCGTTTCGAAGTTGCGTACGACGGCGTCTCGCTGCATGCGAGACTTCATGAACTCATCACGTCCGCCTCGAGTGTATTCCTGGATCGCCCGGATCGACTCAAGAATGCTGGTAAGGTAGAGCCCGTCGTCTTTCACAGGGGAATCGCCTCGGCAAGTACCCGGTCCCGAATGAACCAGTGCAGGGCCCGGTCTGACACCACGTCGACCTTCGATCCGAGATAGTCCTCAAGGTCCTGAATCAGCCCGACGTGGTCCAGAAGACTCCGGTCTCCATCCATTTCCACCAGAAAGTCTATGTCGCTGTCCGGTCCCGCCTCGCCTCGCAGGACCGACCCGAACAGACGCACATTGCGCGCGCCATGTCGCGAGGCGATGTCGAGGATGCGTTCTCGTCGGGCTTTCAGCTCTTCAGCGCTCATATCAGATAGACCAACCGAACTCTAATCTAGTGTATACATACGTGACGGTCAAGCGGAGCCACGTCATCAAAGCCCGTGCTTCTTCATGCGATAGATGAGGGTCGCGCGGGAGATGCCCAGCAGGCGTGCGGCCTGCGACTGATTGCCGCCGGTCTTCTTGAGCGCGGCCTCAAGATGACTCCGCTCGACCTCGGCCAGAGTGGCGCCTTCGTCCGAGGCTTGGGGCTTGAAGCTTGCGGCTTGGGGCATCAACCTCTCGGCGATGTGCTCGGGCCGAACCGGTCTGCCGCCGCTGAGGATGAGGCCCGACTCGATCACGTTCTGGAGCTCGCGCACGTTGCCGGGGAAGTCGTGTTCGGCCAAGAGGTCCAAAGCTTCGTTGCTCACGGCCTCCGGCCCGATCCCGCGCTGGACGAGATAGGATGCGACCAGCTCCGGTATGTCCTCGCGGTGCTCACGCAAAGGCGGAATCGGCAGGGTGAATACGTTCAACCGGTAGTAGAGGTCCTCGCGGAACTCCCCGTCGCGCACGCATGCCATCGGGTCCCGGTTCGTAGCGCTGATGACGCGCACGTCCACCTTGAGCGTATCGGTGCTGCCGACCGGCTGGACCTCGTGTGCCTCGATGGCGCGCAGCAGCTTCACCTGCAGGTCGCGCTTCATCTCGGTCACCTCGTCGAGGAAGATGGTGCCGGTGTCCGCCTGGACGAACCGGCCGTCCCGGTCGCTGACCGCGCCGGTGAACGATCCCTTCTTGTGTCCGAACAGCTCGCTCTCGACCAGGTTCTCGGGGATGGCTCCGCAGTTCACCGCCACGAACGGCCGCGCTGTCCTTTGTCCGAGGAAGTGAATGGCGCGGGCGACGAGTTCTTTGCCCGTCCCGGTCTCACCGAGGACCATCACCGCGGCCTCGCTTGCGGCCGCCAGCCGCACCATCTCGCGCACCTTCTCCATCTGCGGGCTCGCACCGACAATCGCGCTGAGGCCATATCTGCCGACGACCTCATCCCGCAGCCTCACATTCTCCAGCTTGAGGTCGCGCAGGTGTAGCGCGTTGGCAACCAGCCCCTTCAGCCGATCGTTGTCGAACGGCTTCTGGACGTAGTCGAACGCGCCCTGCTTCATGGCTTCGACCGCGGTCTTCACCGTCGCGAATGCGGTTATCAGGATGACCGGCACGTCCGGGCTCGCGGCTTTGACTAGCTTCAGCACGTCCAGTCCGCTGCCATCCGGCAGCTTCAGGTCGGTGATGGCGAGGTCATACTGCCCGGCAAGGGACATGACCGCACTGTCGGACAGGGGCCGCGGAGGCCAATTGTCCGACAATTCGGATCGTGTCCCGAGGCCGGTCCCGCTCAACGCGCGCCTTACGCCCGCGACATCTCCAACGACCGCGGTGTCGTGCCCTTCCTCTTCCAGCAGCAACTTCACGACCTGCGCAACGCTTGCGTCGTCGTCGACCACCAGAACCCGGTGCTTCATCATCAACCTCCCGGTAGAACCACGGTCGCGGTCAGGCCTTGGCCCGGTGCGCTTTCCAGCAGCAGCTTGCCGCCATGCTCGGATACGATGCGCTGGGCAATCGGCAGCCCCAGACCGGTCCCGGCCGGTTTGGTGCTGTAGAATGGTTCGAACACCTGCCGGAGCTTGTCGGCGGGAATCCCCGGTCCCGTATCGCGCACCGACACCTGTGTCGACCTGCCATCCTGCCGCAGGTCGAGCATCACCTCGCGGGTTCCTTCACCATTGCCGGTCGCCTGGACTGCGTTGAGCAGCAGGTTGAGCAGCACCTGGCGCAACTGGCCGGGGTCCACGCTTACTCTCCGTTCGTCTGGCGGGTATCTGCGGGTCACGGTAACGGCCGCTTCGCTGATGACCGGCGACAGCAACTCCAGGCAGGAGTCCAGCAGCACGCTGAGCAGGACCTGCTCCCGCCTCAGCGGCGCCGGCCTCGCGTAATCGAGGAAATCGTTGACCACCCGGTTGAGACGGTCAACCTCGTTCACAACGATGCTCGCCAGCTCGGCATCCTTGCCGGACAGGCGTCCCGTGAGCATCTGCGCCGAGCTGCGGATCGCGGCCAGCGGGTTCTTCACCTCGTGCGCCATTCCGGCGGCCATCTCGCCGAGCGACTTCAGCCGTTCGGCCCGCCGCAAAGACTCGCTGGCCCGGCGCTGACGGTCGGAAAGGATGCCGGTTACCACCCCGACGATGATGTAGAGCGGAATCTCGAACACGGCCTCACTCGCCTGGCGCGGAAGCATCGCCCGCGTCATCAGCACGTGGGGCAGGAACAACAGCGAAACGCCGACCGAGGTCACGAGGCCGCCGTTCAGTCCGTACCGGAACCCGGCCAGGATGATCGGCAGGTAGTAGAGGCGGCGGAAAAGGTCGTGCCAGAACTCCTCGTGCATCGGCGCCAGATAATGGCCGATGCTCAACACGCCGACCGCGGCAACCGTAGTCCAGAACTCCGGCTGGCTCCACAGCGGTCGATTCATGCCCTCAGGTACGCGCACTGATCACTGATTCCAGCCTGCCGGCAGGTCAACCTCATACGCGTCGGTGTAGTCCTGGGTGAAGTCGCCCCAGTTCGAGCCGAAGTAGGCACGCGTGCCTGCCCGGTTCACTGTCGCATAGGCCTCGGCAAAGTAGTTGCTCCGCGGATTCTTGCCGGTGTAGCAGCGTGTCCGGCAGAGCCTGACGATGCGCGGGTCGGCCTTCAGCTCCACCATGAAGAGCAGGTTGTCCATCCACGAATGCACCTGACCCGACGGCGGGTTCTCCGCCCCGCATGTGGAAACCAGACACCAGCCTGGCGTTGCTGCGCAGTTGCCCGAAAAGTGGAGCCCGATGTCACCGTTCACGTCGAACGGGATAGCGACAAGCGGCGTCACGGTACCGGTGTTGAGGTCGACCATCGTAATGGAATCGGTCGAGTTGCTCTGAAAGACCATCACATCGGTGCTATCCGCAGTCCACGCCACGTCCACGTGCCCGGTCGCGCCGGTGGGCAGTTGCGTCATCGTTCCGAAGTCCCGTGTGAAAGCCTGAGCCGGGCTGCTTTCGTAACCGACGATGCAGTGACTGCCGCTCATGTCCATCGAAACCCAGTTGATGCCGTCCGGAAAACTGGTCTTTGCACCGACGACCGAGTCAAGCTCGCGGTCGTAGCAGACGACGGCCAGCACGTTGAAGACCGAGTCCTCAACCATGAAGCACCAGTACCGCTGGTCGAGCGACGCGTCGCCTTCGGTCTTGGTCGTGATGAAGCTGGCGCCGGGATACTCGGCCCTGAAGTCGTGGACGGCCGCGAAAGTGTCTCCGGTGACGTCGTATTGCCGCAACTCCGCGCCGTGCAGGTGGAAGAATCGGTTCGGGTCGGAGGCGTCCCAGCGCGGCTCGGGTTCCTCGCCCAGCCCGAGGTCATTAAGGTGCCTGAGCATATGAAACCCCGGACGGTCGTACAAATACCATTCGCCGTCCTGGCCCCGCAGAATGATGCGGGTGCCGTCGCAGTTCTCGGCATCGGCGCGGGAATACTCGTTCTCGATACCCGAGCCCGAGTAGCCGTCGGCCGCCTTGTCGGTGATGCGGGCAAGGCTCGAGTTGTACAGCGAATCCGGAAAGAACGCGCCCTTAGCCGGCAGGCTTGGGCGCTCTGTCCGGCACCCGGCGCTGAGCAACAGGGCAGCGGTCACGACAACGGCGATTGGTCTCATTGGCTGTCTCCTCGATTCAGACTAGCCGCCATCCCAAGTCTGTCAACGACGGCGGCGCTTGTAAATCGGTGCCGGTTGACTAACATACTACCGAGGATGTCCGGCCACCATCACGACCACGCTCACGTCCGACAGGGCCGGAGTCTCATCGTCTCCATCTGCCTGAATCTCGGATTCTCGGTCGCCGAACTCATATTCGGCCTCCTGGCCAACTCGTTGACACTCATCGCCAGCTCGATTCACGATGCCTCGGACGCGGTTGCCCTCACCCTCGACTACTTCGGGTTCCGCCTTTCCGAGCGCGCGCCCAACAGCCGCCGGACGTTCGGCTATCGCAAGGTACGCATCCTGACCGCGTTCCTGGATGCGAGCGTGCTGGTTGCCCTGTCGGTGCTCGTGATTCGCTCCGCGGTCTTCCGCATCGTCCGGCCGGAACGCATGCAGGCATCCACCCTCGTCTTCGTCGCCGTGATCGGCCTCGCCATCAACGGCGTGGCTGTCCTCCTGCTTCGACGTGACCGCAAGATTCTCGCCATCCGTGCGGCAATGTGGCACCTGCTCGACGACTTCCTCGGATTCATCGCGGTTCTAGTCGGCGGGCTCGTCATCCGGTTCACCGGCTGGTACGTTATCGACCCCATACTCTCGGTTGCGGTCAGCGGACTGGTCATCTGGGGCGCATGGTCGGTCATCCGCGAGTCGGCGTCGATCCTCATCGACTCGACCCCGCACGACATCAGCTTCGATACGGTACGCCGGTTCATCCTCGACTTCGCGCCGGAGATAACGGGCGTACACGACCTCCATATCTGGACCCTCGGCGAAGGTGAGCGTGCCCTGATGGCGCACTTGAAGGTCAAAGACGCCGACGTCAGCTCCTTCCAGCCGATGCTGTCGAAGCTCGAATGCGCCCTGCGCGACAACTTCGGCCTCTCCCACGTCACACTCGAACTCGAGTGCGACGTCTGCAAGTCGGGCGACAACGTCTGCCTCGA
>CAZAKP010000152.1:0-7265 GCA_964485845.1 uncultured bacterium | reverse complement strand
CTGTCGGCCGATGACGGCTACCACTCGGTGTACGAGAACGTCTACCCGCTGCTCAGGCGTTACCGCATGACCATGACGCTGGCGCTCATCACCGGCTGCATTACCGAAGGCAGGCCATCGTACAGCCCCTCCGACCGCTTTCTGAACGAACGCGAGATCCAGGAGATGATTGACTCCTGCGGCATCGAGGTCGCCAGCCATACCGTGTCGCATGTCCGGCTCACTCAGTTCAGCAACGAACGGGTGTGGCATGAGCTGGTCGATTCGCGGCGCACGCTCGAATCGCTCTTTGGCACCGAGGTCATCACTTTTGTTTATCCCTACGGATACATGGATGGCCGGGTTCGCAAGATGGTCCGTCGGGCCGGGTACAAGCTGGCCCGGAAGGTCGGGCCGGGCACGCCCAACCTCTGGGTGGACCCATACCGGATTCCGGAAGTAGAACTCAGGATTCAGGCCCGGCTGCCGGAGATCATCGGCCGCATCCGTCGGAACCGGACGACGGTCATCCTGCTCCACCGCATCGTCCCTGTGCCCCGGGTTTTCACCGAATGGTCGGTCTCTGACTTCGCCGCCTTGCTGGACTGGATGCACCGGCGCCGGGTCAGGGTCGTTACCCTGGCAGAACTCTATCGCGATTGGTGGCGGGAGAGGTTGGACCGGGCACTGGTCGAGGCTGCGCACAGCTCGACACCAACCCGGCTATTCGAGGATGTAGACGTCGACGCCACTCGCACTCCCCATTCCCGCTGAGGCGAAGGCATCCATGTTCTGTTTCCGGCCGACGAAGATATCGACGTGCTTGCCCTTGATGGCGCTGCCGACGTCGTGGGCGTAGAATACACCGCCCAGAGTCTGGCCGTCAATCGAGACGTTCTCAGCCTGCGGGATGTAGACGACCGAGCCCAGAGGTATAAGGCGCGGGTCGACCGCAATAGACCTGAGTTCAGTGAGCCTGTGCCCACCGTAGCCTAGGAACCGATCCACAACCTCGGCCCGGTTCGTCCGTTTGAGATAGCTTATGCGTCGCCCGTCCTTAAGGCAGGCTGCGGCCTCAATGCGGAACGCCTTTACGAAGGCCGAAGAGAATCGTCCGAGAAGCTGGCCGTCGGCAAGGTAGATTGGCGATGACTTGCTGGTCGGGTAATCCGTTTCGTCGACTGCCCAGTAGTAGGTGACCTTGAAACGCCCCAGGTAGCGCGCTCGCGGGGCACCGCTGCTGTCCGGCTGTCCGCCGAGCATGAAGTCCGGCGGACGGACTCCCGTCCGCACAAGACTGCTCGTTGTCTGCGCCCTGGGCAGGAAACAGGCCGACATAAGCAAAAAAAGGCCGATGGCCCATTTTCTCATGGTACAATCGTCCAGAACTGGTCGTCCGAGTCAAGGAATACTTGGCGCAGATTTCACGCTGCAAAGCACCTGTCTCATAAGTTGCTTAATTCCAGGCACTTGCCTCCGAGACGGACGGCGAAGCAGGTCGCGCCGATGTCCCGAGCGACGCGTCAGGTTGCTGATGTGGCGTGTCTAGTCGCCATTTTGGCAATCCGGCACCCAAGGTAGCCGGAGCCGGTGGGCGAAAGACGATTAGAGATCCAGTTCGCTCTGGCGGACGTCCGTGGACTTCCGGCTGAAGTGCTCGTATGCCCTTTTCTGGGCAATGCGCCCACGAGGTGTCCGCTGAATGAGGCCCTGCTGGACCAAGAATGGCTCGTAGACTTCCTCCAGAGTGCCGACATCCTCTCCCACCGCCACGGCGAGCGACGACGCGCCCACCGGACCGCCGTTGAACCGGTCGATGATGGTAAGGAGAATCTTCTTGTCCATCTCGTCGAGCCCGAGCGTATCGACATCGAGCTGCGTCAGTGCGTAGCGGGTTATCTCCTTGTCTATCAAGTCCTTACCGCCGACCTGGGCGAAGTCGCGAACCCTCCGGAGGAGGCGATTTGCGATTCGCGGAGTGCCCCGTGACCTTCTGGCTATCTCTTCCGCTGCGGCCGCTTCTACCCTAACACCGAGGATGCGCGCCGTACGCTGCACGATGAGGACTAGGTCCTCGGCCGGGTAGTAGTCTAGATGGAACGACATGCCGAACCGCGAGCGAAGCGGCGCGGTCAGCAAGCCGGAGCGCGTCGTTGCACCGACGAGAGTGAAACCGCAGAGGCCGATCTTCTCCGACCTCGCGCCGGGGCCCTTGTCAATGAGCACGTCGAGCGAGAAATCCTCCATCGCCGGGTAGAGGTACTCCTCAACGGCCTTGTTGGTCCGATGGATCTCGTCTATGAAGAGGACATCCTTGGGCGCCAGCCCGGTGAGAATGCCGGCCAGGTCTACCGGACGTTCGAGGATCGGGCCCGAACTTGCCCTGACCGCGGTCCCCATCTCCCCGGCTATTATGTAGGCGAGAGTCGTCTTTCCCAGTCCGGGCGGCCCGAATAGCAGAACGTGCTCAAGCGGCTCATCGCGCAGCTTGGCGGCCTCGATGAAGACCCGCAGGTTCTCTTTGAGGCGGGACTGACCGATGAAGTCGGCGAGTGCCTTTGGCCGGATTTGCTCGTCCAGCTTCTCTTCACCGCTCATCCGCTGCGGCGACGAGATCCGTTCGGTCTGCACCATGCTAGCCTCGCTGCGCCAGCGCCAGTTTTAGCAACTCCTGCAGGCCCAGGTTCTCGGCCGAGCCGACCCGACGCAACCGTTCCCTGGCTTCGCGACGAGTCAGCCCGAGCGAAACCAGAGCCGACTCGGCGTCAGTCAGCAGTTCGGAGCCGACGTCGGGCGGCGGAGCCTCGGCCTGCAGCTTCTTGATGATGCTGTCTGCCTTGGTCGGCCCGATGCCGGGCACGGTACGCAGGACGTCAGCTTTGCCGGTGGCGATGATCGAGTCGATCTCGCCCGGGGCAAACCGTGACAGCAGATTCAGCCCGGCCTTGGGGCCGATGCCGGAGACCGACGTCAAACGCCGGAACGCAAGCAGTTCCTCCCGGTCAAGGAACCCGAACAGCTCCACGCCGTCTCGCGTGAAATGGGTGTGGACACGCAGCGCGACTTCGCTCCCGATGTCGGCGAGCCGCCGCGAAGTCGAAAGCGGGACCTTCAGGCCGAGCCCGATGCCCTGACAATCAACCACAACGTACGTCGGCTCTTTCTCGACCAGGATTCCGCGCAACCGTGCTAGCACCGCCGCCCCGCTCCGGCAATCTGCCGGCAGTTCAGGCAATAGGCTGCGGCGAGCGCGTCGGCCGCGTGCTCGGAAACGCGCTCCCCCAGTCCCAGCAGACGTTTGACCATGTAGTTCATCTGATGCTTCGATGCCCGGCCGCTGCCGGTCAGGGCAAGCTTGATGGTAGCTGGAGTCAGCTCTGTCACCGGTACGCGGTTCCGGCCAAGAACGTAGAGGATCGTACCGCGTGCTTCGGCCGATCGGATCACGCTCCGCGCCCCGACCGACTTAAAGAAGAGCGTTTCGAGCGCGCATTGCGTGGGCCGGCTGCGTCGGACCACTTGCTCCAGCCCCTCTCCGAGCGCACAGAGTCGTTCGGGCGTGGTCCGGGTTGTCTCCGTAGTTATGAGGCCGAACTCAGTCGCCTCGCCGTCCTCGATGATGCCGTATCCGGTCGCGCCCAGCCCGGGGTCAATCCCGAGAATCCTCAAGTGAGGCTATTCTGCGGCCGCGATCTTCTCCAGTATCTCGTCGGGGATGTCCGAATTGTCGTAGACCTGTTGGACCTCCTCCAATTCCTCAAGCATCTCAATCAGCTTGAGGACTTTGGGTGCGTCCTGCTCGGACAGCTTGACCGAATTCGCTGCAACCATCGTCAGCTCCGCGCTCTCGGACTGTATGCCGGCATCCCTAAGCTGCTTCTTCACCTTCTCAAAAGCAGCGATCGGCGTCAGAATCGAGTAGGCGCTGGCTTCGGTCTGCACGTCGTCGGCCCCGGCTTCGAGCGCCGCGGTCAGGACCGCGTCTTCGTCCGCCTTGTCCTTTGATACCACGATCAGCCCCTGGGGCTTGAACTGCCAGGCTACTGACCCGGCCGAGCCCATGCTGCCGCCGTATTTGTCAAACACGTGACGGATTTCTGCCGTGCTGCGGTTCTTGTTGTCGGTCAGAGCACGGATCATCAAGGCCACGCCGCCCGGTCCATAGCCTTCATAGATGGTCTCTTCGTAGGTAACACCCGGCAGTTCGCCGGTCCCCTTCTTGATGGCCCGGTCGACGTTGTCCGCCGGCATGTTGATCGCCTTGGCCGACTCCACCGCGGTGCGCAGCCTGGGGTTCGCGTTCACGTCCCCGCCGCCGATCCTGGCCGCGGTAGTGATTTCACGAATCAGCTTGGAGAAGGCGGCGCCGCGCGCCTGGTCGGCCTTACCCTTCTTGTGCTTGATTGTTGACCATTTAGAGTGCCCGGACATAACTATCCTCCTCAACAATCGGCGCCACCGCGCCGATCGTCGTCAAATGAAATGAATGCCAGTCCTGTCGCGACACTGGACTCAGGTTACGTCTAGTGTTCTCAACCCTATTCTATGGCCGCGGGCACTGATGTCAACATCGTGCCGCACGGAGAAGCTTGACAATCGCGACAAACGACCTTAACTTAGAAGCACCATGCTCGCCTTGACACTGCTTGTCACTCTCATTGGAATCGACCCGAACGCCGGCACGACCGGCTTCGACTTCCTCCGGTTAACGCCGACTGCTCGTGAGGCGGCGATGGCCGGCGCCGCGGTTGGTGCCGCTGCCGGCCCGATGGGCTTCTGGTTCAGCCCGGCCCACGCGCTGTCGGCCGAAGGTCCCCGCGCCTGCGTCGGCTACCTCAACTACATCGCCGGTGTTCAGACCGGCTCAGCCGCCTACAGCCGGCCGGTCGGCACCGCTGGCGACAAGGGCGTTGGGCTCGGTATCGTCTACCTGAACTCCGGCACCATGAAACGCACGAACGAGCGCGGCGAAGAACTGGGGACGTTCGGCGTGTCCTATGCCGACCTGAACCTGAGTGGCGCGATGCGGTTCGGCGACGCACTATTGGTCGGCGTCGGCCTGCAGGGGCTCTATGGCTCGATCGACACCTTCTTCGGAATGGGACTCGCCGGCAACGTCGGCGCGACCTACCGGCTGCCGGTCGACGGCCTCAGCGCGGGCTTGGCCGTGAAGAACGTCGGTTACCAACTCAAACCCTTCCAGTCCGCCCGCGACCCGTTACCCATGGACGTCGGGCTCGGTCTCGCCTATCAGCCCAACCCTGCGCTCAACCTTGTGCTCGACGTGCACAAACCAATTGACAACCGGATCTGCGTCCGCGCCGGAGTAGAAGGCTGGGTCGCTGACCTGCTGGCCATTCGCGCCGGCTACACCACTGAGGGAGTCGACCTGAGGACGGGCAGCGGCGAAGACATCCTGGCCGGCCTGACTACGGGCCTGGGAGTTCGCTGGCACGGATATCAGCTTGACTACTGTTTCATCCCAATGGTCGAACTAGGTGTCGCCCACCGCCTCTCGCTGGCTTTTTCCCTCTAGGCCGCTCGCGAACGCCAACTGAGCATGAAACGACAATTCCTCAAAGACACAAGGCCCGGCACTCAGGTCGACGACGTCTTCTACTGCTGCCGGCGGGACGTAAAGGAACGTCGCGACGGCGGCGCGTTCTTGAGCCTCGAACTGCGCGACAAGACCGGTTCAGTCCCGGCAATCATGTGGGACCGAATCGACGACGCCCTGCGTTGCGTGGAGGTCGGCGGCTTCTATCGCGTTGTCGGCCGGATGGGCGACTATCAGGGCAAGCCGCAATTTACCATCAGCCTCATTTATCCGGCGGAGCCGGCCGACATATCACGTGATGACTTCATAGCCGCTTCGCGCTACGACCGCGGGCAGCTCATGACCGAACTGCGCGGTTACGTGGCCGCGGTCAAGAACCGCCACCTCCGGGCCCTGCTCGACTCGTTCTTCACCGACGAGAAGTTTGCGGATGAGTTCAGCTTGGTGCCGGCGGGCGCGCGTGTGCACCACGCCTTTCTCGGCGGCCTGCTCGAACATACGGTGATGATGTGCCGGGCGGCGCAGCCGCTTCCCGACATCTACCCCGAATTGGACCGCGACCTGCTGCTGGCCGGAGTCATCCTGCACGACATCGGCAAGGTGAAGGAATACGTCTACGACGTTGCCATTGACCATACTCCCGACGGCAGGCTGATGGGCCATCTCGTGATGGGCGCGAAGATGCTTGAAGACAAGATCTCCGTTATCAAGGACTTTCCGGCCGAGCTCTCGCGGCTGATTCGCCACATTGTCCTTTCCCATCACGGTGAGCTTGAATTCGGCTCGCCGAAGACACCGAAGTTCGCCGAGGCTTTCCTGGTGTTCTCGCTCGACTATGCGGACTCGCGCCTCGCCATTTTCCGCGAGGTCGTCGAGAAGAACAGGAAAGCCAAATGGACTGACTTCAACAACTACCTGGATACGAACGTCTACATCAAGGACGAGCCCTCAGGCTAGCGGGCAATGCTCGCTCCGCCCGCAGCATCCCCGGTTCCTGACCCCGATTTTGCCACCCTCGCGGCTGCCTGCCGGCAGCTCGACGTCGAACTCACCCCGACGCAGTACGATACTCTCGTCCGCTACGCGCAACTGCTGCGTGAATGGAACAAACACATCAACCTCATCTCCCGCCGCGACACCGGCCGCATTCTGTCCTACCACGTCGTCGACTCACTGGCGGTACAGCGCCTCATCCCCCAAGACGCTCGGGTCTGTGACATCGGCAGCGGCGCCGGCCTGCCCGGCATTCCGCTGGCAATCGTCAGACCGGACCTGAGGATCCAGCTCGTCGAGGCTTCACAGAAGCGGGGCGGTTTCCTACGAACGGTGGTCGCCGAACTTGCGCTCGCCAGCGTGGAGGTGATGAGCGAGCGGGCTGAGTCACTTGGCCCACTGGAGTGCGATGTCGTCGTCAGCCGCCTCTCCGGACCGCTGCCGGACCTGGTGGTTCAGGCCGGCAGACACCGCAAGCCTGCCGGAACCATCATCGCATACAAGACCCGTGACTGCTCGGCCGAACTGTCCAGGGCCGCGAGGCAACTGGCGCGCAGCCGGCTGCGGGCTGCCGGCTCGCACGATGTCCTGCTGCCCTTGTGCAGTGTCCCGCGCCGATTCATCGTGCTCGGCTCCTCGCGGTAGACGCCGGGCCCGAAAAAGAAAGAAGGCCGGCAAGGCCTTCATTTCTTTCCAATGTTGGATGCAACCGGAAAAAGCGTGCCCGGGTTCGTGC
>CAZAKP010000151.1:0-7443 GCA_964485845.1 uncultured bacterium | reverse complement strand
AGCGTCACCGCGTCCACGCTATCCGGTTTGGCCGGGTCGCATACCAGCAACGAGTCAAGGAGTCCCGAACGAAGGACCAGATCCATGTAGGCGGGCGTTTCGGAGTTATCGAGCACGTAGATGCGCACCGCTCTGCCCCGCGAATCGAAGAATACCTGCACCGGCACCATCCCGCCATAGCCCGGCGCAGTCACGCCCCCGCTGTCCGAGTAGGCCTCGTAGCCGAGGAGAGCGCCGCCGCTGTCCCGGATCACCCGATGCGGAAAGGGCCGTGATACGCTCCGGACCGACCCCGCGGCCGGAAACGCCCTGGTGATGATTACCGGTATGGACTCGCCCGCCGGGGCAACCGGAACACTGCCGGCCGGGATTGCGGCGCCCGCGGTCACCGCGTCCGCACCCGGGGCAGGTAGCGCCGGTCCGGCTGTCGAGAGCGTCGAATCGTGTTCGGACGCCGGCGCAGCCGGGGATGACCTGCTCCCGCACCCGAGCAGCACAATGCAGGTTAGTAAACTGGCGCAGAGCTTCGCGCTTGGCATTAGCCGGATAGTTCTAGCAAACGTGAGTCCGAAGTCAAATGTGCCTTACACCGCGGCTGACTTGACAGCGGCCCTTTGCGGCGGCAATATCATGTTGCATGAGTGCCAGGTCATGTACCGGCGAGCTTGAGAAAACGGTCAGACCGTATGCCGATGATATTGCCGCGGTCGCGGCCGAGCTTGCGCGCTGCGGCTGGGCCGAAGCCAACGCCGGTAACATCTCGGTCCGGCTCGGTGCCTGGCCGGCGGTCAGCGGCTTGCTGGTGAAACGGACAAACGTCAGGATGCGGGACCTCGCCCGCAACCCGGCGGATGGTCTGTGCGTGCTTCGGTTCGGCGCCGGTGACCGGTCCTACGGGGTCGTGCCCAAGGGAGCCAAGCCGTCGAGCGAACTCCCCACCCACGTCGCGGTCCATGACACGCTCGCCCGACTTCGTCATCACGACCGCGTCGTCGTCCACACCCACCCGACCGCACTCATCAGTCTCTCCCTCCGAGTGCCGGACCCGAAACAACTGGTCCGCATTCTGCTCAGTGCTCATACCGAGGCGCCGATACTGCTGCAGGACCGACTTACCGCCATCCCGTTTCTGCCGCCCGGTTCCTCTTCGCTCGGCCGCGCGACCGCGGACGCAGTTGAGCGATGCTCAGTCGTCGTCTGGCCCGGCCATGGCATCGTCGCGGTCGGCCCGACCGCGATATCCGCACTTGACCTCATCGAGCTGACCGAGAAAGCCGCCCAGATTGCGCTGAACCTCGGCACTCACGATGGCCTATCCCCTGCTCAGCAGAAATCCATTCGCAGATCGTTCGGCCTCGGATGAGGCGTGCCCGTACCCAGGGCCCTCCGCGCCACACCGGCCCTTCGCTCAAGGGCAAACCGGCGCCGGATGGCATCGAGACGTTCTTCGACGTCAGGACCCGCGACTCGGAGCTCCCGCCGGAGGAATTCGCCCGGCTGCCGCGCCGGCCGGTTCACATCGTCCTCGACAACCTGCGCAGTGCCTTCAACGTCGGTTCCATCTTTCGTCTCGCCGATGCGGCCCGCGCCGCTGAAGTTATCACCTGCGGATACACGGCGCACCCGCCGCACCACAAACTCGAACAGACCTCACTCGGAACAACCGAATCGGTCCCGTGGCGGCGGTTCGATGATACTGCGTCGGCTATAGCAGACCTTAGGTCCAAAGGTGTGCACATTGTCGCCGTTGAGACTACCTCCAACGCCGTACCGTTCCACCGATTCCCGTATGACTTCCCGCTGGCGCTGGTGTTCGGCAACGAGGCGCTGGGCGTCTCCGAAGCCGCGCTGCGAATATGCGATTCCGTGGTTGAAATCCCCGTATTCGGATACAAGAATTCGATAAACGTCGCAACTGCAGTAGGAATCGTGCTTTACGACATACTCGGCCAGGGAAACTGGCTGGATGACCCGGCCGCTACTCGACCGGCCGGCACCGGGGAATCTGGGACTTGAGTACCGGCCGCTTGTAGAATCCGACTCCGACAACAAAGCCCTTCCATCTAAGCAGCACGAACCCGTTGTCAGCCTCCGCCTCCATGTTCAGACTGCCGCCATTGATGAGCAGCTTGGCCTGCTCATCGTCGAGCTCGACTACGTTGCGGGTAGCCAAGGCGCCCAGCACCTGCATGCCGAACGTGGTCGGCTTCACGGAGTAGGGATAGATACGCGCCAGCCTGATGCCTCGGCGCATCGGGCGGACTTCGTCGAACTCCATCACCTCGGGCGTTCCGACAAACACCGTCTCCTGGTCCTCGAGAGCTGACAGGCGCTCGAACACCTCCGTCGGGATACCGAACCGCTCGCTCAGCTCTCGCACCCGGCGGTTCACGCCGGTCTCCGTATCCGCGCCAGAAAGAACGGCTCAGTGTCGTTGTCCTGAGGCAGTATTCTGCGACACCGCTCCACTGCGTCAGGGAAACTCTCTCCGCCCCATCCGCGCAGACCGGGGCGCATGGTGAGGCCCGGTAGCTCGGCCACACACACTTCCGCCTCGGGCTGCCGGTCCAGGAGGTGTGCCACAATTGACTCATCCTCCTCAGGCGCAACGGTGCAGGTCGAGTAGACCATCACGCCGCCCGGCTTCAACGCGTGGTACCCTGCCAGGATCAGGCGCTTTTGAACCGAAGGAAAGCGTTCGATGGCTGCAACCGACCAGTGGTCGAGCGCCTGCGCTGACTTACGTATAGTCCCTTCCGAAGAGCAAGGCGCGTCCACGAGCACACGGTCGCACTTACCTTCGAGCGCCCTTCCCAGGCTGGTCCCATCCATGCGGCAGACTGCCACGTTCAGGCACCCGGCGCGGTCGATGTTACCGATAAGGCCGCGCACGCGGGTCGGAGATGGGTCGTTCGAGATGATGATACCCGTGTTTTCCATCATGGCCGACATCTCGGTTGTCTTGGAGCCGGGTGCTGCGGCGATGTCCAGCACGCACTCGCCCGGTTCCGGCTGCAGGACGAGCGGCGGCGCCATCGAGGCCGCTTCCTGCACATAGATGAGCCCGATGAAGTGCTCGATGCGCTTGCCCAGGCTGGGAAAATGGGGGCTTTCCCGCGCGTCCTCGCGCTCCGAGGGGCCGACCCCATTTTCCGCCAGGCTGAACCCCAACTCGAACCACGGCAGGGGCTCGGGCTTCAGGTCGGCCATTAACTCCAGCACCTGCTTCCGCGTCGCCTTGTGCGTGTTCACGCGAAACGTCCGCCTGAGCGGACGCTGCATGGCCTCGAGGAACGCGTCGAAGTCCGGTATTAACTGCGAGTACCGCTCGACAAACTCCTTCGGGAACCTGCGCCCCAACATCGCCAAGCCTCAAGCCCCGAGCTTCAAGCTGCAGGCACCGACCATTTGGTCATTCGAGCTTGATTCGTCATTAGGTATTCATCATTCGTCATTGGCATGCGTGACCGCTCTCGACCAACTGTCCAGCCTTCTCAGCGCGTCCAGCTTGTCCTTGTTGCCGAGCTTCGCCTCGCGGATTCCCTTTTCGAGGAACGCGACCGAGCGGTCGTACGCATTTCTGTCCACCGGATACGGCCAGCCATCCTTGCCGCCGACCGCAAACGAGTAGGTTACCGGGTCCCGATAGCTCAAAGGGGCGCCATGCGTCACTTCGGCTATCAGCGCGAGAGCGCGAATCGTCTTCGGCCCGATGCCCGGTTGCAGGAGCAGCGCGGTGAAATCCTCCGGCGGCTTCTCGTACGTGCCGACGAGCGCTTTCTGCAGGTACCTGGGGCTCACGTCCGCGAGCCCCACCGGGTGCTGCTCAGGCATGGCGAGCGCCCTTATCTTCTCCAGCTCCTTCACCGTCACATCGGGCGAGCGACCCGAGATGGCGGCGACTGCCTGCCTCGCCGTCTGCGCTTCGGCCGCAACCATGTTCAGCGGCTTACCCGGATGGTCACAGGCTATCCCCTCGTGCGGTTCGCATACGAAGTCTTCGAGTCCCTCGGACAGCCAGTGGTAGCGCCTGGCCCAGCGCGTGTCGGTGTTCATGCCCTGCTGCACCACGGCCCACCGTCCTTCAGTCGTACCGATGAACACGTGCTGGTATATCTGGAAGCCGTCCTGCAGAGCGGCCGAGTCCACCTTGGCGCTCAGCCGGCTCGCCTTCACCAGCCTGTCGCCCGCAAGCCCGAACTGCTGCGAGAAGCCCTCAATCTCGCCCGGAGTCTTGCGCGAGGCTCCGCCTTTCCCGCCGCACACGTAGAGACCCAGGTTTGCCTCCTGCCCTTTCACCGCCTCCTTCAGCGCGCCGCACACGGTCGTGGTCACGCCCGACGAATGCCAGTCGAACCCCAGCACGCAGCCGAAGCTCTGGAACCAGACCGGGTCCGAGAACCTTCTCAGGAGCTCGTCCGCGCCGTAGTCCGACACGACTATCTCGGTGACGGCCCGGCACAGCCTGACCATGCGCTGGAACAGCCACGCCGGCGCCTTGCCCCAGTGCAGGGGCATCATCGCGACTCCGCGTCTCACGGGTAGATTGTACGAGGCCCAAGTCCAAGCGCAAGCACCGGGAAAATGGGGACTGTACCGCGCGTCATCGCGCTCCTTGGGACTGTCCCCATTTTCCCGAGGCCTCACTGGATCACTCGACCACTTGACCACACTCCAACCACTGCTATACTCGCCGGGTCAACATGAATCACAGACGGCGAGAAGCACTGACGGGCATTGCCTGGCTCGCGCCTGCGATCGTCATCCTCGTCGGCTTCCGCGTCATCCCGATAGTCCTGTCGGTCCGCATGAGCCTGTATGACTGGGGCATGGCCGGCGCACGCGCCTTTGTCGGGCTCGCAAACTACGCTGCGGTCCTGCACGACGCGGTCTTCTGGCAATCGCTTACGAGCACCGGCTGGTACATTCTCTTCGAGGTGCCGCTCATCCTCTTCATCTCGCTCTTCATCGCCATCCTGCTCAACCAGAAGATCCGCGGGCTCGGTGTCTATCGCACCATCTACTACCTGCCCGTCGTCACTTCGATAGTCGCGGTCTCGGTCGTCTGGCGCTGGATACTCCAGCCCGACCGCGGCCTCCTGAACTACATCCTCTCGTGGTTCCACATCTCAGGCATTCGCTGGCTCCAGGACCCGCGCGGCCTGTTCCAGCTCATCGCCGACTCCTCGGTCCAATTGCCGTCCGCGCTTCGCGGCCCTTCGATTGCCCTGCTCTCCCTCGTCATGGTGGGCATCTGGAAGGGTATCGGTTACAGCACCATCATCTTCCTCGCCGGCCTGCAGAACATCGACAAGTCATACTACGAGGCCGCGCGCATCGACGGCGCGGGCCGCGGCGCCATGTTCAGGAAGATCACCTGGCCCTTGATATCGCCCACGACGTACTACGTCCTCATCATGTCCTTCATCAGCGCCTTCGAGACCTTTGCCCAGGTCTGGATAATGACCGGCCCTCCCGCAGGCGGCCCACTCTCGACGACCAAAGTCGTGATGTACTACTTCTACGAGACGTCTTTCGAGCTCTGGCGGCTCGGCTACGGCGCAGCCATCGCCTTCATCGCCTTCGCCATCATCCTCGCCCTCACCATCCTCCAGCGTGTCTTCCTCGAACGGAGGGTCCAGTATGGATAGACGCCAAACGGTCCGTCATGTCGAGCGTAGTCGAGACATCTCTCCCGGCCCAACGTGAGCCGGCAGTATTCCGTCTACATCATGACCAACGTCTCTCGGACGCTTTGCGTTGGAGTAACGAATGACCTCGTGCGCCGGATCCATGAGCACAAGGAGAAGCTAGTTCCGGGGTTCACCAGCAAGTACAACATAACGCAATTGGTATGGTATGAGCACTTCCAGAACCCCTGCTATGCCATCTCCCGAGAGAAACAACTCAAGGGCTGGCGGAGGGAGAAGAAGCTGGCGCTAATTCACTCTCTGAACCCCACCTGGCAAGACCTGAGCGGAGAGGAACCTGAGAGACCCTTCGACTCCGCTCAGGGTGACAAAGGAAAGGGTGTCATTCCGAGCGAGTCCGACGAGTCGAGGAATCTCTCCGACCGAAGACCCTTCGACTCCGCTCAGGGTGACGCAAAGGTCAACTAGGTAGTGAAGCGCCTTAGACTGCGGAATCTCCCTATTCACCTGCTGCTTGTATTGGGTGGCATCGCCATGGTCCTGCCCTTTTTCTGGATGCTCTCGACCTCGCTCAAGACCCCGCTTGAGGCGCTCCGCTTCCCACCCACGTGGTGGCCGACGTCGATGCAGTTCTCGAACTACGCCGAGGTGTTCCGCGAGATCCCGCTCTGGCGCTACTTCGCGAACACGGTGCTTGTGACCGCGCTCAGCCTGTTCGGCGTGCTCGCGACCGGCATCATGGCCGCGTACGCCTTTGCCCGCTTCCGCTTCCCGGGCCGCGAGGTCCTCTTCATGTGCTTCCTCGCCCTGATGATGATTCCGCTGCCGGTCTACCTCGTCCCCTCTTACATCATCCTCTTCAAGCTCGGCTGGATTGATACCTACGCGGCCATGATAGTGCCGTGGACGGTGAACATCTTTGCGATATTCCTCCTGAGGCAGCACATCCGTCAACTCCCCAATGACCTGTTCGACGCGGCAAGAATCGACGGCTGCTCGGACTGGACTACGCTCGTAAAGGTCGTGCTCCCGCTCTGCAAGGCGCCGCTTGTGACGATAGCCGTCTTCAACGTCATCGCCTCATGGAACTCATTCTTCTGGCCCCTCATCGTCACTAACTCGGACAAGATAAGGCCCCTGCAAGTCGGACTGGGCTACTTCTCGCGGGAACAGACAACGAACTACACCCTGCTGATGGCCGCGACCACGCTCGCCGTCATCCCGCTGATCGTCCTCTTCTTCGCCGCCCAGAAACAGATCATCCAGTCCCAGGCCCGCTCCGGCCTCAAAGAGTAAGGCCAACCGCCAAGGCCGCCAATATCGCCGAACCCCGGAACGGACCATCCGCAGATCGCGCAGATGGGAGGACATCAGGGCGGGCTAGAAGTTACCGCCGCCCGCCGAAAAACTTGACCGTACGCATATTTGACAGCCGCACCGGCAGGTCCATCATCTCCGCGACGAGGGTCATACCGCTGCCCGGCCGGGTTCCAATCGGCCGTATCCGCCCACTTGCGCATCAGCGGATTTGTGCTAGCATCGTCGTAGTGAAACTGTTCGTCAGGCCAAGTCCGAAGGCAAACAAGGAGCAACCTATGCGTAGAACCACAGTCCTGACCGTCGTGATGCTGTGCCTGACAGCCATCGCGACGGCGAAGACTCCGCCGGCGCAACCGGCGCCGGCATCGAACCGCGGTCCCGCGACCGCGACTCACAGCCCCATGCTGGACCCGGACATCGCCGCGCTGCAGGCGCAGGAAGGTAACGCCCTCGCCCGCGGCGATATCGCCGC
>CAZAKP010000150.1:0-7522 GCA_964485845.1 uncultured bacterium | reverse complement strand
ACATCGCCGGCTTCGTCAAAGTCGCCGACTCGATGCTCGACCAGGGCGTAGTCTAGGACCGGTTCCGATACCGGACATCCAGCGGGAGTCCTCCAGGACTCCCGCTCTCTTTGGCTTGCCCCGGTGCCAGCGGCGTCGAGTGTGTTCAGACTCCGACTGCGGCGCACGTCGGGACCTTCCTTGCGGCTCGCAAAGAAGCCCGGCAAGTTCGTGACGAAGCTGCCTGCAGAGGAATCCGGACGGGCACTTCGACGGGAGTGCGGACTGGGACTTGGAATTGACCTTGAAAGGAAGCGGTGACTGTTCCTCGTCAAGGACCCGAACAAGGCATCGTCCCCGCTGTCCGCACTGCGGCGGGCAAAGTGGCGGTGGAAGCAATCGACCGCAGCTTGCCCGGCGGCTCTCCAAACAACGGAGGAGACTATCCTCGAGACTGCCTGCCGGATTGCTCTCCGGGCTGCTTTCCGGGCGACTTCCTGAGCGACTTGCCGGGCATCCCGCCGAGCTGCCTGCGGGACAGCAGTCCCCTCAGCTTCCCCGAGAGCTCGACCAGTTCCTCTCCAGATAGCCGTCTGAGTAGCTGACCGAACAGCAGTCCGGGCAGGTCTCCAGATTCCTCTCCGGATAGCCTGCGGAGCAGCTTCCCGAACTGCTTTCTGGAGAGCTTGGAGAATAGCTCGCGGAACAGCCTGGGGGGCGAGATAGGGGAGATACGCGAACGATGAGTAATGAGCGATGAGTGATGAACTTACACGGTTTTCGGCCCCGATTTCGATGGGACATATAGTAAACTGGGCGTGAGTAACCCGCCTCAAATGAGCGGTGGGATTCCGCCCTACTTCCCAAAGAGATCTCAAGTCCGGAACCTACCCTTGCTCCCCGAGGCGACGTCCGGTCGGCAATTCTGCACTCTGGTTTCTGATTTCCGACTTCTGAACTATCGGCCCCGGCCTCAAGAGCTGCTGGCCGCAAGCTGTCAGCCATGAGCCGTCTTCGCCTCGTCCATAGGATTTCGGGCCAGCCTCAAACATACGAGGCGAGTCAAGGTTCTTGGGTATCTGGGGGCAGAACACTGCCGTCGGCTTTGACGGCACCGACTTTCTCGTGGTATGGGAGAACCAGCTCGGCGGCAACTACTCCATCATCTCCGGTGCGCGGGTGACGCCGCAAGGCACGGTGCTGGACCCGTCAGGCATACTTATTTCGGATGCAGCATTCAACCGGGGAAGCCCTGCTCTCTGCTTTGACGGCACGAACTTTCTGGTGGTGTGGCAGGATTACCGCGAAGGCTATTCTTATTACATCTACGGAGCGCGGGTGACGTCCGGTGGACAGGTGCTGGACCCGGTTGGCATCGTCATCTCTGACGGGCCAAACGACGCGCGTAGTCCGGCCGTGGGCTTTGACGGCGCCAATTTCCTCGTGGCGTGGGAGGACTACAATAACAACGTGAATCACGCCGACATCTTCGGTGCGCGGGTCACGAAGGGCGGTGTGGTGCTCGACACGTCGAACCTGGTTATCAGTACGAATGCCCACGACCAGTGGAATCCTGCCGTGGGTTTCGACGGCGCGAACTTCCTTGTAGTGTGGTGCGACCTGGTCGACAGCACCAACGAGCGCATCTACGGTGCGCGGGTGACTCCTGCCGGCACGGTGCTCGACAACAGTGGTTTTGCCATCTCGTTTGCGCCATACTTGCAGGATCAGCCTTCCCTGAGCTTCGACGGCTCGAACTATCTTGTGGCATGGCGCTTCGTCATCTCCTTCACCACGATGAGCATCTACGGCGCGCGGGTGACGCCCGGTGCGCAGGTGCTTGACAACATCAAAATCGCGGAGGCGGGGTATTGCATGTCGCCCGCAGTCGCCTTTGACGGCTCCAACTTTCTCGTGGCGTGGCACAGCGTCACCGGCATGGCCCCATCTTACTTCACAATCTGCGGTGCGCGGGTGACGTCCGGGGGGGTAGTGCTTGATCCCGACACTGCCGCCATCGTCATCGCGCCGACGGCAGAGTGGGTACAGAGGTCTCCGGCCCTTGGCTTTGACGGCGCCAACTATCTCACGGTGTGGCAGGATGAACGCAACAAACGGGATGAGCCCGACCTGTACGGTGCGCGAGTGACGCCCGGGGGCGGGGTGCTTGACTCCGGCGGCTTCCTCATCACGCAATGTGCGAGGGGCCAGTATGCTCCACGCGTCGCCTTTGACGGCGTCAACTTCCTCGCGGTCTGGGAGGACGACCGCAACGGCTACACCGACATCTACGGCGCGCGGGTGACGCCCGAGGGCGCCGTGCTTGATCCTGACGGCATTGCCATCTGCACAGCGCAGAACTACCAGTTCGCTCCCGCCGTTGCCTTTGACGGCTCGAACTTCCTCGTAGTCTGGGGAGACAACCGCAGGGATACGACCGGCGACATCTACGGTGCGCGGGTGACGTCCGGCGGGCAGGTGCTCGAACCCAACGGCATCGCCATCTCCGATGCACCGGGCCGGCAGCGCCGTCCAGCCGTGGGTTTTGCGGTCGGTGACTACTTCGTGGTGTGGGAGGACTACCGCAACGGCAGCACCTGGGATATCTTCGGTACGCGCGTGTCGACCGGTGGCGTCGTTCTCAATACCGACGGCATCGCCGTTTCTACGGCGGCGCTCCACCAGTGGCTGCCCGCCATCGGCTTTGACGGCACGAGATACCTCGTAGTGTGGCAGGACACGCGCAACAGCGGCAATGCCGACATCTACGGCGCGCGGATGACGCCCGTCGGGCAGGTGCTCGAACCCAACGGCATCGCCATCTGTACGGCAGTAAGGCGCCAGTTCTCTCCTGCCATCGGCTTTGACGGCACGAACTACCTTGTCGTCTGGGAAGACTACCGCAGGAGCGACTACTGCGACATCTACGGGTCGCGGGTGACGAAGCAGGGCACGGTCCTTGATACCGCGGGCATTGCCGTCTCGAAGTCGCAGTATGGCCAGTTTGACCCGGCGGTTGCCTATGACGGCACGAACTACCTGGTGCTGTGGGAAGACTGCTACAACGAGGGCAAACCCGATATCTACGGAACGCGGGTGACGCCCAGCGGGTCGCTTCTTGACTACGGACGGGTCATTCCGCAGGCCGGAGTCCAGTCGAATCTGGCGATGACGCGCGGCAGCGGCAGTCACCTGTTCCTTGTGTATCAGAGCTGGACCGGGACCGAAGGCGGCAAGATCTACAACACCGACCGTATCTGGGGTGCAATGGACCCGACTCCGGGCGGAGGGATTGAGGAAACGCCGAGCGCCGAGTTGCGGATGACGAACAGCGGAGCGACAATTGTACGTGGCGTGCTGTTTGTGCCGCGAGACATGACCGAATTGCCCAGCAATTCGGATTGTGGCCCAACGCTATCTCTGCTCGACATCAGCGGGCGGAAGGTGTTGAACCTCAGACCTGGCGCGAATGATGTGCGGGCGCTGGCGCCGGGGGTGTACTTCGTGCGGGAAGCACAGGCCCAAGGTCAAGCCGTGCGGAAGGTCGTTCTTCAGCGCTAGCTGGCGCGGGTGAGGGCGGTGCTAGCGGCGAGGTAGAGGAAGTAGAGGCCGGCGAGGACCGCGGTCACGCGGCCGGCGAAGCGGACCGAGGAGAAGCGGCTGACGAGCCCGGCGAAGAAGAGCGGCAGCAGGTAGACGCTCGTTGCGAGGAAGAATACCAGGAAGAACAAGGCTCCGCGTAGCGGGCCGCCGATGTCCATGACCGTGGTCACTGCGAGCAGGAACGGCGGGCAGAGGTTGATGCCGGCAAGGAAGCCCACGAGTGCGATGTACCAGCCGGACCGAACCGGCTGACCAAGCGCGCGGCAGAATCCGACGTGAGGAAATGACTGGACCAGAGCGTAGACAATCATCAGTACGCCGAGAACCGCGTAGAGCAGCGGCAGCAGGACTGTCTTGATGCCCCACACGCGGCTGAGGATTCCGCCAAGCGCGCCGAACACCAGCCCGAACAGCAGATAGGCGACAAGCCGGCCGGCAAGGAAGAGCAGGACGCGGGAAGCGGAGCGCCAGATACGCCGGCCCCCGCTAGAAGGCTGGGTACAGGCACGGTTTTCCTCGGAGGAAAGCCGTGCCAGTCCCGTGTCGTCCGCGAGCAGCAGCGGGCCAACCAGCGGTACGCAGAACCCGGCGCAGAAGAGCCCGGTCGAGAGGCCGAGCAGTAGAGCTTTACCGACCAATGCCCAGATCATGTGGTGGTAACCACGGATCTACACGGATGAACACAGATATGGGGTCGGGAATCGGTCCGAGCATCAGTGTCCATCCGCGGTTTCACGGACGTCCCAACCGCTTGCGGTAAAGCTCTCGCGCCTCGGAGCTGAGACGGCTCGGATCCCACGGCAGCGTTGGGTCCAACCGTACCGTGGCTCGCCGCACGCCCGGGACGCCGATGACCGTTTTCGACGTCTGTTCTCCGAGTTGGCTGATGACCGGACATTCGGGAGTCGTGAGGGCGAGGGCTACATTGACGTTCCCGGATGAGTCGATGTGCACAGAGTTTACCAGTCCAAGGTCAACGATGCTGATGCCGACCTCGGGGTCAATCACGCGCCCAAGCGCGGCCATCACAGTGGCCGAGTCTGGCGGCGGAGTTCCGGCTGGCACTCGGGTCGAGTCAGTGAAAGTAGTGACGACGCCGTTTGCAGGGATACGCTGCCGCCTGACGATGTAGGGGAGAAGGATGATAAGGACGCCGAGGGCGACAAGCAAGATAGTGATGACGATGCGGATAGAGAACTTGCGCGAGGAGGGCACGGAGCGATTGTATCGTTCAGCGGGGCCGCAGTCCAGCGGTCCTCGGGTCGGCCGCCTCCGTCATCCCGAGGGAGCGCAGCGATTCGACGGATCTCTCAGACAAGATTCCACGACTCGTCCGACTCGCTCGGAATGACAGACCGGATGCGATTGCCTCGGCTTGAGCTTGTGCTTGGGCTGGCCGAGGGCTTGTGCTGTCCCGGCTACGTCGGTACTTGATACACCGAATCCAGCACGGTGCCGTCGATCCATTTGACGACGGCGACAACCTTGTCGCTGTGTTTGGGACGCGAAGGGACGCCGCAGGTGCGCTCGACTTCAGCCTTGATGTCCTCGATAGTCCGGATGGGAAGTCCTTTGCCCTTGAGCGCATCGAGCAGGTCCTGGCGCAGCGGGTTGATGGCGATGCCGAGTTCGGTGACGATGACGTCAACCAGCTCGCCTGGGGCACAGAGGGTCGTCACTTCGTCGACTATGACCGGCATGCGGTCGCGCATCGCCGGGATGGCCAGGATGGTGCAGCGGGCGTGCATGCAGTTTTGCCAGCCGCCGATGCCGTGGCGCAGTCTTCCGTCCGAGTGTGTCACCACGTTGGCGTTGAAGTTCGTGTCCACCTCGGTTGCGCTGAGCACGGCCGCGTCGAGAAGATTTATGTAGTTGCCCTTGGCGTGGAAGTTGTAGCTCACCAATGGGCTTGTGTCGATGTGGCCGCGGTTGACGCCGATTGAGCGTACCGCGTCTAGGTCGAATGCCTGGCCGTCGATGAGCACCGGAGTGATGCCGTCTTCGAGCATCTTTACGAGGTAGCGGGTCGAGCCGCCATGGAGCCAGCTTGCTTTGACCCCGGCCTGTTTCATCATGTCGGCAAGGTACAGGGCAAAGGCGAGCGAGATGCCGCCGGCCCCGGCCTGAAAGCTGAATCCGTCGCGCATGATGCCGGAGTCGCGGATGAACTTGGCCGTGAGTTCGGCGATGTAGAGACGGTCCGGGCTGCGAGTTATCTGGGTCGTGCCGGAGACAATCTTCTTGGGGTCGCCGATGTTGTCCTGCCGGACGACCATGTCTACGTGCGTGCCCGATAGCTGGATCGGGATGGCCGGGAACGGGACGAGGTTGTCGGTGACCACAATGGTGCGGTCGGCGTAGGTTAGGTCAGCGTCAGCGTAACCGAGCACGCCGCAGGCAGACTTGCCGTGGACCGCGTTGGCATTGCCGAACTGGTCGGCAGTGGGCGCGGCGATGACCGCGATGTCGATGTGGACCTCGCCGTCCTGGATTGCCTGGGCCCTGCCGCCGTGCGAGCGGAGTACGCCGAGGCCGCGCATCTTTCCCTGCGTGCAATAGTCGCCGAGCGGGCCGTTCAGGCTGCCTTCGATGTGGTGGATGACGCCGGAGTCGAGGTGCTTCGTGATCGGCGCATGGCAGGGGAATGCGGCCGACGGATACCAGACCAGGTCTTTGAGACCCATTTCGGCGCAGAGGTCAAAGAGCTGGAGCGATAGCGTGTCGCCGTCGCGGAAATGGTGGTGGGTCGAGATGGTCATACCGCTACGGATGCCGGCCTTCTCAAGCCCAGTCCTGAGGTCGGGCACGAGCTTGTTGCCGTCGTCAGGGTAGTCGAGGCAGGTCGGGACGGGTGGGCAGGCTTTGCGGCCGGCGGGACGGTACTTGCCTACGCCCTGGAAAGGCACCGCGGGTCTGCCGTTGACCTCGGTCGGGACGAGCCGGCCCGCTGCGTTCTTGACCAGGTCCATCACGAAGGGTCCTGGGGTTCTTGGGTTCTGGGGTTCTGGCCCGAACCCGTGGACCCTTGAACCCGTGAACCCTCTGCCCGCTCGAGCGTGCGCAGAGCGCGTTCAACTACCGGCGGGTCGATCATCTTGGAGCCCACGCACACGACGTTTCTGCCCTCCGCCTGAGCCTCTCTGAACGCCTGGACGATTCTCTGCGCTTTCTCGATCTCGACAGGGGATGGCATGAACTCGTCGTTGACGACTTCTACCTGGCGCGGGTGGATGCAGCCCTTGCCTTCAAACCCGAGTTCCTTCGCGGCCCGGCAGCTTGCCCGCAAGGCTTCCATATCGTCGACGTCAGCGAAGACGGTGTCGATGGCTTGTACTCCGGCTGCCTTGGCCGCGTTCACGACCTGCGAACGCGCCCAGAGGCTTTCAAGTCCGGCCGGCGTCTTCACGCCGCCGAGGTCGAGGATGTAGTCTTCGAGGCCATACGTCAGCGCGACCACTCGCGGTGATGCACCGGCAATCTCGCGGGCCTTGAACATTCCTTCGCAGGTCTCGATGATCGGCATCAGGTAAGTGTCGAATGACGATTGACGATTGGCGAATGAGGACAGGGCGGAGGAGATGCGGGCGTCGACTTCTCTGACTTGTTCTGCGGATTCGCACTTGGGGATGAGAATCACGTTGACGCCGGCAGGGACCAGTGCGTCGACTTCGGCCAGCCCGGCGGGGAGTTGGTTGATGCGCACCATTCGCTCGCAGTCACCGAAGTCGAGGGCGTAGAGTGCGTTCCGTACTACCAGAAGAGCGGCGTCCTTGTCGACCGGCGGAACCGAATCCTCAAGGTCGAGGATGACCGCGTCCGGCTTGTGTATCCTCGCGTTGAGCATGAACTTCGGTTCGTTGCCAGGCAGGTATAGCCGGGAGCGGCGCCAGCGGTCGCGGGCCGTGGGGAGAGCGAAGCTGGGGCCGCTCCCGGCTATACC